>CAZXQM010000009.1:0-8775 GCA_964643455.1 uncultured Vampirovibrio sp. | reverse complement strand
GAAAAAAGAAACGATAATTAGAGAAAAGTTCTTATTTAAAAACTTTTTAGCAATAACGTAGATAAGATCTGAAATTCCTAGAGTTGTAACTAATCCGGCACAATATAAAACGGATAGTTTTACTCCGAATATTTTAAACAAAACGGCATTGAATAAATATGAAAATGGCGCATAAATATTAAAGATATTTTTGTATAAAACTTGCCCTTTAATAATTTGTGAGGGAATATAAGCTTCTCTAAAAGAGTCAAAAATAATATCTCCGTATCTTCCGTAACCCAATATGAATGCCAGAATTATTAAGATATTAATTAATATTATGTGCCAGTGTTTTTTGAAAAATTTTATATTATTCATAAAATTTATCGTAACAAAGCTTTACAAATAAAGCAATTTTTTTACAAAAAATAACTTTATATATGTGTGTGGAAAGGTATTTTTAATATGACAGTATCACCGTTTACATTAAATAGCTTGTATGCTCAGGGAATCATTGATTATGCACCGTATGAACTATGCAATAGTAGTGTTAATCCTGTACCGCTTACAGGGATGGCAAATCCGTATCTAACCAGTGCGATGCAGGGTGCATTGTATCAAAATCATGGAAAGTCAGGAGATAGCTTTTCTTATTCTTCTCCTTTGGGAATGCATCATTCTGAAAATTCCGGCACTGGGCATAATGCTTGGGGAGTACAGGGTATAGGTACTGAATCGAGTGCAGGTTTGAATGCGTTTGGACTTGGTGGAATCGGTACAGATTCTCATGCCGGGTTTAATGCCTGGGGTGGGTTTAATGATGTGGGCGGAAATATATCTTCTCATTTGGATGGATCAGTTCCATTTCTTGACAGAATTCCTAAGGCTGTAAAAGGTATTGCAGCAGGAGTTCTTATGATTGGTTCTCTTGCGTTGGTATTTAGAAGCAGAGGTAAAAAAACACCGGTTAAAAAAACTGGTTTATTTTCAAAATTAAATCCTGTAAATTGGTTTAAGAAAACAAAAATTTAACATAAATAACCTTATTAAAATACCTTATTAATTAACCAGATTTATACGCCTACGGGCGTTTTTTTTATGGTAAGATGAAATCATGATAAAACTTGTTGCAACAGATATTGATGGTACTCTTTTAATTCCTGAGGGTAATTTTACCGAAGGAGTTAAGCAGTGTGTTAAAAAACTCTGTAAAATGGGAATAAAAGTTGTTCTTGTAACCGGCAGAATGAATGCTGCAGCTTGTCTTATTGCGAAAGACTTAGGTCTTGATACTCCGGTTGTATCGTATCAGGGTGGTTTGATTAAATCCGGAGACGAAACTCTGTATGAAAGATGCCTGACTGCTGAACAGACCGAGAAAATTTTAGTCTGGGCACAAGCGGAAAATATTCATATTAATCTTTATAATGATGATATTTTATACTCGGAAAAGAAATGTTATGAGATAGAAAGGTACTGTAGCAATCTGCATACACACTACGAGGTATGCTCTTTTAAAGATATAAAAAAGGATAAGGTAAATAAACTTTTAGCAATTGATTATAATAATCCGGATAAAATTGACCGTTTAGAGAAGGAGCTTCCGGAGATTTTTCCGGAACTTTATATTGTTAAATCTACTCCATATTTTCTGGAATTTTCGAACAAAGAAGCGTCAAAGTACTGCGCAGTTCAATTTTTACAGAACTATTGGGGGATAAAGGAAGAGGAAACTTTAACAATCGGAGATCAGAATAATGATATAGCGCTTTTAAAAGCCGGAGGTATCCGAGTTGCAATGGGTAATTCAACGGACGAATTAAAACAGGTTGCAAATTATGTAACTGATACTGTTTTTAATGATGGTTTTGTAAAAGCAATGGAAAAATTTTGTTATGAATAAACAAACGGCGGTCCGTTTTTGATTTCAAATAATATATTATCTGCTATAATTTTCAGTTCTTCAGAGGATTTTCCGTTTTCTTTTTGCCTGAAAAATTCATCGCAAAGAGGTTCTATTGCAGACTCTTTTTTAGCTTTAAAATTTCTAAGTTCGGTGGAAACAAGCCTGTTTTGCAAATCCAGTTCGATTTCTGCATTATATTTTTTTACCTGAACCTCTTTTACGGCTTCGGCAGCAGCTTTACCGCCGTAAGCAAGTGCAGAAATACCAGCTATTCCGAAGAATAAATTTTTAAATTGCGGATTTTTAGGGTTCATAAGCCAATCATAGAAGAAGGAGAGATAATCATTAACGTGAGAAAAATACGTAATCTTGTTTCTGCCGCTACCTCCCATCATCGGGTTAACTTTCTCTGTTGCCTGATTCATACTGTCCAAAAGTCGATTCAAGTATTCGTTTTTTTCTTCCGGTGGTAAATTCATTTTATCCACGGTCTGTCTGACTTCATCAGGTTTTGCATAAACTGATTCCAGAAGATTTTCAATAAGCAATTTATATGCTTCTTTTCCTTTCAAAATTTCTCCATTATGCCCCTGCAGTTCTCCGATTGGTTTATTCTGATTAAAATCTTGTATAATATTATCAAGTCCTTTTCTTGTATTTTTAATCCCTTTGGAGATAAATTCGTCGCTTTTTCTAATGTTTTTTGCAGCCCAATATCCCAGCCCGAGAATTGTAAGCAAAGTTATTCCGCCGGCAATGAGAAGAGATTTATTTTCCTGATTTTTTTCGTTCTTTTCTTTCCCTTTGAAAGAAGTATTGCTAGAATTATTATTGTCTGTAAGTTCCTGAGAAAATATTTTAGCTTTAGAAGCTAACATACTTCTTATAATCTGTATTTTCCCCGAGAATGATTGGGTTTCAACGGCGATTAAATTTTCCTGCAAATTCTTTTGAATATCGGCTTCCTGCTTCTTTACCCATACTTCTTTAAAGCCGTCAATAAATATTTTCCCCATAAAAGCCATAGAGCCGAGGGTTATTACACCGAGTGATGCAAGAATTGTTTTTCTGTTCGGTGACTGAATCATACTGAAAATGCTCTGGTGAATCTCGTCATTAATACAGTGATTTCTGGTAATTCCCGGAAGGAGGTATTCTTTTGAACTTTCTAATTTACCTTTGGAAAATTTTTTCATCATTGCGGTGAATCCGCCTAAGAGAGCCATTACTCCGATTGTAGCACCGCATAAAGGTAAAAGTGGATTTTTCTTGCTGTCTTCTCTTTCATAAACTCTTTGCGGCATATCGATATTTAAATCGGAAATAACAAGAGTATCATACGTTTCATCCAAAGGGGTAAGAAAAGGAGGGACTGCCTTTGGACCGTCAAGCAGAGGATCTTTAACAAACGTATTTACAATAACACCTTCCTTAATGTAGGTGTCATTTTTCACTTGTGTTTTTGTCATGTTTTTTTGATGTCTTGAAGATTCAAGATCCTGATTGACTTTCGGTATCATCTTTTTTCTTTCTGCGAATGATTTTGTGTAGTATGGTTTTTAGATTAAATATTTTTTTATCTTCATCTATTTTTGTATCATCATCTTTTGCATTTTCACGTTTGAAGATTTTCAAAAGATCTTCAAACTTAGATTTTATATTACTTACAAGTTCAGATACTTTCTTTTCAATAAAAGCTTTTGCTTCTCCAAATATTGCGGTTAACTTGTCTTGAATATCAACAAGTTTTTCTTTTATTTGGGATATCTTGTCTATAATATTAGAAATAATGTTTGGTAAATTTCTAACCGTATTTAATATAGGAACGACGATATTATTAATTGTATACACAACAGGTTTAAAAATAAAGCTGTTTGAGATTTGATTGGTGAATGCAATCATTTTTTGAATTACTTTTTCAAGATTTTGTTGAAATTGCTTAAGTTGCTGTGCGTGATTAAGAAGATTTTTTTCGTGTGCTTCAATTCTTTGTTCTCTGGCTCTCATCATAGCACCTACCATTGCGCATTGATGATAACTCCATTCTCCTGCTTTTTGCGGACGTTCGCCCATTCTTTTACTTCCGCCGCCCATTCCGGAACATATAGGACAGGCCCCCGGTGACATCCCGTGCGGGCAGGTTCCTGTGTTAACTTTTGCTCCTGTATTTATTCCAGCCAATAAAAAAACTTCCTTTGCTTGCTATATTATGTGCCGCAAAGAAAGCTCTATACAATACTGTGACTCGCAGTTTGTATTTATTTACTTTGTCCTGCTTTAGACAAAAGCAAGAGTGTTCCGGCTTTTACGGTTGCGGCACAGTCACGGATTTCCACCGTAGTTCCCTCATATTTTATTTTTTTATCGTAAATCAAGCATAAAACCTTGTCAAAATTTTGTTATATAATATTTTTATTATGCTAGTCAGAAATTTTTATATAAGAGATATTGCAAATATTGCAGGTCCTATTATACTGGGGAATTTAGGCTTTATTATGATAGGTGTAGGAGATGTAATTGTTGCGGGAAGATATTCTACAGATACTCTTGCGGCGGTTAGTCTTGCAACTGCTATTATTAATTGTATTATGATTTTCGGAATCGGGATTCTCGGAAGTACATCTGCTATTCTTTCAAACTATCGCGGTGAGGGTAAAGAAGCGGAAAAATATTTTTATCCATCGTTAAAATTTGCTTCTATTCTGTCTGTCATAATGTCAGTTGTAATTGCAGCTTTCATTCCGTTGATTGATAAATTCGGATTTGAGGTAAAACTTGTGCCATTAATAAAAGACTATTTCTGGATAACTGCGTTTTCTGTATTCGGAGCTTACATACACTGTGTAATAAAAGAATTTTTGCAGGCGTTTGAAATAGTTGTTTTTCCCAATATTTTGACAGTAATTTGTATCTTTATAAATCTCGGATTAAATATTATTTTAGCTTTCGGGTGGGGAATAATTCCGGAGATGGGGACGGCAGGGCTTGCACTGGCAAGTTTAATTACAAGATATATTATGGGAATTGTGCTTTTGATTTACTGTTACAGGAAAATAAACATTAAGTATCATAAGGATAAAAATTATTACAAGGATATGATAAGAGTCGGAGTGCCGGCTTCTCTTGCTGTAATGATAGAGTTTATCGGATTTAATGCTATTACAATAATTTTAGGCAGAATTTCCGGAATTTATGCAGCAGCTCAAAATATTGTCTGCACTCTCACGAGCGTTTCATTTATGGTTCCGCTTGCAATTTCAAATGCAACAGCTGTTAAAGTTGGATTTGCAAACGGAGCAAAGTATTTTAAGTCACTTAGAACTTATGCTTACACAGGTATCGGGATGTGTGTGGCTTTTATGACCTGTTCGGCAATTGTTGTTGGAATTTTTCCGGAATTTCTATTGAGTTTGTTTACAAAAGATGCAAAACTTGTGCAAGTTTGTATTCCGGTTGTTTATTTGTTGTGTGCATTTCAGGTTTTCGACGGCTTACAGGTTGCGCTTGCAGGTGTGTTTAAGGGAATCAAGCAGACAAAAGTTGTTATGTTATCAAATTTCATTGCATACTGGCTGATTTCTATACCGCTCGGATGCTTTTTCGGGTTGAAACTTAAATTAAATCTTTTAGGTTTCTGGTACAGTCTTGAAATTTCTGCAATTGTTTTGTGTACAATAATGTTAGTGACACTTGTTAAAAAATTCAAAACGGAGTACAGAGAAACATCATGCCGCACTTCTTTATAGGGGAAAAATGGAAAAATAAAGGGGAATGTTCAAATATAATTAACCCGCCTCTGATTACAATAAAAGATGCTGATAATTACCGTCATATAGCGCGTTCGCTGCGCGCAAGATCTGGTGAAAAGCTTTTACTCATTGACGATAATCAGATTCAATACGAAACTGTGATAAAAGAGATTAGCTCTAAAGAAATTATTTGCGAGATTCAAAAATCTTATCCATCAAAAAGGGACTTGGATTTTGATTTGTATTTAGCTCAAAGTCCTCTGAGAAGCGACTCGCAGCTTACAATTATGGAAAAAGCAACAGAACTCGGAATAAGAGAAATCTTTCCGGTTGCAACGGATAATTGCGCTTTAAAAGTTGACAAACATGAAAAGTGGCAGCGAGTTATGTATGAGGCTTCCAAGCAGTGCGAAAGGGCGAAGATTCCTACTTGCCATGAACTCTCCACTCTGCCGGATGTTTTAGATAATAACTTTGACAGAGTTATAGTTTTTGCAGAGCGTTCATCAGAAAAGAGTTTAAAACAGTATTTGAGAGAAAATCCAATTAAAAAAGGAGAAAAATTTCTTGTAATTATTGGTCCGGAAGGCGGATTTTCAGAAAGAGAATTTCAATATTTCAGGGACAAAAACTTACCTTTAATAAGTCTTGGTGAATTAATTTTGAAAGCTGATACGGCAGTAATAACGGCTCTGGGAGATATTATTTATGAATATCAGGGATGAGATTCTAACTAATATTCACGAAGGTTATCTGGTTGGCGGGGCTGTGCGTGATTTTCTGTTGGGTAAAACCACTACTGACAGAGATATTACAATAAGAGGTGCGGAGAGTTTTGCCCAAAAGCTTGCAGGAGATTTTAACGGAACCTTTATTGTATTGGATTCCGAAAACAAAATATACCGTGTAGTTTTAGAGGATAAAATTAATTTTTTTGATATTTCGGAACTTCAGGGAGAAACAATTGAAGAAGACCTGAAAAGACGCGATTTTACTATAAATGCGATTGCTTATGATTTAAGTAATGACAGGTTTGTCGACGTTACAGACGGAGTGAATGATTTAAAAAACAGAGTTTTGCGGCATGTAGAAGATAAAAATTTTGAAGACGATCCGCTTAGAATCTTAAGAGCGTTCAGGTTTGCAGCAACGACAGGATTTACAATGACTCCGGATTTAGAAACTGCAATAAAGAAATATTCGCCTATTGCGCTTAATCCGGCGCCGGAGAGAATACATTATGAAATCATGAAATTGTTTGGAGGAAATCGGGCTTCCCAGACACTTCTGAGAATGGATGATTTTGGACTTCTGGAAAAATTTTTCCCTTGCATAATTGAGATGAAAAAAGTTCCGCCGAATACTCATCACCATTTGGATTTGTTCCATCATGTGGTGGAAACCGTAAGACAAATTGAAATTCAGTACGCAAATGCTTCGCAAGAAATAAAAGAGCATTTAGACAGAATTGATTTTGGAGGATTTCCACGGATTAATCACCTGAAGCTGGCAGGATTTCTTCACGATATCGGTAAATTTTCTACTTGGACAATTGAACCCAATGGAAGACACAGGTTTATTAAACACGATGATGTTGGCTCAAAAATGGTTGTTCCGTTACTAAAAAATCTTAAATTTTCTAAAAAACAAGTTGAATATATTTCTTGTATGATAAAAAATCACATTTACCCTTCTAATGTAATAATAGCACCGGATTTGAATGAAAAAGTTAAAATGCGGTATATAAGAAAAATGGGGGATAATGTAATAGATAATATTGTTTTAGCCCGTGCAGACAGGTTGTCAGCAAGAGGAGTGGATGTTACGGAAGAGATGGTAAAGAACAATCTTGATGGGCTAGCTGCTCTTCTGAATTTTTATCTTGAAAAACGTGAAACGCTTGAACCATTGCCTAAATTGCTTGACGGTAATGAAATTATGGAATTATTAAACCTGAAACCATCACCTCTTTTGGGGCAAATTGTGAATGAATTATACGAAGCACAGCTGAGTGGCGATGTTGTTACAAAAGAAGATGCGATAAAATTTATACAAAATAATGATTTTATAGTAGAATAAAACAATGAAAGTAATCCCTGTCACATTTAAAGCTAAACCTGACAACTATGCCAGAATAGATAATTTTCTTTCCCGCTCGGCGCAGCCGCAGAAAGAAGATTTTAAATGGCTTAAAAAGCAAGGCGTGACAGATGTTATTAATTTTAGAACAATGACAAATCCGGGGTTGGATTTTTCTGAAAAAGATGTTGTAGAATCATTGGGTATGAGGTATCACAATATTCCGACAGTTTCGGCTAATCCAAAAGAAAATGGTATTTTTGCATTTTTAGATTTAATAAAAAATATTGCTAAAGATAACGGCAAGGCTCATATTCATTGCAAAGCCGGAGCAGACAGAACGGGGATGTATTCTTTTGTCTATAAGTCACTTAAAGGTATAGGAACTAGAGAAGAAAACGAAAAAGAATGGATTCAAAGAGGGCACGATACAAAAAGATATCCGAATATGATAAACTGGACAAAAGATTTTCTCAAAAAGTTAACAAAAAAATAGAACCGCAATTAATATTTGCGGTTCTATTTTTTTGTATTTATTACTACTCAGCAGCAGCTTCTTCGGTTGTAGCTTCAGCTTCGGCTTTTGCAGCTTCTTCCGCAGCTCTTTTAGCTTCTTCTTCAGCAGCTTTCTTAGCCTGTGCTTTCTTTGACAATTTAACAACTTCCGGTTTTTTATAATTCAAAGTACCGTCATCATTGCAGTTTGTAATCAAGAACTTAACTGTATCAGTAGGTTGTGCACCCTTTGAAATCCACGCAAGAGCGCTTTCTTTATTAAGCTTCATAACTTTTGTCTTAGGATTGTAATGACCTAATTCTTCAATAGGTTTACCTTCTCTTTTTGTAGTTGAATTAATAACAATTATTCTATAGGTTGGAGCTTTTTTAGCACCGAGTCTTTTTAATCTGATTTTTAACATATTTATATTCCTTCTTTAATTTTAGAGATGCTAACTTGACATTCACATCCCTTTAATTTAATACTGCTAAGAATCAAGCCGCTATTCTTAGACCGGATAGATTCAAGAGGATATAACCTACCCAATTATAAATAATCACAAA
>CAZXQM010000008.1:22842-34551 GCA_964643455.1 uncultured Vampirovibrio sp. | reverse complement strand
TAATTAAGAAAGTAAGATTTATATTAAAGGGATTAATATGCAAACTTTAAAAGAAAAATTAGGGGCAAGAATTAAAGTTCTCAGAAAGAAATTGGGTCTTTCGCAAGAAGAACTTGCCGAACGTATAAACATGGATACCCCAAATCTGAGTAACATAGAGCGTGGTAAGCGTTTTATGACAGCAGAAACTCTTGAAAAAATTGCGCAAGCACTTCAAACAACAGAAAGAGAACTTTTTGACTTTAGTAAGCATGAGCCCCAAAAGTATTACCGGAATGATATTGAAAAATATTTAGATAACAGCAGTTTGGAAGATTTAAAATTCTTTCTTGATGTTATTGTCAGTTACTATAATGTAAAAAAATCTTAAATTTTAAAATGTACTTTTCTCACTTTTTGTTATAAAATTTAGTCGTAAGAAAATTCAACTGAAGAGGAAATTTTCCTAACGAAAGGTACATGTTATGTGGGAATATTCTGAAAAGGTTTTAGAGCATTACAGACACCCGAGAAATGTCGGTGAAATAGAGGACGCGGATTTAATCGGCGAAGCCGGCTCTCTTGCTTGCGGTGACTCGCTTAAATTATATTTAAAATTAGACGGAAATGTTATAAAAGACGCTAAATTTCAGACATTTGGCTGCGGTTCTGCCGTTGCTTCATCAAGTATTTTAACAGAAATGATTATAGGAAAAACACTTGAGGAAGCTAAAAAGATTACAAACAAAGATATAGCAGAAGAGTTGGGCGGACTTCCGCAGGAAAAAATGCATTGTTCCGTTATGGGGCAGGAAGCGCTTGAAGATGCTTTGAAAAAATATTACGGTGAAGAAGAGATTGAAGAAGAAATCGGGTTTTCTAAAAGCGGAGATAAAATTGTTTGTACTTGCTTTAATGTTACGGAAAATCAGATATGGGAAGCTATTAAAATTAACGGCTTAAAGACTGTGGAAGAGGTTACCAATTATACAAAAGCCGGCGGTGCATGCGGGAGATGCAAAGGGCTTATTAAGGATATAATTGATACTTATTATAAAAAAGAATCTAAGGAAGAGGAACTGACTCCTACTCAAAAGATTCTTAAAATAAGCAAAGTTATAGACCAACAGATTTCACCTCAGCTTCAAAAAGATGGCGGTGATATTGAACTTATTGATGTTGAAGGTAACAAGGTTAAGGTGAAATTGACCGGTATGTGCAGCGGATGTAAAAATGCTTCTATGACCCTGAAGGCTTTTGTTGAATCTGTTTTGAAAGACAAAGTGGATTCTAAATTGGAAGTTGAGCAGGTATAAGGTTAGAGTTGATGTCAGACGATGACCTGTTATTTTTAAACACAGAAATTTAATTATAAATCACTATTCATTACAAGGGACATTTATTATGATTTACTTGGATAATAATGCAACTACAAAAATAGATGAAAGAGTTTTAGAAGAAATGCTTCCGTTTTTGCGGGAAGAATACGCTAATCCTTCCAGTATGTATGATTTTGCAAAGAAACCTGCTGCAGCAATAAAAGAAGCCAGAGCAAAAGTCAGAGATTTTTTGGGAGCGGCAAGCGAAAAAGATATCTATTTTACCTCCTGCGGTTCAGAATCTGCCAATACGGCAATCAAAGGTGTTTTGAATTGCAACAAAGAGAAACGTCACATAATAACAACAAAAGTTGAACATCCGGCGGTTTTGAATACGTATAAAGAATTTGAAAAACAGGGTTATGAAGTTGACTATATCGGAGTAAATTCCCGAGGTGAATTAGATATTGATGAATTAAAATCAAAACTCAGAAAAGATACTGCTCTTGTATCCGTAATGTATGCGAACAATGAAACCGGTGTGATTTATCCGGTAGAAGAAATTGCAGAAGATATTAAATCGAAATCTCCGGAAACAAGATTTTTTGTAGATGGCGTTCAGGCAGCCGGAAAAATTCCGATAAATGTAAAAGAAACACAAATAGATTTATTAGGGATTTCGGGTCATAAATTTCACGCTCCTAAAGGTATAGGCGTTTTATATGCTAAACCTGACGTGAGATTTACACCGCTGATTAATGGCGGTCATCAGGAAAGAGGCATGAGAGCCGGAACGGAGAATGTTCCTTATATTGCAGCTATTGGAAAAGCTGCGGAGCTTGCTATGGATTCCTTGAATTATGAACAAAAAGAAGTTGCAAAACTGCGTGACAAGTTGGAAGAAGGTATTTTAAAAAATGTATTTAACGCAAGATTAAATACCGATGTTAAAAACAGGGTTCCTAATACAACAAATATCGGGTTTGAATATGTTGAGGGCGAACTTATACTTTTGCACCTTAGTGATATAGGAGTTTGTGCAAGTTCAGGAAGCGCCTGTACGTCAGGTTCTCTAGAGCCGAGCCATGTTTTAAGAGCTATGGGAATACCTTTTACTGCTCTTCACGGGTCAATAAGATTCAGCCTTTCAAGATTTACAAAAGAAAGCGATATCGATTTTGTAATAGAAAAGTTGCCTGCAATAATGGATAAATTAACTTCGATTTCGCCATTTCAGGAAGAATTGAAAATATTAAGAAAAAGAAGAGGATAGAGTATGATTGATGACATTTTGTTTGACCCTGTGATTAAATTTTTGGGAATTCACTCCAAATTTTTAATAGGCATTTTTGTAAATCTTGTACTTATTTGGTTGGCATGTAAGATTATTGATACGTTTTATAGAAATATTGAAAAGAATCTTGCAAAAAAAATGTCAGATTCACCGCTTCTTAATCTATTGCCGGTAGTTGCTAAGATTTTAAAAGTACTTGTGATATTTATTTTACTTGCGGGATTTTTACAAAGTTTCGGATATAATGTAGCTTCTCTTATCGCGGGTTTCGGAATCACAGGTTTAGCGGTCGGTTTTGCTGCAAAAGAAGCTATCGGAAATATTTTTGGCTCTTTCGGACTTCTCGCCGACAGAGTTTATAAAATAGGTGAATACATAAAATTCAACGGGTATGAAGGCACTGTTGAAAATATTAATCTGCGTTCTACGACAATAAGGGTGCCGGAAGGTTATACGATGAATATTCCGAATAACCTGCTTGCAAATGAAGAAATTACAAATGTTTCACAGACTTCTACAAGAAGAATAGATCTTACGATAGACGTAGAATACGGAACACCTAACGAGAAACTGGACAGAGCCTGTGAGATTTTGAGAGAAGTTGCAAGACGCGATGAAACTATTCTTGAAGGAGAACACTCTTTTATAGAAAATCTTGCTCCGAGTTCAATTGCTCTAAGACTAGTTTGTTACACAACAAAAGCTTCCTGGGGCGATTATGTATATGTAAAAAGCAGTGTGATAAGAGAAATTATCCACAGATTTAGAGAAGAAGGGATTGAATTTGCCTTCCCTTCAACAAGTGTTTATATGGCACAAAATTAATTTATGAAAATAAAAATAATAGCTCTTGGAAAAATAAAGGAAAAATTCTTAAAAGACGGTATTGATGAATTTCTCAAACGTCTTACTCCTTATGCGGCTGTTGAAATAATTGAACTCCAGCCGGTAGAAATCAGGGACGAGAATTTGACAGAGAAAGCTCTTTTGCAGGAAGGCGAAAAAATACTGTCTTTGATAAAAAATGATTCTTTCTTGATAACGCTTGAAATCGGCGGAAAACAATTATCGTCCGAGGAATTTGCAGAAAAAATAAATGAAATTTCCAACTCCGGTACAGGTGAACTGGTTTTTGTAATAGGTTCTTCCTGCGGGCTTTCGCATATTGTTTCTGATAGAGCGAATTTTAAATTAAGTATGTCAAAAATGACATTTTTACATCAGTTTGCAAGACTTCTTCTGATTGAACAGATTTATCGGGCGTTTAAGATTCTTAAAAATGAAACGTATCATAAATAAATACTGAATAAGTCTAAAAAAATCAGATTACAATATCTTTCTAAGATTTTCCACCATTTTATCCGCAGTCGGAAGACGTTGTTCAATATCACCTACCGCAAGTTTTTTTACATTCTGCTCAAAATTTTCCGGTAAAATTTTGCAGTTTTCAAGTGCAAATGGAATAAGTTTCTTTTCTCCGGGATTCAGAATTTTATTTTTTGCGAAAATTATATCAAAATAACTTGCAAGAAAAGCCGCGCATCTATGGTTAATACTCACAAAATCCATCCGTTCAACGGCTGAGGCTATCTGGTCACGGTAAGAAAACATTGCATCTTTAAGGTATGAGAAATTCTTTTTTATGATATTTTCTGCTAATTTTTCAGGGTAAGGAGTGTTAACCCTTTCCTTAACCTCTTTCAACCAGCCGTTTTTATCATAAAGAATTTCAGTTTTTTTAATATTATCAACAAAGCAGGTCGTATAACCCAAAGAAGCATTATGTTCTTCCCATACCCATTTTATATTGCCTTCAATAAATTCGGGGTTACGGTACATAATATCAACTGGTTTTCCTGTCTCACGTAGCCTGAAAGTGTCACCGGTTTCAAAGTAATGGTTATCGATTTCCGGATTGTCTGCAAATTTTTCCGCAATTTTGCGTCTCTCTTCTGTCGGGGGTTCAGTTTTTCCGTAAATATAAATGTCATAATCCGACTTATTATCGGCAGTTTGAGCAGTAGAAGAGCCGCCTAAACCGATTGAATCAACCTCTTTTAATTTTTTATAATGCTCTACCATTTCCATTAAGATTTCATGATTACGGTTGATTTGCATATATACTCCTTTTTCATAATTTTAACACAACCATGGTATAATGCTGTTTAGCAGATGGGAGTATTATATGTCAAAAACTTTGATTTTAATAGATGGTCATGCATTAGCTTACAGGCAGTTTTTTGCACTTGAGAGAACCGGAATGAAAAATTCTGAAAATCAGCCTACCTGGGCGGTTTACGGTTTCTTTAAAGCTGTATTTGACCTTTTATCTAAAATTCATCCTGATTTCATTGCAGTTACTTTTGATGTCGGAAGAAGAACTTTCAGGACAGAAATATTTGAAGAATATAAGGCTAACAGAGAAGCAATGCCGGATACTCTGCGAAGCCAGATAGGTGTAATCTGTGACGGATTAAATGCATTTGATATTCCTATCATTACAAAAGAAGGCTTCGAAGCTGATGATATTATCGGAACAATTTCAAAACTGGCTTCCGAAAAAGGGCATAATACTCTTATTCTTACCGGCGATCAGGACAGTTTTCAGCTTATAGATACGGAAGGCACTGTAAAAGTTCTGATACCTTCCAAGGGTGAACTGATTGAATATGATTGGAATAAGGTTTATGAAAAATTAGGTGTTTACCCGAACCAGATTACTGATTATAAGGGTTTAAGAGGGGATACTTCCGACAATATTCCGGGAATAAAAGGTATCGGGGAAAAAACAGCGCAAAAACTTTTGAACAGATATCCGCATTTGGAGGATGTTCTTGCAGATTGCGAAAATATTCCGGAAAAAGCCGTCAGACAAAAGGTTTGTGATGGCAAAGATATTGCAGTTTTATCAAAAAACTTAGCAACAATAATACGTGATGTTGATATAGATTTTGATATTGATAAGGCATCTCTTACTCTTCCTAAGCTCGAAAATGTTTCTGCTTTTTTAAGAAAAATGCAATTTTATACATTTATAAAGAATATTGATAAAATCTTATCTTCTTTTAATTCTGAAATTCAAACCGCAGAAGTTCATCAGAATTTGAACCTGTTTACACAACCTGCGGAAAATTCAGACAATATTCAACAAAATTTATTTTCTCAGGCCATAAAAGAAACAATCGAAGAAAAAGCTCTTGAATATGAAGTTATTAACAATGACAATGTTGATAAAATTCTTGAAAATATCAAAGCTTCAAAGCGTATTGCAGTCAAATGGTATACAGAAAACGGATTAATTGCCGGATGTTCAATTTCAAACGGAAATAATTACTATTTTTCAAAAGATTTTATACCTTTGTTAAAAGAAATTATTGAAGATTCTGAAATTAAGAAGATTGGATATGATGCAAAATCAGATTACCATTTACTTTTAAATTCCGGATTTTCTCCAAAAGGTTTAGAGTATGACGTTTTGCTTGCAAGTTATGTAAAAGAACCTAACAGAAAACACGTACTGGAAGCTCAAGCATTGGATTTTCTGGGGCATATTATGGCGGATGAAAAAGAAGGAGAAAAGAGGTATTGCGACGAAGCGTATACAATTTTTCGTCTATACGATTACTGGCAGGAGCATCTTGAGCCAAAAGAACAAAAGCTGGTTTGCGATATAGAAATTCCGCTTACCGTTGTTCTGGCGAAGATGGAATATACAGGAGTTGCAATAGATGTAGAATATTTGAAAGAGTTATCGGCATATATGACCGAAAAACTTGCAGAACTCGAAGACATAATTTATCAGCTGGCGGGAACTCCTTTTAATATCCATTCTCCTAAACAGGTTGCGGAAGTTCTTTTTGATAAATTAGAATTAAAAACCAAAAAGAGAAAGAACCGTTCAACGAGTGCGGAAGTTTTGGAAGAGCTGGCTCAGGAATATGAAATTTGTGATTATATTCTTCAGCACAGAAAATTTGCGAAGTTAAAATCAACTTATACAGACGCCTTGCCTACACTGATAAATAAAAGAGACGGCAGAATTCATACAACTTATAATCAGGCTCTTACGGTAACAGGAAGGCTTTCTTCTTCCAACCCTAATTTGCAGAATATTCCAATAAGAACAGAAGAAGGTAACAAAATTCGCTCTGCATTTTGCGCAATGGATAAGGAAAAATCTTTGATTATGTCAGCCGATTATTCTCAAATAGAATTACGCCTTCTGGCTCATGTCTCCGGAGATAAGCATTTAATACAAGCTTTTACGTCAGGCGAGGACATTCACACGATGACAGCTTCAAAAGTTTTTGGGGTTAAAATTGACGATGTAACCAAGGAAATGCGCAGAAAAGCTAAGGCTGTTAATTTCGGTATTGTGTACGGTCAGTCAAAGTATGGTTTAGCAAAAAGTCTGGGGATTTCACCTTCTGAAGCTCAGGAATTTATTGATAAATATTTTATTACGTATCCCGGAGTCAAAGATTATATGAACTATGAAATAGATTTTGTAAATAAACACGGATATGTAGAAACTATATTCGGGCGCAAAAGATATCTTGCATCAGAACTTCAGAGTTCAAATTTTCAGATAAGAGAGTTTGCGCAGCGGGCGGCAATAAATCAACCACTGCAAGGTACAGCAGCAGATTTGATTAAGATGGCAATGATTGATGTTGAGCGGGAGCTTGAAGAGAAGGGCTTAAAAACCCGAATGATTATGCAGGTTCACGATGAACTTGTGTTTGAAACACCAAAGGAAGAACTTGAAGAGGTAAAAGAACTTGTGCTGCGCTGTATGGAACTGAAACAGCCGTTACATGTTCCGCTCGTTGTGGATATAAACTTTGGTGCAAGCTGGAAAGAGTAAGTTTAATTTTCTATAATCAAATTCATAAATTCTATATCATCATAATCAATATAAGCCGTTTGCATTATATTTCTGCCGGTTTTAATAGTAATTTCGTTAACCTGATTTCTGCGAATTAAATTTGAAGGAAGTCTAATTCTTTGCCCGTCTCCATTCAAATGAATTTCTGAAATTTTGTTTCCGTTAAAATATATTTCCGGCGGAGAAGCAAACGCATTTGGAGCTTGATTTTGCCCCGCGGAACGTGCCATTGCCGTATCTATACCTATAATTGAGCCGATTACAAGATAAATCGGTTTTTTTAAATCCAAATTTTTCAGAGTAAATCTTTTGGTATAAAAAGGTCCTATTGCCTGCATTCTAAACTCACTTGCATTTGCAGAAAGATCAGAATAACTGTCATCACCTAAATGATACATATTGGTATCAAGTGCTAAATCGGAAGCGTTAGATTTTTCAATTCCAATAACAATCGGGGCACTGAATGTATTGTCATTAACTGTCATTGTAAATGGTTTATAGTTTTCTTTTTGGACAGACATAATACTTGGTCCGTTTATTTGTGTATCCAGTTCAAAAAAGCCGTTTGAATCAGTTTTTGTACTGTAATTTTGCTTAGGCAGATTAATTTGCGCATTGCCGATACCTTCGCCGGTTTGTTTATCAATAATCTGGTTTGCATTACCCTGTCCCTGCTCGGAAACTACACCTTGAAAAGTTGCTGCTCCTGCCGGAAGTAAGAAGAATAGTATCAGTGTCGTTAAACTCAAAAATTTTTTCATAAAGTTATTATTCTATTTTTTATAAACTATAGAAATTAGTCTTGTGTATATACTTAGGGGCAATTTGTTAAAAGTTATCAAATAGCTGTATTATTCGAAAAACATACGTTTTATTACACAAACAGGAAAAGTCATACTGATTCATTTTAAGTTTTTCATAAAAAAACAGGGTATAAGTTTTTCTTATACCCTGTTTTTTCCACTTTAAGTTAATTAGTATCTTGCAAGATATCTGTCAATTTCCCATTGAGAAACGTACGTTCTGAAAGAATCCCACTCAATTTCTTTTGCAGTCATAAACTCGTCTACAATATGGTCTCCGAGAGCTGTCTTTGCAATCAGCGATTTACCCATATAATGGAGGGCTTCATGTAAACTTCCAGGAAGAGATTCAATTTTTAGTTTTTTCCTATCTCTCTCAGAAAGTTTATAAATATTTGCTTCTACAGGTTTAGGCGGTTCAATTTTGTTTCTAACACCATCTAGGCATGCGGCAAGAATAGTTGCAAATGCTAAATAAGGATTGCAGCTTGGATCCGGTGAACGAAGTTCTACTCTGGTAGACATCCCTCGTTTTGCAGGAACTCTTAAAAGTGCGCTTCTGTTAGCAAGTGACCATGCCATATAAACAGGAGCTTCGTATCCTGGAACAAGTCTCTTATAACTGTTTACGGTAGGATTGAGTATTGCCGTAATACTTTTGATGTGTTTCAAAATCCCGCCGATAGCATATCTTGCGGTATCGGATAACTGGTATTCTGCTTTTTCATCATAAAAAGCATTCTTGCCATCTTTAAATAATGAAATATTGCAATGCATGCCGGAACCATTGATTCCAAATACAGGTTTCGGCATAAATGTTGCGTGCAAACCGTATTGTGCAGCAACTGCTTTTACTGCAACCCTGAAAGTCGCAACATTATCAGCTGTTGTGAGAATATCAGAATATTTGAAATCAACTTCATGCTGCCCGTCTGCAACCTCGTGATGAGAAGCTTCAATATCGAAATCCATTTCTTGCAAAGTACTTACGATATCTGCACGAACAGCTTCACCTAAGTCATCCGGTCCTACATCATAATAACCTGCCCTGTCATGGGTTTTGGTTGTAATATGATCTTCTTCATCTTTTTCAAACAGGAAAAATTCTGCTTCCGGTCCTACATTCATTGAAAAACCGAGTTTATGAGCTTCTGCCATTAATCTTTTCAGATTACATCTCGGACATCCTTCAAATGGTGTTCCGTCGGCATTGTATATATCACAAATTAACCTTGCGGAATTTTTGCCGTCTCTTTCCTGCCACGGGAGAATTTGGAAAGTGTTCTTGTCCGGCCAGAAAAACATGTCTGATGTTTCAATGTTCCTAAATCCTTTGATAGAGGAGCCGTCTAACATAATTTCATTATTAAGAATTCTATCAATGTGTTCCGAAGGTACTGCCATATTCTTAACCTGTCCGTTTATATCAACAAATTGAAGTTTAATAAACTGAACATTATACTCTGTGATAAGTCTTTTAATGTCGGCATCAGTGTAATTTGCACCATTTAATGGCTGATGATAAAATTCCATACGTATACCTCCGTTTTTCTTAATAATTGTACTATCTACACCAAAACTCTATGGTATATTATTTTTTTAAATCGGTCAATAGATTTAATATTAAGAATTTGTAAAGTAAAAAAGTTTTTACTATTCTTATAACGGTTGAATTATAAAATACATCAGCAAATTTTAACTACACATAAACGGGACGGAAATTCTATATCTGTTACTTACCCTTAATCTTCAATAGAAACAAGCATTGCGTTTATTTCGGAAACCAAATCTTCATTTGTTGTTTTAACTGCATTTACAAGAGCTTTCTTTAAGAGAGATTTTGCTTTATTCGGACTATTAAAATCAAGCATTAATTCTGCAGCAGCTTTATAATTTCGGGCAATTTCTTCTCTTGCATTAGAACGTTTATAGTTTTTTACAGCTTCTGCATAATACTTTAATGCCTTATCTTTTTTCTTGAACTGCACACAAGCATCAGCAGTACTGCTTAGAACATAACCTTTCATTGTGTTATCCATAGTTTGTTCAATAAGTTTTCGTGCTACGTCATAATAATCAAAAGCACCTTCATCGTATTTATCAGTAAAAATATTTGCCATCCTTGTGAGAGAATCGGATTGACCGATTAAATCATCTGACTTTCCTGCATAAGAAATAGAAGTCATATAATGATTGAGAGCCGGTTCAATTTCATTAACATCATCATAAATTTGTGCCATGGAAAAATGTGCTCTTGATTTTACATTAACATCGGTTGTATATTGCAAAGACCTGTTGTAACTGTTGAGAGCCTGTACATAATGATCATTGTCATCATAAATTTTGCCGATTTCAAGACAAATCCTTGATTGAGTCTCATTATCTTTAAGCTCCTGTGCGCGGGTGAATGCTTCTTTAAATATTTGCATTGCTCTTTTCGGATTATTGGAAAAAGCCTGTTTTTTGGCTTCTACAAAAAGAGACTTTAATTTAGTATCCTGTGGAACGATGGTTATATTTGGTTTTTTGGATATTGTTTCTTGAGCCTGAATGAACTCTTCTTCAAATGTTAATTCTTCCGGTTCAATCTCAGTAATTTCCGGAATGGTTTCTTCAAAGATTACTTCCGGAATTTCTTCCTGGATTACTTCAGGTTCTTTTACGGGTTCCGGCTTATTTTCTTCTTTCCGGTTTTCAGGAAATTTTACCAGAAAGTTTGGATTTATTTCACTTTCATCATAGCTGTAATTTATCTTTTGTAAAAATAAAGCATCAAGCCAGTTTTGAACAACTTTAGATTCTTTGTTCAAAGTATCCGAAATATATCTGTCAAGCATTGATGCTGCAATTTTCAGATTACTTTGTATCAAATTAACCTGCGGATGTTCCTCTCTTACTTGTTGTTCAACAAGTTGTAAATAATGATTGACATGTTCTTCTATGTCTGCAGGTGTTGCAATGGCTTTTATTGTATTTCTGAAATCTTTTAAAATTTGTGCAATATTAATTTTATTGCTTCTATGCGGAACTTGGGTTTGAGGCGCAGGTGCAGGTGCCTGATTACCCATCGGGTGATATCCTGCTTGTGCTGCTTGATATTGAGCAGGATTAATCTGATACGGACTGCTGTATCTTATAGGAGGCGGAGTTTGCACATGGTATGTTTGCCGCTGTGGATATGCATTATTTGCAGGCGAATATATTGCCTTACGCGGTGCTCCCTGAGCTTTTTGTACGTCTTCGGCTCTTCCTCTGGCAATAGTTTGTTTGTTTTGCTGTTGACGCTGATCTTGCGCATTACTATTGTGACCGTCCTTGTCAGTACTGTCACTGCCTGCGTTATAACTGCCAGTCTCCCTTTGCGGATAAGGGCGAGGGCGCACTGTATTCATTGTATTAAACAATATAAACCGTCCTTCCTTTTGT
>CAZXQM010000008.1:0-22742 GCA_964643455.1 uncultured Vampirovibrio sp. | reverse complement strand
CCCCAATCAGCTCTTGCATGATGGGCTGCAATCATCTTAGCAACACGCTTAAATCCTGCTGTCATACAGATTGAAAAGCCGTATTGCGAATGAGAAACCCATTCTTTACGGAAATTTTCGTCATAATCAATTAATCCGGATTCTGTATCAACAGTATATTCAAAAATCTTTCCGATATCATGCAGTAGACATGCAGCGTAAACTTCATCATGATTTACACGCTGAAAAAATATTTCCATATTAGTATCTGCATATCGTAAACATTCATGAATATGTACCATCAACCCGCCTATATAATTGTGATGCATAAGTTTAGCCGCAGGCATAATAAGAATCTTATCCTTGTATTCAACATAAATATTTTTTACAAACTCTCTCAATTTGTCATCTTTAATTTTTTTTATGTAATCACAAATTGCATTATATTCCTGTTCCCGTTCTTCTTCATTCAGTCCGATTTTGGCTTCTTTAACAAGTTCCAACGCAGTCACAAGACAATTATTATATTTTTCATTAAAAGAACCTGATACTATTCTGAGCAGATTTCCGCACCTAAACAATTTCAAATCCATCCTGTTTAAAGCTTCTTCCCAAAGAATACAATTGAGAAATTCTCCTGTTTTTGGGTCTTTGAGCTGCAATTTTCCCATTTTGCTTCCGGATTTGGTGTCTCCTATTGCAAAAGTAACAACTTCATAAATAATATCGGTACTAAACATTCTATTCTCCTGCTTTTTGTCTAATTTTAGCACAAAAAAAGAATTGAATACCGCTTCAATTCTTCCTTGTTCTTTTCTGCATCTAATCGGTTAACTATTTTTGTTTTCTTCATTCTCTCTGTTAACGTCTTCAATTGCAGTACCGAGCAGACCACCTGCAGTACCCATTACGGCGGCATAAACACCGTATGCAACGGGAGCTGCCGCACCTCCGGTAAGAAGAGTGAGTCCGGCAACACCAATTAATGCTCCAATACCTACACCTTTTGCTGTTTCGTGGGCTTTGAATGCAACGGTATCAGGTTTGGTTGTTGTGTCATGCGTACGCATTACAGATTTTGCATTTTGATTTTTGTTCATTTTTGAGACAGCATAAGCTGATTCATAATTTCGGATAGCAGAAATTCTCATAATCTTACCCTCTTTTTTTAACACACCCATGCACATTACAACAAATATATACTTTTGTCAACCCCTTGGTTATAATTTTTTACATTGTCTAAATGTATTGAACACGTAGAGAATACACTTTTTCACCCTCAAAATTTATCATATACTTACTATGATTCACAATTACAATGAAGATTATCAATATGACAGCTGCGTTTCACAAGGAGTATGTTCTATAAATCCAAGAACATCCTCACTACAGGAAGTTTTGATTTTATATTTAAAACTTGCATCATACTATGCACTTAAACTCGATGAAAATGGCGTTCAAGATAATCATACTAGAAATATTATTTTAAATACCATATCTATACTTGTTTCAAATTTTGAGTTTTCTGAACGTGATTTCAGAGTCATAACGGAAGGTTTTAATAAAATTTTGCCTCCATTGATAAAAAAATATGAAGAGGTCTGCAAAAACAGTAATATTGTGCCGGAGTGCCTGAAATCAATTTTGAAATTTAAACAGAGTTCAGATATTATAAAATCTATTCGATTTGGAGAAAGAGAGTTTATTAAAAAATCAAAATTGCTTTCTCCGGATATAAGAGATTTGTACAAAATACTTTTTGTACTTGCAAAAAGTATCTGTATAAATGTATTGGATTTGGAAAGTTTAGGTATACAGGACAGGATTGGATACATCTCTATACTAAAACTCTTAAATTCGCTGAATACAGAGGGAAATGAGGAAAATACCGAAAACCTCAAAACATTAATAAAAGAAATTTCCGTCATTGATAATACACTTATGAAGACTTTGCAGAATGCGAGGGAAGAGCGTTACGGAAAACAGCGTCTGTGTGAAGTGTCTTATTCAACTACTCCGGGTAAGGCAGTTCTTGTTGTAGGTTCTAATATAAGAGAACTTGAAGAGATTTTAGAAGCTCTGAAAAATAATAATATTGACGTTTACACTCATGACGAAATGATTCTTGCTAACACTTTTCCTAAATTTAATGAATATAAAAATCTCAAAGGTCAATTCGGGCAGGGGATTGAAAACTGTCTTCTTGACTTTGCAACATTTCCCGGACCTATAATTCTTACAAGGCACTCTCTTTACAATGTAAAACACTTATATAGAGGGCTTTTGTATACAACTGATTTTGCAACTTCCAAAGGTGTAATCTCTATTAAAGATAAAGATTTTTCCGGAGTTATAACCGCGGCAGAAAACGCAAAAGGGTTCAAAACCGGCAGACAGTGTGAAACTGTAAGTGTAGGGTATAATTATGACGAACTTATGGAAAAAGTTAAATTGCAGGCGGAAAAATACACCGGAATTTTTATAATCGGACTTGGAGCTTATACTCTGGAACAGAAGGCTTATTTTGAGAAACTTCTTTCTCAGACGCCTGATAATATTTTGATAATATCGCTTTCTTATTGCATACCTCGGGAAAACATTATTTGTTTAAATGCCTGTTTTGATACTTTTGCAATTATAAAAATCACGGAAGGTATTACAGAAGAATTATCTCTTCCTGTTACGGTATTCTTTCCAAAATGTGACAGACATACAATTTCACAGATGATTTACATTAATCAAAAACCGGATGTAAATGTTTATGTCGGAAAATGCACACCGATTATGCTGAATCCTAATATGGTGATTACACTAAAAAAATTATTTGATATCAATGGTTTAACCTCCGTGAAAAAAGATTTGGAGGAAATTTTAAATAGAGACAAATCAAGCAATTAGGAGTTTATTAAAAATTAACTCGGGTTTTGCCTGATTAATTAAAAAATTTTTAAATCAATCCGGTGATAATTATACCCGACGCGTATCTTTCAAAAATTTTAGTTTAGCTGCTGAATACAAATTCTTCGCAGCCGTCTTCATTTAAAATCAATGCGCAGAGGTGAGCATCAGGATATTTACCGCAGCCTAAATCTATGCATATTTTACCTTCATCAATATAAGGTCTGTCAAATTCCGTATGACCGAATATAATTTTTTGCGGAAGATTATGTTTTGAATAAATAAATTTTCCTCTAATATATACCAAATCTTCTTCTTGCTGGTCTTCCAGCGGATAATCCGGATTAATTCCGGCATGAACGAAAAGATATTTGTCTGTAAGATAATAAAATTTAAGACTTCTGAAAAAATCACCGTGTATTTTGAAGATATTTTTAAAACTTCCGTAACTCCTTACTGTTGCGGGGCCGCCATAATTATCAAACAGATATTTGTAATACTTTTCATCAGAGTGCAATAATGCGTATTCGTGAGAACCAATCAGATATATACATTTGTTTGTTTTTCCCTGAGCAATAATTCTATCTACAACTCCCCTTGAATCCGGTCCTCTGTCTATATAATCACCCATAAAAACAAATACATCATCCGGTCTTATATCGATTTTTGAGAGAACACTTTCCAGTTTTCCCAACTCGCCATGAATATCTGTTAATGCTATATATCTCATATTTTACCTGCACCGGTTGATATTATAAAACAAATAATAATGTAAGAAAACTACCCGTTTTTAGAAAATAATTATACAAATAGCCAGAAATTTTATTCGATTCATTAAAACTATAAATAATATATGTATCAACCTTTTATTCTATTGAATTTTTGTCTTGATTATTTACAATATAAGTGTAAAACTAACACTAGACGAATTAACAATAGGGATTGGAAATATGACAAATAACAATATACGTAATATAGCGATAATCGCACACGTTGACCACGGAAAAACCACTCTTGTTGACTGTATGCTTAAACAGAGCGGTGTATTTAGAGAAAATCAACAGGTTCAGGAGCGTATTCTTGACAGTAATGATTTGGAACGTGAACGCGGTATTACTATTCTTTCGAAAAATATTTCCATTAACTATAAAGATACAAAAATCAATGTTGTAGATACTCCGGGGCACGCTGATTTTGGCGGTGAAGTCGAACGTGTACTGGGTATGGTAGACGGAGCTCTCTTAATTGTTGACGCTGCAGAAGGTCCTATGCCTCAGACAAGGTTTGTACTCTCAAAAGCACTGGAGCTGGGTATAAAAATTATTGTTGTAATTAATAAAATTGATAAACCGGCTGCCGATCCTGACGGAACACTGGATAAAGTTTTTGACCTCTTTACAGAACTTACTGACAGAGAAGATTTAATTGATTTTCCGTACATATATGCAAGCAGTCTCCACGGTTTTGCAATTAAACATCTTGAAGATGAAAAGAAAGATATGATACCGCTTCTGGATTGCATTGTAGAAAATATTCAACCGCCGGCAGGTGATGCGGATAAACCTTTTCAATTTAGAGCCACAACTCTTGACTACAACGAATATGTAGGCAGAATTGTTATCGGTCGTATCGCAAACGGCAGAGTCCGCTCTCAGGAGCAGGTAGCTTGGGTTAAGGCTGACGGAACTGTTGAGAGAGGAAAAATTACAAAACTCTTCGGGTTTAAAGATTTAGGAAGGGTTGAAATAGAAAAAGCTGAAGCCGGCGATATTGTAGGAATTGCAGGTTTTTCTGAAATCCATATTGGAGAAACGCTCTGTGATCCTAATAACATTAATCCGCTTCCTTTGATTCACGTTGATGAGCCTACATTGCAGATGAATTTTTCAGTAAATGACAGCCCGTTTGCAGGTCAGGAAGGAAAATTTGTAACCTCAAGACAGCTCAGAAAAAGACTGTATGATGAATTAGAAAAAAATGTAAGTTTGAGGGTGGAAGATACCGACTCTACTGATTGTTTTAAAGTCAGCGGAAGGGGCGAGCTTCACCTTGGTATTCTTATTGAAACAATGAGAAGAGAAGGATATGAATTTCAGGTTTCAAAGCCGGAAGTTATTTATAAAGAAATAAACGGCGAGCAGTATGAGCCATTTGAAAATCTTCTTGTTGATGTACCGGAAGAATATGCAGGCTCTTGTATAGATAGATTATCCGGCAGAAAAGCAACAATGCTTGAAATGCAAAACAACGGCAGCAGAACAAGCATGAAATTTTCTATTCCGGCAAGAGGTTTAATCGGTTTCCGAACTGAATTTGTTCGTATGACCAGAGGTGAAGGTATAATGTATCATACATTTGACGAGTATAAGCCTTATGCCGGCGACATTCCGAAACAAAGAAGCGGCTCAATCCTTGCACACGAACAGGGTGAGGCTATTCCTTATGCTCTTGCACAATTTGAAGACAGAGGAGTATTCTTTGTAACCCCTAAAACAAAGGTTTACAGAGGTATGATAATCGGCGAAGGAAACAGACCTCAAGATATTGTAGTAAATATTTGTAAAACCAAAAAGCTAACCAATATGAGAAGCGCAACCGCTGATGTTATGGTAACTCTTCAAGCACATAAAGAACTTTCGCTTGAAGATTGTCTTGAATATATTGGAGATGACGAACTGGTCGAAATTACTCCGCAAAATATAAGAATGAGAAAACAGGATTTGGTTAAATTTAAAAGTATATAACCGGTATTATTTATGCCATAGATGGTTTTTACATTCGGTTTCTCTTGATTTCCGCCCTCTTAATGTGTATTATAGAATATGAGGACGGGAATATGAAAATCAGTATTGTTGTGCCGGTGTACAATACCGGCAGTTATTTGAGGGAATGTCTTGACAGTCTTGTTAATCAAACCTTTAAAGATATAGAAATTATTTGTGTAAATGATTGTTCTACAGATAATTCTCTGGAAATTCTTCAAGAGTATGCCGGCAAAGATAAAAGAGTTAAAATTATTAATCATGAAAAAAACAAAGGGCAGGCTGCTGCAAGAAACAGCGGTATTGAAAAAGCCAAAGGTAACTATATAGCCTTTATTGACAGTGATGATAAAGTTGATTTGAATTTCTTTGAAAAATTATACAAAGGAATTACTAAAAATAATGCTGATATTTCTGCCGCAACCATTCTCAGAACTTATGGCAATTATCAAAAAGTAAGAGTAAAGTTTGATGAAGAAAAAACTTATTATTCATTAAAAGATATAGTTGCAATTTGTAATATTCCTAAATGCTGTTATGTATGGAATAAACTTTACAAAGCAAATATCGTAAAAAAAATTCCTTTCAAAGAAGGTGTGTACTTTGAAGATATTTTATGGACACTTCAAATTATTGCGCAGGCAAAAAGTCTTACCACTGTTACTGGAACGAATTATTACTATCGCGCAAATAATAATTCTACGGTTAAAAAAGCTCAGTCAAAGAAGAAACAGGAAGATTCTTATCTCGCAAAAAAATTTATGATAGATTTTTTTACAAAAAACAATCTTTTTCTTTCTGACAAGAATAAAACTATAGTAAAATCACAGAAATATTTGGGCAGAATCCCGATTTTAAAAATAAAAGAATTTAATGATACAGAGATTTACTGTCTTTTAGGTTTTTTACCGTTTTATAGGAAAACAATTAAAGCACCGGTGATTAAAGATAATACTTTTGTTGTCTGGGAACCGTGTTCCAAATCGCATTCAGAAGTTGTACCGGGGTATTGCAAATATTTGCTTGATTTAGGCTATCATGTTAGTGTCCTTGTTACTCCTGACAGGTACAAAGAAGGCTTATTTTCAAGGTTTGAAGAGAAAAATATTTCGTATAACAAGCTTACGCAAAGAGAAATTAAAGAATATTTTAAGCATAATAATATTGACAGAGTTAAAGGAGTAATGGTAACAACTGTCGGTAAGATTTGTGATTGTATCCATTATAATCAGGCATATTCAGCATTTTATCCAGAAACAGACAGGAAAAAACTCTTCTTTGTCGAGCATGAAGCCAGTTTCGCTGTGGACAAAAAAAGCTGGCAGGAGAATTTAATAACTCTTAGAAAGCTAAATTATAAGGGCGCAAAATCTGTTGTAATAAATCCTCATTATTTTGGCAAAATTGATATTACACCAAAAAATCGGGATATTACAAATTTTATCACAATAGGTGCGATTCGCCCGAATAAAAAGAATTCGCAAATGATTGTAGATGCTGTTCAAAAGATTTATGATCAAGGTTACAAAAATTTCAAAGTAACTGTTGTCGGCAAAGGCAGTATAAAACATATACCGCGGGAGATAAGACAATATTTTGATGTTAAAGGCAGACTGTCTTTCAAGAGAATGTATGAAGAAATTGAAAAAGCCGACTTTATGCTGACTTCTTATAATGAGGATGACCCTGAGCATATCAGATATAATACCTCCGGAACAAGCGGCAATTTTCAACTTATGTACGGGTTTCTGAAACCTTGTATAATAACAGAAGGCTTTGCTTCGATAAATGGTTTGAACAAACATAATGCCATCTTGTATAAAGGCGATGAAAATTACAGCAACGCTTTGATTGAAGGAATCAATATGTCTGCGGAAGATTATACAAAAATGCAGGGTAAATTAGAGGAATATGAACAGAAATTATATAAAGAATCTCTGGAGAACTTAAAAAAGTTGATAAACAACAATCAGGGAATGTCTGATAAATAAGTTCAAAAAATTAAAATAGCCAATTTATCGTAAAATTTGAGTTAAAGAGGAGCAAAAATGACTAAAATACCCGTAGTACTAACATTCGATAAAAGAATAATTTTAGCCGGTGCAGTGACAATAAAAAGTCTTGTTGATACTGCCGGAGAAGAAACCGTTTACGATATTTATGTCTATCATCCTGATATTAATGAAAAGGATATAAAAGAATTTCAAAAAATTGTAGAAGGCACAAAACATTCTTTGACTTTTCAATATATCTCAAAAGAAAGATTCAAAGACGCTCCGATTAACAAAGGCGGAAGCTGGACGGAAATTGTGTATTACAGGCTTTTGATACCGGAACTTTTACCGCAGTATGATAAAGTGATTTATGCTGATACGGATGTTTTGTTTAAAGGCGATCTTACGGATGCTTACAATATTGATATTTCAAATTATGAATGTGCGGCGGTTGCGATGGAGCCTAACAATGAAAATATGATTTGCCATAAATATTTTCCGGAAAATAAAAATGAACTTACTTTCATTTCAAGCTTCATTATCTTTAATTCGAAAAAAATGAGAGAAGAAAATTTTGTAAGCAGAATGTTTAAAACAATAGAAGAATTTAATACAAGACTTAAATTTTTTGATGTTGATGTTCTGAATATTACCTGCGATAAAATTTACAGCCTGCCTTATCGTTACGGAGTTTTTCAGAGTTTATATTATAACAATGATTGGTCAGGTTCTTACGAGTATAAATTTTTGAAGAATGTTTTTTCGGAAGAAACACTGAGAGAAGAGGTTAAAAATGTTGTAATGCTTCACTATGCCGGCAAACCGGGGAAGCCGTGGCGCAGAAAACATGTTCCTGCCGATTATCAGGAATATATGGATAAGATTCCGAAAAAACTCAAGAAATTTACGTTTAGAGATATAAGGAAAAGATTTTTTAGCAAAGTATGAATATTTTAAAAATCAAAAACAATATATTTAAAGTATTTATTGAGCTTTTTGTTTTTAATAAGAAAAAAAGAAGTATATTAAAATCAAGATGGGCGAAAAAAAATTTGCTCAAATATGTTGATTGTGCTTTGAAAAAACCGCTTGAGGAATCGGAAGTTAAGCCTGACGGGTACATTTGGCAGTACTGGCATCAGGGAGAAAAAAATGCTCCGCTTCTGATACAAAAATGTTTTGAAAGTGTTAAAAAACATGAAAAAGACAAAAAGATTAATATACTTTCTTTTGATACGATAAAAGATTATGTAGAACTTCCGCAAAAATATTATGACCTTGTAAATGCTGGTAAAATCCCGATTGCGATATTTAGTGACATTTTGAGGCTGTACCTTTTGGAAAAATACGGCGGGTGCTGGATTGATTCGACAATATATCTTACAAACAAAATTCCTCAGGATATTTGGGATTCAGATTTTTGTGTATTTCAAAAAGATCCGCTTACTGATGATCAGGAAAATAAAATGTCTTGTTATTTTATCCGTGCAAGGCGCAAAAGTTTAAATTTGCAGGCAATAAAACGTGCAATTGAAAGTTATTGGGATGAACAGGATTTCTTGGTCAATTATTTTATGTTTGAACATATTTCAACAATGCTTTCGGACAAAACTCCCGAACTTAAGTCGGAATGGGATAAAATGCCTTACCTGAATGCCGGTAATGCGGGATGCTTACAAAAAATGCTTTTTGAAGATTTTAATCAAGATATTTGGAATGAATTAATATCAAAAACTTGTATACATAAATTAAGTTATAAAATTCTGAAAGAGAAAACCAGCGGAATTAGTTATTATGATTGGATTATAAAAAATTAAAATTGAATAAAAAAAAGGGGCGGGAAAATCCCGCCCCTTTTTAATATGTTTAAATTATGCTTTAGTAAATTCTGCATCAATTACATCATCGTCTTTTTTGTCAGAAGCTGCTTCGCTGCCTGCGGAATTAGCTTCGCTTTGCGCATTATCGCCTTCTTTTTGTACAGCTTCGTATGCTTTTTGTGAAATTGCAAACATTGTTTGTTGCAAATCTTCTGACAGTTTTTTCAATTCATCTGCAGATTTGTTTTCATCCAGAGCTTTTTGAAGAGCTTCTCTGTGTTCTGTTAATTTCTTAACATCTTCTTCAGAGATTTTACCTTCAAAATCTTTTACGATTCTTTCTGAAGAAGCAATTAATGAATTAGCATTATTTTTGATTTCTGCTTCTTCTTTTTTCTTCTTATCTTCTGTAGCATTAGCTTCTGCTTCTTTAACCATCTTATCGATATCGGCTTCTGAAAGGTTAGAAGAATTTGTAATCGTAATTTTTTGCTCTTTATTAGTAGCTTTATCTTTTGCAGAAACGTTAACAATACCGTTAGCATCAATATCAAATGTAACTTCGATTTGCGGAACGCCTCTCATTGCAGGAGCAATACCTTCAAGTCTGAACATACCTAATGATTTGTTATCAGAAGCCATCGGTCTTTCACCTTGAAGTACATTAATATCCACTGCTGTCTGATTGTTTTCTGCAGTTGAGAATACCTGTGACTTACTTACAGGGATTGTAGTGTTACGTGGAACAAGCGGAGTCATAACGCCGCCTAATGTTTCAATACCAAGTGTTAATGGAGTTACATCAAGAAGAACGATATTTTTAACTTCGCCGGCAAGTACACCTGCTTGAATTGCAGCACCAACCGCAACAACTTCATCAGGGTTAACTGATTGGTTAGGTTCTTTTCCTGTATATTCTTTTACCAGATGTTGAACTGCCGGAATACGTGTTGAACCGCCAACCAATACAACTTCATTAATATCATTTTTGCTTAAACCTGCATCAGAAAGTGCTTGTTCTACAGGTTTTTTACATCTTTCCAACAAATCGTGAGAAAGTTCTTCAAACTTAGCTCTTGTTAAAGATAATTCTAGGTGTTTAGGGCCGTTTGCATCAGCCGTAATGTAAGGAAGGTTAATAGAAGTTTCAACAACAGATGACAATTCACATTTAGCTTTTTCTGCAGCTTCTTTAATACGCTGCATTGCTTGTTTATCACCTGTAAGGTCAATACCTTCCTGTTTTTTAAACTCATCACAAATCCAATCAATAATCTTTTTATCAAAGTCATCACCGCCCAAGTGAGTATCACCTGAGGTTGAAAGAACTTCGTGAACACCATCGCCGATTTCTAGAATTGACACATCGAATGTACCACCGCCTAAGTCGAATACCAGAACTTTTTCTGATTTTTCTTTTTCCAAACCGTAAGCAAGAGCAGCTGCAGTCGGTTCGTTAACGATACGTAATACATCCAAACCTGCAATTTTACCCGCATCTTTTGTTGCCTGTCTTTGAGCATCGTTAAAGTATGCAGGAACAGTGATTACTGCTGATGTAACTTTTTCACCCAAATATGCACTTGCATCGTCTGCTAATTTTCTCAAAATCATTGCAGAGATTTCTTGCGGAGTATAATCTTTGCCGTCAATATTTTTCTTGTAATCTTCACCCATGTGTCTTTTAATTGAAGCAATTGTTTTGTCAGGGTTCAAAATTGCCTGTCTTTTTGCCAACTGACCAACCAATCTTTCGCCTGTTTTTGAAAAACCTACGATGGATGGAGTTGTTCTCATACCTTCTGCGTTAGCAATAACGGTCGGCTTACCGCCTTCCATAACTGCTACGACTGAGTTTGTTGTTCCTAAGTCTATACCAATTGTTTTTGCCATATTTTCTATCTCCTTTTGTTTATTGTGAGCAGTGATTAGTGAATAGAATTATTTTTTCCAGTCACTAATCACTAGTCACTATTCACTAATAACATTAAACCACTCTTTTGCGGTAATTATAAAAAAATAAACAAAAAATTAATATTTCACCAATACTTGTACTTTTATTGATAAATTGAATAAAAAGTGTGTTTTCTTGAATTGATACCGGATTCCGGACAATAAATTTAAAAAAATTCTAAAAAAATAAACCAAACAAAATATCTGTTAGATACAGTTACTGTAAAAAAACATTTTTACCTGATTGATGTATAATTATTGTAAAAAACGCAAAATAGTTTTGTCTGTTTACAATAAAAATCAAAGAGGAAAGGAGCAAATATGTTAGAGCTAATTAAATCAAGAAAAAGTGTAAGACAATATTCAGAGAAGCATATTCCTGATGAAGATTTGAGAAAGATTCTGGAAGCCGGGAGGCTTGCTCCTTCGTGGATGAATGTCCAGTCCTGGAAATTTATTCTGATAAAATCTCAGGAAAATAAAGATTTGTTATCAAAACTTGCAATCGGACAGGCTCACGTTAAAAATGCAGATGCTTTAATAGTATGTATCGCGGATATGAACGCTTGGGAAGAAGCAAAAATTACTCATATTAAAAATCCTGCACTTAATCCGGCACTTCAAGGAGAAAACGGACTGCTTATAAGGACAATGGAACAACTAATTTATCCGGTGTCTTATATGATGCTTGAAGCAGCATCTCTGGGAGTCGGCTCCTGCATAATCGGCGCATTGGGGAATGAAATAACCGGTATTGAACAGGAAACGTATAAAGAAGTCAGAGAAAAACTCGGACTGGGAGAAAATCAAATTTTATCAACTATAATAACGCTCGGGTACGAAGCAGAACAAAGCGAAACAAAGAAAACACGCAAAGAATTTGACGATGTAATTTCTCTGGAAAAAATCGGAAACAGTTTTTAATCGTTAAGTTCCGGCTCACCATTCATAATTTTTAAAATTTCAACAACTTTCGGCATCTGACAGTCAAAAGAGTAATGTGCTTTTTTTATTGAACACTCACTGCAGTTGCCGTTAAGTTTATAACATTCTATTGCCTGTTCAGTCCAGTTTTTTGTTATAGAACAAGAAATCTGCTGTCTCGGTAATATTACTTGATTTAACATCTTGTCATTCTCCCACTCTTATATCATAAATTTTACAGCTATTTTCCACATCATATATCTGAATGATTATACCTGAATGAAATTTTGGCTTAACGGGGTAATTTTCAAGATAAATCGTATAAATTTTTGCGTTAAGTCAAGAAATTTATTGTAAGTCCGGATACGATACTTACTATTAACAAGATAAAAATAATTTTTAAAGTATCTTTAAAATCGTTATTTTTCAATAATACCAGAAGCCCGAGACCGGCATTGGAAAGCAGACCGCTCATTACGGCACCAAACGATATAGTGCCTTTTATTAACATCATTGTAAGTCCGATTGAAACCGCACAATTCGGAATAAGACCTACAAACGCTGCGGCGACAGGCTGCCAAAAACGGCTGCCTGATATAAAGTTTGTTATTGTAATATTTGTCAGGCAATAATTTAAAATTAAAGTTACAACAAGAATAAATCCCCAGATATTTATTGTATGAAGTATCGGATGAATAATAAGCTCCCTTTTGCTCCCGTGTTCCAGGTCGTGCTTACAGCACCCTTCTTCAATATGTCCGTCATTCTGCTGTGATGTATCTTGTATAGTTTTTGGCGGAAGTACAAAGTCGATAAAATACCCCATTATAATGCCGATAAAGAGTTTTAATACGACTATCGGAATTATCAAATACGCTTTTTGAGGTGTTGCAAGCAGTATGGGAATTGTTTCATCAGAAGTCGCAAGATACACTGCAATAAGCGTTCCTCTTGTAATTATCCGGCTTGTGTACAAGCTGCTTGCTATTACCGAAAATCCGCATTGAGGAAAAATTGCTGCCAGAGCCCCGATTACAACACCGCTTTTACCCGTTTTTTTCAGAGTGGAATTTATTTTTTCGGCATAATAAAATTCCAATAATTCAATTAGTAAAAAAACAAAAAACAAAAACGGTATAAGGTGAATACTGTCGCATATTCCATCCAAAGCCCAATCGGCTAAAGGAAGCTTTTCTACAAGATTATCAATCGGAGCGAAAATTGCCTCGTTTAACCCATTGATTTTTTCCAGAATAGATATTAACATAATGTCATTAAACATCAAATTAATGAATTAGTCAATGTTAGACCGGACAAACATTTGAAGGAGTTTATATGAAAACAATCAGTATTGATAGAGAAAAGTGTGTAAGATGCGGACTTTGTGTAAATGATTGCTTATCAGGCTGTATCGCATTTGATGACGAGAATTATCCGAAAATGGCTGCAGAAGAAAGATGTATTTCTTGTCAGCACTGCCTTGCAATCTGTCCGAGCGGAGCTTTGACTTTTAATGACAAAAGACCGGAAAATTCTGAACCGGTTGATTACAATGACATTTTGAGATTGATTAAATCGAGAAGAAGTGTAAGGCAGTATATGGAAGAAGAAATCCCGGCTGATATTATGTCAAAACTTAAAGAAATGCTTCCTTATATTCCGACAGGACGCAATTCTCATTCACTTTATTTTTCAATTGTAGAAACAAAATCCGCGATGGATGTTATAAGGAAAAAAGTGAATGAGTTGCTTATAAAGACACTTTCTTACAAAGCAATTTCTCCGCTTTTGGATAAATTTTCCAAGTACAAAGATGCACTGGTTAAAGGCGAGGATATTATATTTAGAGGTGCACCGCATATGATTGTTGTTTCATCATCTGTTACGGCACCATGTGCAACAATAGATCCTATAATAGCATTAAGTTATTTTGAACTGTACGCTCAGCACCTCGGAGTCGGAACATGCTGGTGCGGTTTAGCACAAATTTGCCTGAAATTCTATCCGGAAGTTTGTGAAATGCTTGAAATACCGTCCGGATATAAACCTGTTTATGTAATGCTTTTTGGTACTCCGAAAATCAAATACCAGAGAACAATACAGCCTGAACCATATTCAATTGCGGAAATAAAAGAAATTCATAAACCGGATTCCTGTATCTTTTGTAAAGTAAGAAGATTGATTACTAATTTTCTCAGATAAATTTTTAAATTATTAATCCTTCGCAAAGAATAAATCTGCCTAATGGTATTACATTACAATATTTACGTAAAGAATCTGTGAAACATTTATTCTCGCAAAAGCCGCCAGAAAGATAAATTTTCTCAGGTTTCTTGCAAAAATTCCACGCGTTAAATGCTATACCGTGCACAAATTTCGATATTGCTTCAGAAGGCTTAACACCGGAAGATATTGAATCCATAATTTTTTCCATACCAAATATTCCGCATGTTACAGCAAATTTTTCTTCATCAAATTTTAAATCTTCCGGTTTTACATTATAAAATTTTAATAACATTTCAACCGTCGCTCCGGTTGAACTTGCGCAGGAAGTGTTCCAATCCATATCATGAAACTTACCTCGGCGGAATTTTATCCATTTAGCATCACGGCTTCCTAAATCCAAAATTACAGCTTCTTCTTCAAGGCAAATTTCAGGATTCTTTTTTGCACCCTGTGCAAGTGCTATAATCTCATTTTCATCAGCTTTTGCCATGTGTCCGCAGGAACGATCGGGAATAATATTTTTAGATTTGACAAAATCCGAAGGTAAAATATAATAATATTTTTCCCGCTTTATTTCGGTTAAAAAAGTATTATTAAAAATATTATCATCAGCTATTATTTTTGAATATGTGGTTCCGGCATCCAGATATATCATACTTTTAGTGTAGATGAGGAGTAATTATAAGTCAATAAATTTGTCTGGAATTATCTAATATAAAAAATAAAAATTGTTCGAATTACATTATTGTATTATTATGAATATTGATGGAAAAATTGGAAAAGTATTATAACCAAATAAAAAATTCTCCCGTGTTTTATGGAATGAATGATGAAGAGCTAAAAGGGCTTTTGGAATGTTTTAATGCCCGTATACGCAGATATGAAAAAGAAGAGATGATTATAAGACAAGGAGATATGATTTCTAATATTTATCTTGTACTGGATGGCGAAGTAAATATTGAAAAAGATTCTTACTGGGGAAGGCGCATAATTATTGCAAGACTCGGCAGGAATGATAACCTTGCACTTTCTTTTGTCGGCTCCAAGAATGTCGAATCAAGTATTGACGCAATTGCGATTAGTAATACTTCGATTCTTGTTCTCGGATACGAAAAATGTACTTCTATGTGCAAAAATGCCTGCACAAGGCACAAGGTTTTAATAAATAATTTATTTCAAATTCTATCCAAAGAAAATATTGAATTAATTCAGAAGATTGAAAATGTTTCGCAGAAAACAATTAGGGACAAATTGCTTACATATCTTTCTAACGAAGCTCAAAAAAGACATTCAAACAGTTTCGATATTCATTTTAACCGTCAGGACTTGGCAGACTATTTGAATGTTGACAGAAGCGCAATGAGTTTTGAACTCTCAAAACTTCAAAAAGAAGGAATTATTGAATACAATAAAAATCATTTTGAGCTTTTATCTTGATTTGTGGAATAAAAAGAATAGGAATGGAAATTAATATTATGAAAAAGATTTTACTGACATTGGTTTGTGTCTTATGTATGAATACTGCTTTTGCATCCAACAATATAAGTTTTATTTATATAAACGGTTCAAACAGCAATGATAAAGAAGCAAAAAACTGGTATGAGGAAGGAGTAAAAAAACTCCACCCTGTTTTGAAGAAAAATTTCGAAAAAAATACTGAAATAAAAGAATATTATTCATCGTTGGGCGGATTAAATGTTTCTGAGGAACCTGTAATATTCTTCTGGGGTGACAAAAGCAAGAAAGATTTGGCTTATGTAAAAGAACAGCTTAATTTTACCAAAGCTATAAGTTCAAGCGGAGCATACCTTGCAAGAAGTATATTTGCAAATTGTTTTCATGATGCAATATGGGTCCAAAAAATTCATAACATGCTTCCTATTTTGGATGAGTTGAATACATCTGTAAAAAAAGAAGCTGATGCCGGTAAAGATGTTATTTTGTATGGATATTCAGCGGGTTCTTTTGTTACTTATGAGTACATGTTTAATAAACTCCGATTTATAAACCTTGAGGAGTTATTTAAATCTGTAAATATGAATGAAGAATTCCTAACTTTTATAAAACAAAATCCGAGAAAAGATACCTGCATATCCGCCCTTTCATACAAATACGGCAAGATAGGCGACATTTCCACAAGCGGCAGAATATCTTTAAATCAAGATATGATTGAATTAAAGCAAAATTATTTAATGCTGGATGAAATAACAGAATATGCTTGCGCTCCGGAAAAAAGCCTGAAAGGTATTGTTAATTTCGCAAGTCCGCTTGTGCTTTTCTATTCTGACCTTGCGGATCCTGATTATCAGCTGAACTATTATAACAGACTCATGGTTCAATATATTCTGGAAAACGGGATATTTTGGATAACTGTTAACTTCCGCGAAGACCCTCTGGGTTTTCCTACAAGCAAAAATCTGACTATAAATGAATTAACAGAAAAACTTAATTTAAATCTTAATAGCTCTTCCGGTGTTATTTATAATGATTCAAGTGTGTGGAGCAAGAGATTATTTCCATTTGCGCATACATCTTACTGGGCTGCAAGAAAAGCTTTTGCCAAATCTGTTGTAAAAAGCTTTATAAACGGATACAAATATCAGTATGATGTCAAAGCAGAAAAGCTCTAATAATATTTCTAATCATTCAAAATACAAATTCATATCTGTGAGATTTGTTTTCTCTTTACTTAATTCTCTTAAGTGCTGATAAGAAATTAAAATTAATAACATCTCCGTCAACTGTTGTTAAAAAGACCTGACAGTCTTTTTCTTCTGCATCAATCGGAGGAAGCTGCGAAAGTTCCGAAGCATAATAATTACTGTCATTTCTGCCGCTGTTTGAAATTCTGCTTGCAAGACTGTTTAACGAAATATTTCTCAAGAAACCTGCAAAGCCTTCACCTTTGTTAGACATTTTAGTATAAATTCTTAGTGTTGCGTCATTTGTCATAAGGTCATATCTTCCTACAATAAATGAACTGAGTTGTGAAGCTCTTGATTTTATCATCATTTTTTCGACAACATTATCTTTTAATGTCATATCACCTGCAATTACATCAAAACTTCCGTCAGGAATATTAACCAAATCACCGAATGTTGCCGGAGTAATCATTGCAAGCGGATTTCTGAAAAGAGATGCTACTTTCAGGATATATTCAACATATCCGACTTTTTCAATTGTTCCGTCTTTGATATCAAACTTAATAACGCCGTTGAGTTTTAATGACTCATCGGAATTTATTTCAATCAATCCTCTTGCTTTTCCGGAAATTTCTCTTGGAAGTCCCAGAATGGCAGAAGCCATGACGTCGGAATTTACATCTTTAATACCGAGTCTTAAATAATATTGTTTTTTTATTAAGTCAGCTTTGACCTTTAATGTTGAAATACCTTCCGCTATATCAAATTTGTTTGACTTAAGCTCTAAAACTCCATCTTTGTCAAGTGTCAGATTAGCATAGAGGTTTCCGAAATTGACGTCTTTATATTTACCCTTTTGAAGATTTAAAATACATTTTTCAACAATAATCAGACCTTTAGAGAAAGTCGGTGTTTCATCATTTTCAGCTGTAGTATCGTCCTCTGTATATGTTTTTTCATCCGCAATAAGAACTTCTTCTGCTGTCTGCGGTGCCGCTTGTGTTGCATTAGCAGACATTATCAGCTTTTCTACGTCAATATCATCTACATTAAGGTGAACGCTTTTTACTATAATCGGGAGCCTTAATTCATTTAAAATATATCCGTCAAAGTGATAATTGGAACGCTTAAACTTGCCATCTGCTATAGCTCCGAGTTTATCATCTTTTGCTCCGATTTTTGCAGATTCAATATAAAGCCTTTGTGCCGGCACACGAACTTTACTTAATTCAATAACACCGCCCATTTTCGGGAATTCGCCATGATTATCAATACTCAGATTTCCTGATATTGTACCTTTTCTAAATATTTTCTGGCATGCAAGAAAGTTTAAAAACTCACTCGGAAGCGGCTGCGGAATATTCAAATCCAAATCAAGAAGCTTCATATTATCAGCCATATCGATACTGCCTTTGATAGCAAGAAGCGGAGTCATGTCTTTTTGAAGCTTATCTGTTATGTAATAATTAATAGTATTGATTTTGAGTATATTACCTAAAACACTTAAATCAACTTTGAAAAGTGTTTTAAACTTCTCAAGCACCATGGATTGTTCACCGAGCTTAAAACCTTCCCCTTCATTAAGCAGGAAGTACCATACAATATCACAGGAACCGTTCTTTGAGGTCAATGTTAAACGGGAGCCTGCATCACCTACAAGTGAAATTGGGGCGCCTAGCATTTTGGAAACATAATTTTTAAAGAAATCATCATTTACAAAGATGTTAGAAACAATTTTTGTGTCACAAGTTTTCCAGTAATCTTTGACATCACCGGAGAATGTAAAGTTGTTTATTTCTTTGTCATTATAATATCCCTTAAAATCCTTAAGGGTAATAGTTGTATTTCCAATATCAATCAAGCCTTGTGTAATTTTTACCGGCATGTTTTCAAGATCAAGAACTTTAAAATCAGCTTCATTTAAATCAACATTACCCCTAATATTATCTTTTGTGAGATGAAGATTAAAATCCACACTTCCGTTTACATCACCAATCGGAGCAAGAAGTTCTTTTCCGTTCGGAATAACAAGATTAGAAGTTATGATATTAAAGATATCTCTTGCTTTGAAATTTGTAGAAGAAATATTCATCTCAATACCGGTTTTTCTGGAAGCAAAAGCATCGATAATAATTTTCGACTTATCAATAATAATAGGGAATTGATCAACATGGAGTTCGCCGTTTCCCATATAAATTCTATTTTGGTCATCTGCCGCGATAACAACCCTGTCATCTCCCTTTTTCACCTCAAATATAAACTTGAAATGCAGATATTTTTTAGCCTTGGTTCTGTCAAGCAGCATGTTTTTAGCATCAAATTTTACGCAGATATCAGGGGTATTAAATGTTAACAGACATTCTTTTACACCAAGTACAGCAGAAAAAATATCTATATTAAAATCTGAAGTTTTTTGTTCCTGTTGTTGTTCTGTTTTAGGAAACAAAGCGAGTAATTCTGCTCCGTTAACGTAAATATTGTCTGCAAGAACTTTTTTTACAATCAAACGTTTATTTAGAATATCGCTAAAAGAAAATTCGGTATTCAATTTGGTTAAATTCAAAAGCTCCTGATTATCTTTTACAATTTCAAGTTTGTCGATTGAAAACGCAATATCAGAATTTAATCCCGTTTTTAATTTTGGATTATTAATAACAATATCTGTACCGAGAAGTTTTTTAGCTTCTTTACTAATTTGTGTATTTACCCATTTGCTTGAAACAGCAGCAGGTAAAACCCATAAATATGTTGCAGCCGCAGCACCTGCAAAAAATATTACGGAACAAATCGTTGCGGTTAATATTTTTTTAGCTTTACTCTTCATACTCAAAATTATAGCACAAAGATTCATTTTGAAATAAGTGTGGAATAAAGCTCATACAAAATTTTGAAGCTAATGTGTCATGGTTGAGAACAAAATAAAACTTACCCCTTGCCGGATATTTTCCATGCAAAGGGCAAAATTTTATCAATAATATTAATCAGGTATGTGTATCCAACAATAATATTACGTATCAATATTGGTTGCATAAACTGCGTTAGCTTCGATAAAATCTCTTCTAGGCTCAACCTTGTCACCCATAAGAACATCAAACAACTGGTCGCACATCATTGCATCTTCAATATTAACCTTGAGAAGAGTTCTTGTTTCAGGATCCATTGTAGTTTCCCATAACTGTTGCGGCATCATTTCACCAAGACCTTTGAATCTCTGAATTGTAAGCCCCTTCTGTCCTCTGTCGTCTACTAATTTTTGAAGCTGCTCAAATGAAGTTACCTCAACTTCGCCATTTTCAGTTTCTAAAATAAGCATTTTTTCTTCTTCAATCAAGAAATCACGAATCAAAGGATAAGAATTTTTGAGACGCTTAAATTCATTGCTCTTGATAATGTTTGCCGTAATTAATTCACGCTCATTCTCAAACAGTTTAAGCTCAATTGCATACTTTGCAACTTCCGGATTGTATTTTAATTCAACTTCATAATTTTTTGCTTCTGCAATATTGTAGTTTTCGGCATGGTCTTTCAGATAGTGTTTAAGATATGCAAGAACCTCATTCATCTTAGCCTGATCTTCAAAATCCTCAGGTTTAACTTCAGACCTTATTAAACCTCTTAGAACAACTGACGGGATAATATTCAAGATAGGATTGTTATAAGATTTGTAGAACGTTGACATGTTTGCTAAGAGCGTCAACAATTCATCCCCTGTTTTAACCTTTGTTTTTGTCTTGTCAGAAAGACTCAAAGATTTGATACCGCGTTCTTTAAGCATCTTGTCCAGAGCGTGCTCATCATACAAATACTCGGAAGTTTTGCCCTGAGTAACTTTAAATAAAGGCGGCTGGGCGATATAAACGTAACCGTTTTCAATGAGCGGTTTTGCATATCTGAAAAAGAATGTCAAAAGAAGTGTTCTGATATGAGCACCATCGACATCAGCATCTGTCATAATAATAATCTTGTGGTAACGAAGCTTTTCAAGATTAAACTCTTCTTCATTTTTGCTTATTGTAATTCCAAATGCCTGAACCATAGATTGGATTTCATTGTTAGCATAAATCTTGTCTAATCTTGCTTTTTCAACGTTAAGGATTTTACCCCTTAAAGGCAAAATTGCCTGAAACATTCTGTTTCTGCCCTGTTTTGCGGAACCGCCCGCAGAATCACCCTCAACAATGTAGATTTCGCATTTTTCAGGTTCTCTGTTTGAACAATCCGCAAGTTTACCCGGAAGCGTTGAGTTTTCAAGCACAGACTTTCTTCTTGTTAATTCTCTTGCCTTTCGTGCTGCCTCACGTGCTCTTTGTGCTTGCAAAGTCTTTTCAATAATTAGTTTTGCAAGTTTCGGATTAAATTCCAACCATTCCTGTAATTTTTCTTTAACAACATCCTGAACAGCAGGCATTACTTCGGAGTTCCCAAGTTTTTCTTTAGTCTGACCTTCAAATTCAGGGTTTTCAATCTTAACTGAAACAATAGCGGTTAAACCTTCTCTAACATCATCACCGGAAAGGTTTTGATCCGAATCTTTAAGAATCTTGTTAGTTCTTGCATAGTCGTTCAAAACACGTGTAATTGCGTTACGGAAACCTGTAAGGTGTGTACCGCCCTGATGTGTGTTAATGTTGTTTGCAAAAGATAAAATTGACTCGTTGTAAGAATCAGTATACTGCATTGCAACTTCAACTTTAATCTTTTCAACTATTTTTTCCATATAAATAGGCTCATCAAACATAACGGTTTTGTTCTGATTCAAAAACGAAACATAGCTTGCAATACCGCCTTCGTAGTGGTAAGTTTCATCCTTACCCGTATCTTTTTCGTCATGTAAAATGATTTTTAAACCTTTGTTTAAAAATGCCATTTCCCTGAAACGGGTTGCAATAATATCAACATCAATTTCCGTAGTTTCGGTAAAGATTTCCGGATCCAGCCAGAAAGTAGACTTTGTACCTGTTTTGGTAGACGGTGCAATTTTTTCTACCGGAGAAGTCGGCTCCCCTCTCAAATATGTTTGTCTCCAAATATATCCGTCACGGGAAACCTCTACAACCATTTTTTCTGAAAGGGCATTTACAACAGAAGCCCCAACGCCGTGGAGACCGCCTGAAACTTTGTAACCTCCGTCCCCGAATTTTCCGCCTGCGTGAAGAACAGTATGAACAATTTCCAGAGCGGATTTTCCGCTCTCAGGTTTGATATCTACAGGAATACCGCGCCCGTTGTCCTCAACAGTAACGCTGTTATCTTTATGAACGGTTACGTGAATCTCGGTACAATAGCCCGCAAGAGATTCGTCAATGGAATTATCTACAATCTCATAAATACAATGGTGCAAACCTCGTTGTGAAGTCGAACCAATATACATACCAGGACGCAGCCTGACTGCTTCTAAACCTTCTAATACACGTATATTACTAGCATCATACCCTTGTGCCATTTATCCCCCTCAATATATAAAGTCTATTCTTTAAGAGTATTATAGCACAAAAATAAATTTAAAGGGGTAAATGTATATAGGTTGGTAAGTAAAACTACAAG
>CAZXQM010000007.1:31842-35332 GCA_964643455.1 uncultured Vampirovibrio sp. | reverse complement strand
GAAAAGAAATATAATACTATATTGATACCCTCTCTTCTTAAGAAATTCCACTTTATTCCTCCAGATATTTTTTCCCGATAAGTTCATTCGGCATAAACTGTTGTTCAACTTCGGGAGTATCGTGAGTATAAATATATCCGATACCGAATCCGTATTTCTTTGCATCTTTGTAGTGAGCATCTCTTAAATGCATAGGCGGCGGGAAATCCAGCCCGGACGCTATATCTGCCAATGCTTTATCTATTGCCAGACAAATCTTATTTGATTTAGGTGCTTTAGCAACATAAACAACAGCATTAGCCAACGGAATCCGTCCTTCCGGAAGCCCGATTATCTCTACAGCCCGATAAGCATTTACGGCAATATTCATAGCATTTGGATCTGCAATGCCTACATCCTCGGCCGCACAAACAATAAGCCGCCTTGCTATAAATCTTGGATCTTCTCCTGCTTCAAGCATCTTTGCAAGATAGTAAACTGCAGCATCGGGATCAGACCCTCTCAAACTCTTTTGGAATGCCGAAGCACAATCATAATGCTCCTGAGTAGAATATCTTGTATTACGTTTCTGTGTAATATTTTCCAGAATTTCTACAGTAAGAAGCCGTGTATCATTAGAAAAATTACTTGCAAAGTAAGAGTTTTCAACGAGATTAAGCGCGCATCTGGCATCCCCTCTTGCATTATTTATAATGAATTTTGTAACATCTTCATCATATTGTATTGGCTGATAGTGTTTTTCTAGATACTCAAATCCCTTGTTTACAATTTTTGCCATGCTTATATCATTAATTGGATTAAGCCTTATTACCTGAACTCTGGAAATAAGTGCAGGAACAACCTGAAATGAAGGGTTTTCGGTTGTAGAACCTATAAGAAAAATTGTACCGTTTTCAACGTGGGGCAGCAGCGCATCCTGTTGGGTTTTGGAATACCTGTGAATTTCATCTATAAAAAGTATAGTTTTTTGTCCGGCTCTAAGTGCTTGGCGGGCTTGTTCTACAGTTTCTTTAATTTCCTTTATGCCGCTTGTTACAGCAGAAAGTTCTATGAACTGGGCATTGACTTTTGTTGCAATAAGCCTTGCCAGTGTTGTTTTACCGCACCCTGGAGTTCCCCAGAGAATGAGTGAAAATAATCTCTGAGTTTTTAAAAGGTTTAACAGAGGCGAATTTGGAGCAACGACATTTGATTGTCCCAGAAACTCATCTAAAGTTTTTGGTCTCATAAGTTCCGCAAGCGGTGTTTGACGATTCACTTCCTCTAATTGTGCAAATAAATCCATATACTTATCGTAACACAAAGGATTATGTTATAATACATATCTGAGAATAGCGAAAGGAGATTTATATGGAATTAAAAGGCTCTAAAACAGAAGCAAATTTAAAAGCAGCTTTTGCAGGGGAATCAGAAGCAAGAAATAAATATACTTACTATGCTTCACAAGCAAAAAAGGATGGTTATGTACAAATTGCCAGAATTTTTGAAGAAACTGCAAATAATGAAAAAGAACACGCTAAAATATGGTTTAAACTTTTGCATGGCGGCTCAATCGCTTCTACACCAGAAAATCTGGAAGATGCTGCTGGCGGAGAAAATTACGAATGGACGGACATGTATGCTACATTTGCTAAAGAAGCAAGGGAAGAAGGGTTTAATGATATAGCACTTTTATTTGACAATGTAGCAAAAATTGAAAAAGACCATGAAGAAAGGTATAGAAAGCTCCTTGAAAATATTAATAAAGAAGAAGTTTTCAAAAAATCGGAACAGGTTGTTTGGGAATGTGCTAACTGCGGATTTTCATATACAGGAGATAAAGCCGTTGATACATGTCCTGTATGCAAGCATCCGCAAAGCTATTTTATGGTTAAAGCCAAAAATTATTAAGAAAAATCCTCCCTGCCGAGGGAGGATTTTTTAGTTAGAAAAAGAAATACTACTTTACATTCAATCTTAATAATTGTATTATTATATATAGATTGGAGGAATGTTGACAGAAAAGTTCAAAATATCTGGTGGAGAGGCTCTAAGAGGCGAGGTTTCTATTGGCGGTGCAAAAAATGCTGTTTTGAAACACCTCGCTGCTACAATACTTGTTAAAGGCAAGACTAAAATATATAACGTTCCGCATCTTACGGATGTTGATATTATGCTTGATGTATTATCCAATCTCGGGGCAAAATATGTATACAACAAAGATGAAAAATCTGTAGAAGTAGATGCTTCAAATATAACTTCGGTCACAGCCAAGTATGAGCTTGTTAGCAAAATGAGGGCATCTTTTATTATACTCGGAGCTCTTATGTCCAGATGTAAGGAAGCCATTGTGGCACTCCCCGGCGGCTGTGCAATTGGTGAAAGAAGAGTTGATTTTCATATTAAAGGCTTAGAAGCTCTCGGTGCGAAAATAAAAATTGAAAATGGTTATGTTCATGCAAAAGCTTCAAAATTAGTTGGAACAGATATTTATCTTGATATTCCATCTGTCGGTGCTACAGAAAATTTAATGTTGGCGGCTGTTCTTGCGGAAGGTTCTACAAGAATACAAAATGCGGCACAAGAGCCTGAAATTATTGATCTTGCAAACTTCTTAAATACTATAGGCGCAGATATTTTAGGAGCTGGAACTTCCGAAATTATTATAAACGGGGTTAAGCCGGAGGCTTTGCATTCTGCTGAATATACAACGATTCCGGATAGAATTGAAGCCGGAACTTTTATGGCAGCTGTAGTTGCAACAAAAGGTAAGGCTGTAATCAGAAATGTTTTTCCTGCTCACTTGACATTTTTTAATGATAAGTTAATAAAAATGGGCGCTAATATCAAGCTTATAGAGCCGACTACAATTGAAGTTAACTGCAAGAGCCGCTTAAATGCAGTCAATTTTGTTACTCAGCCTTACCCCGGTTTTCCTACAGATTTACAGGCTATTGCAATGACGCTTCTCACAACTGCAAATGGAGTTGGTATAATTACAGAAAGCCTTTATGAAAATCGTTTCATGCAAGTTCCGGATTTAAGGCGGATGGGGGCTGATATTCATCAAGATAGGAACCATGCCATTATTAAAGGTGTTAAAAATCTTACAGGTGCTACTGTTGCTGCAAGTGATTTGAGAGCTGGTGCTGCACTTGTTGTTGCCGGTCTGATGGCAAATGGTGAAACAACGGTTGAAAAATTACACCATATTGATAGAGGTTATGAAGAGTTTGAGCATAAGTTGCAAAATCTTGGTGCAAAAATTTACAGATATGATGATGAAACTCAAATAAAGGGGGTGCTGAATGAGTCCCGCTTATAAAAGATGGTATGATCATGACCCAAAATTATTGGAAGTTATTGAATTATTGAAAAACTATCAGGATGAGCTAAAAGAACATGCTGTAGTTTTTCTTGATAAATTAGAACAAAAAGTTTCAAAAGAAGCTTTAGACCGGTTTTATGATTTGGTAAAACCTGTAAATGGTTCCCGCTGGTATGATAAAGA
>CAZXQM010000007.1:30200-31742 GCA_964643455.1 uncultured Vampirovibrio sp. | reverse complement strand
TGCTGGTAGTCTGATATATTAGCTTTAAAGTCTGTGTTTGCTTGTTCTAGCAAGCCGGAACGTATTTCTCCACGTCCAACAACCGGTTTGCCGGATTCCGGTGTTTCTATAAATACTCCATCTTTAATTTCATACAAGCCATTAGGGTTATGGAAATTAGCTGTCGCAATTTTGTACAGAGGTACTGAACGATTTCCGCCGTCAGCTTTTCCGTATATGGTACCATCATTTTTAATTTCATACTCATCATATTTGCCCAAAAACTTGCCGTTATTAGGATCAATCCATAGTTTAATATTTGTTGTAGGGATGCTTAATGCACCGCCTTTAAGAACCGTTTCTTCATAAAGATCAGCTCCTATAGATTTTGTGCCGGACATGATTTCACCTTTGTCATTAAGTATGTATCCCTGAACTGTTGCACCGCTTGCGGCTTTATAAACTCCTTCAGAATCAAAAGTAAACTCTCCGAGACGTGTATACTGAACATTACCGTCAGGGCTTCTTAGCATAAAATACCCTGTACCTTCAAAAAACAAGTTCTCATTTGATGTCCCCGGAGTTGATTTACCTTGACCGACGTTTTTGATGTTATTGTCAATAATTGCACCGCCAAGGAATGTTTTGAATGTTACTTTGTTTTCTCTGAATCCAGGGGTGTAAACGTTTGTAAGGTTATCAGCCAGTACATCCATCCATTCTATGGTTGCTTTCTGGGTGTTAATTGCTGTTGTGTACAAATCATTCATCTTTTTGTTCCTTCTTTCGGTTTTCTTTGTCGTCTTGTTTTCTTTCTCTTTGATTTAATTCATCATAGTCAATGTTATTGTCTTCAAATTTTTGTCTGAGAAGCGGTAAATTTTCCTTTAGATAAGCTTCTGCAACTTGAGAACTAGGGAGGAAACTTGCAGAGATTTTTCCTTCTCTTGATATTTTTATAATGACAGAAATGTTATTGTCAAAATCTATTCTTACAGGCTGATTATCTTTCATTGATTTAGCAAGTAAATCTGCTAGTGTTTTTGATATTTGGGAAGATTTTTGCGTAGCCTGGGTCATATCTGCCTGACCATTTTCTACAAGTTTTACAAAAAAATCTACATCACTTTCATTCATTGTTACGGAATCATATTTAACAACGGTCTCTACTGTGACATTAGTTTTCTGATCAACTTTTTTGATTCCTTCAGAATTAGAAACGGTTTTAATCTGCTGAGCATTCGGCTCTTGAGTTTGATCTTCATTAAGGATACGATTTTTGTTAGCCATTGCAATATTTTCACTCATTGTTGAAAGTATCGCACTTTCTTCTGCAAGTTCTTTTGCGGACGAACTTAATTTTTGTTCGTTTTGATTGTTCATAAAATCAGAAAACGGTTGTCCGTCACTGTTAAAGTTCATACTTGCATTCATCTGGAACATTAAATCTTTCTGTTCCTGAATATTTATATCATTATTTATCAAGGTGTTATCCTCATTTTTTATATTCTTATCGGCATTAATTGTTAAATCCTTTATGTCAGATTCTTCTTTATCCTCCTG
>CAZXQM010000007.1:27176-30100 GCA_964643455.1 uncultured Vampirovibrio sp. | reverse complement strand
GTTGATACATTGTTTGTTGTAACTTTAGAATTTGTATCTATGTTCATTATTCATTCTCCAGTTTCTGTAGTTGTTCGAGAAGTTCTTGTTCTTCTGCTTCTTCTCTTGAATGTATGAAAAATCTTTGTACACCGATTTCTGAAAATTGTTTTAATTCTGCTGCTTTTTGCTCTTCTAAATAAGCTTCTCTCTGTTTCTCTTTGTGTTTTTCAAGTACTTTTACTGCTTGTTCTAGCTTAACTAGTTTTTGTTTTTCTTGATCAAGTATAACTTGTAATCTTTTTCTTTCCTGTTCCAAAGCTGCTGCTTTGTCCCATAAATGGTGAAGATAGTTATCATAGTATTCCATCATCCTAAAATCGGCAGTTCTTTTATTTTGGATTGTTTGTTGAATTTCTGCTTCATTCTGCCGTATTCTTTCTTCTGCCATATAGACGTCCTGCTGAGCTTTTTGAACTACAAGCAGCTGTTCTTCTTTCTTACGAATTCTAAAATCAAGGATTTTTTGAAGTCTATAGACAAAGGGCATAATACATTCTCACATTATGTATTTTGTCAGATTTTTATGCATATGAATACATCTATTTGTATGATTAATTATAAATTTTGTAAAGTCAAAGAAAAGAATGTGAGTTTATGAAGTGAGGAATTTTTGGAGATGAGAAAAATTTTTGGAAATATATAAGTAAAAGAATTTAATAAGGCTGTGAATGTATATGGGAATTTCTTCAAGTGTCTAATTTGAAGAAATTCCTTTTATTTGGGGGTGGAACTGTAAAAGTTTGATTTTTGTTTTTTGTGGTTAATTTTTATACTAAAAATAATTCTTAAGAATGATGTAAAATCTTTTAAATACATTTTAAAATAATAATAGAGATATAAAGAAAGTGTGTGTTATTTATGATCCAACCTGTCAATACTTTAGCCCCTAAAGTATTTTTCAAGGGGCGCAATAACGATTCTGTGGTTTCCGAAGGAAAAAAAACAGAGAGAATAGAGAGAAATCTTGCTGTAATTAATGCCGCAGGGATTTCGACTGTGGCAGGAGCTTTAACTTCTGTTATTGCAAGAAGTTACACTGCAACTTGGAAAAACGCCGCTCTATATGGCCTTGGAAGTAGTTTGATTACAATGATGTTTATCTGTCCAAAACTATTGTATAAAGTTGGTATAAACACATATAAATCAAACAAAGAAACAGATATATCTGCCAAAAAACTATTGGATACGAATGCAAGCAAGATAGAAAACTATTCAAAAAGTACAATTAGAAAACTGCGTTAATCCATAGGTGACTTTTTAGTATATCCAAAACCTTCTTTGGCTATTTGATAAAGAGCATAGACTACAACTCCGCCTGCGCTGATTTTTGCTGCAATACCTTTTGCTGCAAGTGCAACAGATGAAAAAGCTACCGGTATAATGTTATCTGCAAGTGTATCTAAAAAACCGCCAGTAAAACCTTTAATACTTCCGATTGTTGAGACGATGGGGGTATTCATTCTCAACTCTGCAACTTTTTTTTGCACTGCATTGTTGAGATGGCTTTCTGTAGATAGTGTTCTTGTATCTGAATGAATCTTTAAGTAATGGTCAGCTTTAGCATTTTCTGCGGCTATCTTAGAATGTTTTTTCCCGTGAGTATAAGCATCGTAAAGAATTGCGCTCATTCCGGCGATGCCAGCAGTTTTACATGCTATATTTGCCATTATTCCCATAAGTTTTGTCCTTTATTTTGTTTCTTTGACTGTAGGATCCGGAATCTCTTTTATTTCCTTTTCTGCAGACATCTTAAGTAAAATATCTGCTGCTTGTAATACATCTTCTTTATCTGCACTAGGATTTTGCTGGATGTTATGCAGAAGTGTTACAGTATAGTCATTTCCGCTCGCAAGCTGGGATGCAAAAGCACTTAGAGCGGCTACTCGTATTAGTTTTGAAGGGTCTTGAAGCATTTTATTTAAAAGAGCATTTAAGGCAGCATCGTCATATCTGTCCTTGTCTTCGTCTAATCTTGTTAAAATTTCTTTTGAAGCCATAAGACGAATTTCATTATTTGGATTGTTTAAATAGTTTTCAAGAGATTTTATGTATTCATCTGTTAATGGAACGATATTTTTTTTCTGTTGATTTTTCTTGGCTTCTTCAGCTTTTGCAGCCCTTTGATTTATATCATCAATTATGTTTGATGATTTTGTCATATCATTTTCCGGAATGTCAGAATCTATTGCGTTATATTCATTGTTAATTGCGTCAATCGTTGGTGTTTTATAAATTTCAGTATCTTTTGTTGTATCCATATCTGATTCTCGGTTAACTTTCATGTTTGCAGATTTTTCTTCGACTTCATCTTTAACAGGAGTTCCGACATAATTATAATTATTTAAATAATATTGAGGCGGATATGCAAATTGTTTCGGCTCTGTCGTTGTTTGAACGGATTCTGGCGGAAAGAAACCATTTGCTGGAACATGATTTGTTGCATAGTTATTTGCGTGATAAACTTCATTTCTTTCAGGTAGGGTTATTCCGTATGCTTGTGCAGGAGTTAAGTTATATCCTCTCGCTGCTGTATTTGGTTCATTTAATTTAGTACAATAATCCGGGTTAGCTATATAATATTGCGCAGGATAACACAGTCTGTCTATTGCCGGATTTATTGTTTGATTATTATGCACTCTGTTGTTTGCAGGAATTGTATTGCAGTTAGTTCCTGCATAAACAGCGGGATTTGCTATTTGTATAGTAACACCTGAATAATTTGGCTGTGGATTAAACATCGGATTTGTCATAAATTTACCTTCTTTACACACTTATTATTTATATAAAGTCTAAAACAAAAGAAAAATTGCCTACTTTTTCTTTTTTTGTTACGATATGTAAAGAGGTTTGAGAATGGGAATTAAGATTTTAGACTGTACATT
>CAZXQM010000007.1:24877-27076 GCA_964643455.1 uncultured Vampirovibrio sp. | reverse complement strand
TAGGAATAATTAGAATCGCATTTTATAAGGATGATTTGGATAAAATATCTTTTGCTGCAGAAAAAGTTAAATCAAAAGGATATAAAGTTTTTTTACAAGTTTCAAATACTGTTGATTATACGGAAAAAGAGCTGGAAAAATTATGCAAAAGGGTAAATTTCATTGGGGCTGATTCTATTTATATTGTCGATTCTTTCGGTTCAATGTTTCCTGAAGATTTGGATCGAATTATTGATATTTATGATGAGTTGGTGAATAAAAATACAGAAATTGGCTTTCATTCGCATAATAACATTCAACTTTCTTTTGGTTTATCAATACAGTTTATCAATAGGTTAAAAAAAGAAAGAAGTATAATAGTTGATTCATCATTATGCGGAATCGGACGCGGGGCAGGTAATACACAGACAGAATTGTTATTAGAATATCTGAAAAAACAGGGTGAAGAATTTAATACAGAGACTGTCTGGCATGCTGTAGAGTCTTATGTTGAGCCTTTGTATAAAAAATATAATTGGCAATATACTCCAAAAAACGGATTTAAAGGTCTAAAAGGTTTGCACCCTAATATTATTTTAGAAAATTACACTATATAAACGATGATAATCATGTCCGGATAGTATAAGCTATAAGAGGTATGAATAGTACCAAAACAGATATGGCGAGGCAGGTTAAATTGAAAAGTTTCAAGTTCCGGCTGCAGTTGCTGCTTATTATGCAAGACTTGAAGAGTGGCAGATTGTAATTCAAGGGGCGAAGTATAAATGATCTTCAAAAAAAGGCATGCCATTTGTTAAAAAAACATGAAAAATCATGTCAAATTATTAACAAAAAAACCAAAAGTTTACAAAACTTAATATTTTGGACATGGTTGAAATCCATGTAAATCATGGGTTTGAGCATGTTTATAAAAAAGGCAAAAGTTGTTACAAATTCACTCTTGTACAGTGCATGATTTCTGATATATAATACAATAGAGGGTTGGGGGAAATGTTAAAACCATCACAAAGTGAGAACGCTAACCTGACTTCAACGGGGAGGATTTCCGATTCGGGAATTTTACAAAATGAAGAGTTTATTCCTGCAAGCCAGTGGGGGCGGGAAGTTACAATTAATCATGAACTGGTAAAATCTAACCTAAAAAAAATTCAAAAAAATATCGCACATTCTAAAGTAAAAATAGTTGCAGTAACAAAGTATTTCGGGCTTGAGGCTATACTTGCAGGGTATGAAGCCGGAATAAGGAATTTTGGAGAATCAAGAGCGCAAGACGCAATTGAAAAATTGAAAAAGATACCGGATGATATCAGACGAAATTCTATATTTCACTTCATTGGTCATTTGCAGAGCAATAAAGCGGAGAAAGTTGTGGAGTACTTTGATGTTATAGAATCTGTAGATTCCTTAAAGTTAGCTGGGAAAATTTCAGAAGCTGCCTGCCGTTTAAATAAGAAAGAGAAAGTATTATTGCAGATTAATAATGCAGGTGAGGATCAAAAGTTCGGATATAACAAGGAAACGCTGCGAGCTGAATTTAAAGATATTATTTCACTTCCTGGGATAGAAGTTTGCGGGTTGATGAACATGGCGCCGGTTAATGCCGATGTGAAAGAATTGGCAAATTTCTTCAGTGATATTAGAGAGTTCAGAAATGAATTGGAAAAAGAATTTAATGTTACTCTTTCGGAATTGTCAATGGGGATGAGTAACGATTACAAAATTGCACTCAGGGAGGGTGCAACAATTATCAGAATAGGAAGAAAGTTATTTACATAAGTTATAAATTGGAGGAGAAATGGCATTATCAGAAGGCTTAAAAGGATTTGTAAACTTTTTTACAAAAAGTTTTAATGGAGAAAATGACGAAGACGCATTCATGGATTTAGTAGATCGTGATGGTGATTATGATACAGATGGAACACTTGCTCTTGATACTATGTATGCACCAAAAGTGCATAATAAGTTTGAGCGTTCATTTGAGAGAGAATCAAAAGTTGTTTCTCACCCAAATTCATACAAGTCCGGTGAAGTAACAGTAATTGAACCTCGTTCATTCTCTGAATCTGCTCAAATAGTTAAAAAATTGATTGATAAGAAAACGGTCATTTTGCATCTTGATTTGTTGGATAAAGAGCAATCTCAAAGAACAATCGATTTTATTTGCGGTGCTGCACATGCTCTAAATGGTACAGCTCAAAA
>CAZXQM010000007.1:21426-24777 GCA_964643455.1 uncultured Vampirovibrio sp. | reverse complement strand
ACCTCTATATCCGCTGACTTCTTGCGTCCTGCAAGGTTTTTAGAGAAGTCTTTCTGCATTTTGCTCATAAGTTCTTCCGAACGCTTTATAACAGCACTTGGTAAACCTGCCATTTTTGCAACCTGAATACCGTAACTTTTACTTGCTCCGCCCGGAACTATTTTCCTTAGAAACTCTATTTCTCCGTTTTCTTCACTTACTGTAATTCTGTAATTTTTTATCTGTGGATATGTTTGAGTCATTACGTTGAGTTCATGGTAGTGTGTTGCGAAAATACATTTTGCTTTGATATTATTTGCTATATATTCTGCTACCGCCCAGGCGATTGCAACACCATCGTATGTACTTGTACCTCTTCCGATTTCATCAATGAGTATAAGACTTTTATTTGTTGCATTGTTTAAAATACAGGCAGTTTCGGTCATTTCTACCATAAATGTAGATTTACCGAGTGTTAAATCATCGCTTGCGCCTACACGTGTAAATATTTTATCTATAATACCTATCCGTGCATAATCTGCCGGAATAAAAGAGCCTATTTGGGCTAAGATTGCAATTAGTGCATTTTGGCGCATATAAGTCGATTTACCTGCCATATTAGGTCCGGTTAGTATTATAAATTGTGTTTTGCTTCTATCATCTGAGGACAGGTCTATGTCATTAGCAACATAAGTTCCGAGCGGAAGTATTTGTTCCAAAACAGGATGACGTCCGTTTTTAACAATAAAATCCCCTGATTCATTTATTTCAGGACAGATATAGTTATGTTCTGAAGCTGTCATGGCAAATGATGTATAGACATCAAGTTCCGCAATACACTCGGCAGTTTCACGTATAATAGTTACAAATTCTTTGGAATAATCTCTAAAGTTTGAGAATAATTTGTACTCAAGTTCAAATGATTTGACTTGTGCAGTCAAGACTTCATCTTCGTGTTTTTTTAGTTCATCTGTTATAAATCTTTCTGCACCTGTTAAAGTCTGTTTTCTGATATATTCAGCAGGAACTTTACCAAGATTAGAATTAGTTACTTCAATATAGTAGCCGAAAACTTTGTTATACCCGACCTTAAGAGCGTTAATGCCCGTTCTGTCTTTTTCTTGCTGTTCAAAGTTTTTAAGCCAGCTTTCACCATTGTACATAAGATCTCGCAGATAATCTAAATCAGAATTTACACCGGACTTAATGATTCCTCCTTCCTTAATAACTATCGGAGCATCTTCACGAATTGTTTTGTCAATTATTTCAGCATAATCTTTAAGTTTGTCCAGATATTCTTCTATACTGTCAAAAACATCAAGATTAATAGTTTTTGCTTTTGTAACCAACTCCGGCAGAATCTGAAGTGAAGTTTTCAGGCTTAGAAAGTCTCTAGGCATCGCAGATGTATTACTTAGTCTGGTGGACATTCTCTGAATATCATAAATTTGGTTCAAAAGTTCCTGAATACTGTATCTGCAAGATGGGTTTTCAACGAGTTTTCTTACCGCTGCCTGACGTTTTATAATCTGAGACTTATTTTTAAGCGGTTGACAAATCCAAGCTTTTAAAAGTCTGGCGCCCATTCCGGTTGACGTTTTATCAATTGCCCATAAAAGCGAACCTGTTTTATTTTTTTCTCTTAGTGTTTCCGTAAGTTCAAGATTCTTCCTTGTTCCAGAATCTATCGACATGTATTCGGATATTTCGTAAGTTTCAATTCTTTCAAACTTTGGGAAGCCTTCTTTAAGGTTTTCCCAAATATAAGCAAGCAGTCCGGCTGCGGCTCTGAATCCGGTCGGACATGAACTATATCCGATAGCGTCTAAATCCGTTATTTTAAAAACCTGTTTTAAATTTTCTGTTGCAAAATTTTCTTCAAAAACTTTGTCCGGAACCTTGGAGCAGTTGTAATTGTTAATAATTTCATCCGGCAGGTTTACAGTTTCTTCCGGCACAATTTGGAATGGTTGGAGTTTCATTTTTTTAGCCGGAGCAACAATCTCAGAAGGCTGAAGACGGGCAAGCTCTGTGAGAAGTGTTTCATAGTTAAGTTGTGTTGCTTTAAATTCTCCAGTTGAAATATCAGTGTATGCGAATCCCCATTCATTTTTATTTGAGCCGGCAGCTTTGAGTTTGAATGCTGCACACATGTAATTGTTGCTACTTTGATTCAAAAAATTGCTTTCAAGAATTGTTCCAGGGGTAATAATTCTTACAACACCCCTTTCGACAATACCTTTAGCGAATTTAGGATCTTCCAGTTGCTCACAAATAGCGACTTTTATTTCTTTTGCAACAAGTTTTTCCAGATATCCGTCTACAGATTTTATTGGAATTCCTGCAAGAGGGATTCTTCCAAGAGCTCCGCACTCTCGTCCTGTCAAAGTAATCTCAAGTTCTCTTGAAAGAGTTATAGCATCTTCAAAGAAAGTTTCATAAAAATCTCCCATTCGATAGAGAAGTAAACAGTCAGGATTTTCACGTTTAATTTCTATGTAACGCTGCATTGCAGGAGTTGCACTGTTTATATTTACATCTGCAGTACTAACAAGATTGATTTCAGGTTTTGTCATAGTTATAATTGTACATAATACAGACATCGGGTGCAAGTAATGTTTAGATTAATAAAGATTATTTTTAATGCTTTTATTCTTGTCCTTGCAATAATTGGTTTCAATGCGATAGGGGGGCAAAAATACGTAGAAGCTGTAAAAATTCGTGTAGTGAATTTTATTCAGGAATATGCTGCAGAAAGTGCAAAAAAAATCGGGAATTTTTCCGGATTAAATGAAGAATTTCAGATTGATAATGCAGTAAATCTTGGCGGTTACAAAGCTATTCTGGCAGAGCATAAAGCTTCCGGGCAAAAAATGGTAATTGTAGATTCAGGCAAAAAAGCTTTATTAACCCAAAGTGATATCAGAAGTGATAAAGTTGATAAAAAACTTAAAGAATTGGTCGAAAAGTTCAAGTACCAGGCAATAACGGTCAAGAATATAAAAATTACTGGAAGAGGGACTATAAATATTTATGGCAAAGATGTACCTTATGCAAAGTTTGATGCGGAAGTAACAAAACTTCCGTTTTCTGATATTTCTGGAATTGTAGCTAGTGTAACGACATCAGACGGTTCGGAAAAATTAGTTCTTTCCCTCAGCCAGAAAGATAAATATTCACAATTGATTGCAAATGAATTTTACAAGGGAGTAAAAGAAAGTAACGTAAAAAAGTAACTTAGCAATGGATTTATGTGGAATAAGTGTGATGGATTTTTCTTCCAAATTAATACTGGATTAAGAATGATATATTTTACAATATTTTGACCGGTAAGTATCTCCTGCTGTAATTACCCTTTACTTGTAGTTTTAA
>CAZXQM010000007.1:0-21326 GCA_964643455.1 uncultured Vampirovibrio sp. | reverse complement strand
ATATTTTGACCGGTAAGTATCTCCTGCTGTAATTACCCTTTACTTGTAGTTTTAATGGAATTATGATAATCTTGACTTAAGTAACCCAATAAGGTGAGTAAAATGAAAAAGATTTTATTATGTTTTATTTTAATGTTGTTGACTGTAAATGCAAGTTTTTCAGTGGATAGGTATTCAAAAGAATATTTGCTGAATCGCAGACATTTTGCGATTCTGAATCCTGTTTCCGAAAGTATTGTGGAGCGTATTATTGAATCTTCATTAAAAAAGAAAACAGGCGGTGTTTATAGAGTTAAATTTGAAGGATATACTACTTCAAGTATTAAAAAGGGTATTTTTAAAGATTTGGATATTGCAGCTGAAGACATTGTGTTAGAGGGTATTCCAGTTCCTTATATGTATTTAAAATCTTTAACTGATTATAATTTTGTGGATTATTCAAAAAAACCTGTTGAGTTTAAGTCTGATATGCAGTTCACGTATAGTATGTTTTTATCAGAAGAGAGTTTGAATACAGCATTAAAAAATAAGGATTATAAAAAAGTTCTTGATAAAGTAAATAGTATTGCCTATCCGCTTTTTCAGATTACTAGTGTAAGTACAAAGATAGTTAATAATGAGTTGTACATTTTAACCGAGTATACATTTCCGATTGCTTCAGGAACAAAGACTAGAGTTTTTGTTGCATCTTCTGCATTTAAAGTTGAAGATGGAAATATTCGTGCTGAAAATATTAAGTTAAATAGTGCATACGGGAATATTTCACTTGTCAAGGTTGCTAATCTTTTAAACCTTTTAAATCCTATAGAGTTTACCCTTTCACTTCTGAATACAGGTAAGTGTGATACAAATGTTGAGAATGTAAATATTGTTGACAACAGGGTAAAAATTAATGGTAAAATATTTATAAAAGGAGATTAAGTGATGAATTTTTCTCAAAGACTGGGTTTATTCATACTTATTGTAATATCTGTTGCATATGTATATTTTTCATTTTTTAGCAAAGACGGAATTCGTCTGAACTTTCCGAAAGACAAGTCAAGGCCTCCTGTTGAAGAGTTAATTCCGATATCTGGTCTGGAAGATCAGCCGGAGGAGAAAATGAAATATGAACATAAAACTGTAAAGATTTTTGTTGTAGATTCTAAGGGCAATTTGCTTTCTCTCGACAGGGAGTGTGATGTTTGTGTTGAAAAATCATGTTTTGCGTATGCGATTAATGAACTGATGAAGGCTCCTACTAGCGGGGAAAAATCTAAGGGGTATACATCTGAAATTCCACAGGGGACAAAGATTCTTTCTATACGTGAAGGTGACGGGAATATAATGATAGATTTATCTTCTGCTTTTGAAACAGGAGGTGGTGCAGAGAGCACCTATACCAGAGTTATGCAATTAATTAAGACAGCAAAAGCCAATACAGATCTTCCTGTATATTTGTACATTAATGGCAGGCAGGCGGATGTTATCGGCGGTGAAGGAATTATGATTAAACAGCCTTTGTGTGAAAGGTCTCTTGATGATTAAGGATTTAGAATATTATATGAACCTTCAATGGACATTGATTGAGGGAGTGGATTTGGATTTTAATGGGAATCCTTATTATTATATAGAAATAAAAGAGATTCCTAGTTTTGCTTTTTGTGCTAAGACTAGAGAGAAGGCACTAGAAAATTATAAAAAACAGCTTAGACTATCATTGATGCTTATGCTGGAGGATGGTGACACAATTGTTGAGCCGGGTGAAAAAGTTGAAGACGATGTTGATTGGGAGAAGATATGTCCTTAGTAAAATTGTCAGAAATTTTTATTTCAAAAATGACAAAGAGGGATGTTGATGCTGTTGTTGCAATTGAAGAAGAAGCTTACGGTAAACATCACTGGGCAAAGTCCTCTTTTTATGACGAGATGTCAAATACTCTTGCAAAGTATTATACTGCAAAGACTTCTGACGGAGTACTTGTTGGTTATGCGGGAACCTGGCATATTCTTGAAGAAGGGCATATTACGACAATTGCGGTAAAGAAAGAATTTTTGCGAAATCATATTGGTGAAGCCCTTATTCATAAAATTGTGGAAGATTGTTATAAGGACGGAGTTAAGTATTTGACTCTGGAGGTTAGGGTTTCTAATACTCCTGCAATAAAACTTTACGAAAAATACGGATTTCAATCTCTTGGTACAAGAAAGGGGTATTATCAGGACAATAACGAGGATGCTCTTATAATGTGGACTGAAAACATTTTTTATGACAAATTTAAGACAAAATATATTAAAAATGTTGAAAAACTAAAAACTTTGATAGAGATAAAATGAGTAAACGTATCGAAAAACAAATAGACAGTTTTAAATATAAAGGAGAACCAATAAAAGTTACGCTGGGTACTCTTATTTTAACCTGTCTTTGTGTATTGTTTATAATTATTGCGACATTTACTCAGGTTACATTAAAGCATCCATATTTTCCGCTGGATACTTTTACTTTTTTATCTCAGGATGTTAGTGATTACGAGATAATCCATCACTTTATAAAGAGTTATAAATATATTCCTCAGATTCCGATTGTGTTTTTTATAGTTGCATTGCTTGGGCGAAAGTTCGGAATCTTATCAGTACTTATGTATATAGGATTGGGTTTGTTTTTTCCTATATTTGCACTTGGCGGTGGGTTGAGTTATATGTTTGAATACGGGTTTGGCTATATTCTTGCATTCATTCCGGCTATATTTTTTGCAGGAACTTTGCTTAAGGAAAAGACGAACTTTTTAAAGGTGCTTTTAATAGCTGTAATTGGTGTTTTAACGATACATGTATTGGGGATTTTGTATATGTTATTTATTGCGACCCTAAGGCATGCTCCAATGGATTTGGTTGTGAATTGGATAATTTCTCAGAGTGGTGTGCAGATATTTTATGATATCTTCTTTTCAATGCTGGGGATTTTTCTCGGACGGCAGACTCGAAAACTTCTCTGGATTGTGATGTGTTGAATAAATTTATAACAAGTGATGCTCTTTTGGCTAACAAAAATCAAATTGTTATTTTGATTATTTGAGCAATTATTAATTAATCATTAAAAAATATGGATTTTTTCAAAATAACATTAAAATATATGTAGTGGTCATAAGAAATCTGCGGAGTGTAATTTTGGCAGGAATCTCTTATTCACGAAAAGCTTATAATAAGTTTGGAGTTTAAACTATTATGATTAATTTTGAAAAATTTACTAACTATTCGCAAGAAATTATATTTGCTGCAAATGCAAAAAAGGATTATTATAAAAATTCCGAGGTTCAGCCGGAACATATTGTTATGGCGATGATTGAGGATAAAGGAATTTCAAAAGATTATTTAGAAGAATTAAAGCTTTTGAATCAAAATTTTATTAATGCAATTGTTTCAAGAATTAAAGAATATCCGACTTTATCAGGTGTAAGTTCAGGACAGCAGGTTTTCCTTTCGCGAGATACCAATGCACTGCTGGAAATTGCAACGCAGGAAGCTGAAAGTCTGAAAGACGATTTTATCGGAATTGAATGTATATTAATTGCAATGACAAAACTGGAAGGTTCTTTTATTAAAGACCTTTTAAAACGTAATAAAGTAGATACAAATGCAGTTTTGAATGCAATGAGAAAAATTAGAGGTAATAAAAAAGTGGACAATAAAAATGCAGAAGAAAATATGAAGGCGCTTGAAAAATATTCAACCGACCTTACTGAGAGAGCCCGTAAGGGCAAGCTGGATCCTGTAATTGGTCGTGATGAAGAAGTTAGACGTATTATACAGGTCTTAAACAGAAGAACAAAAAATAACCCTGTACTAATAGGTGAGCCTGGTGTAGGTAAAACTGCTATAGTAGAAGGTTTGGCACAAAGAATTATTCGTGGTGATGTTCCTGAAAGCTTAAAGAACGTTAAACTAATTTCTCTTGATTTAGGTGCACTTGTTGCAGGGGCTAAATTCAGAGGTGAATTTGAAGAACGTTTGAAAGCCGTATTGAAAGAGGTTCAGGAATCTAACGGCGAGATTGTGATGTTTATTGATGAATTGCATACTGTTGTAGGTGCTGGTGCAACCGAGGGGTCTATGGATGCGGGAAATCTTTTAAAACCTATGCTTGCAAGGGGTGAATTGAGAACAATCGGTGCTACGACTATTAACGAGTATCGTAAATACATTGAAAAAGATCCTGCTCTGGAACGACGTTTTCAGCCTGTTTTGGTTGATGAACCATCTGTAGAGGACACAATTTCAATCTTAAGAGGTTTGAAAGAAAAATACGAGGTTCACCATGGGGTAAGAATCTTAGACAGTGCATTAATTGCAGCGGCACAATTGTCCGACAGATATATTACAGACAGATTTCTTCCTGATAAGGCTATTGACTTAATTGATGAAGCGGCTTCTGCTCTTCGTATAGAAATTGATTCTATGCCGGAAGAAATTGATGTTATGATGAGGCAAAAAATTCAACTTGAAATTGAAAGAGAAGCTTTGAAAAAAGAAACTTCTCCGGAATGTATTGCTAAAATTGATAAATTGACTTCTGAAATCAATGAATTGGAAAGTAAAATTTCTAAACTAAAAGCTCAATGGGAAGTTGAGAAAAATACGATTACAGGCGAAGCCGCAATCAAAGATGAAATTGACCAGATTAAAACCAAGATTGCGGAAGCTGAACGTAATACGGATTTGCAGACCGCAGCAGAGCTTAAGTACGGCAAATTGATGGAACTTGAAAAGAAATTGCAGTCCATTCAAGGAAAAGAACGTGGTGAAAACCAGCTTCTTAAAGAAGAAATAGATGGTGACGATATAGCGGAAATTGTAAGTAAATGGACAGGGATTCCTGTTAACAGACTGGTCGAGAGCGAAATGCAAAAGCTTTTGAGAATGGAGGATGTTTTACATAAACGTCTAATCGGTCAGGATGAAGCTGTTGAAACCGTATCAGATGCAATCAGACGTGCCCGTTCAGGTCTGAAAGATCCTAAGCGTCCGATTGGTACGTTTATTTTCTTAGGACCAACCGGTGTAGGTAAAACAGAACTGGCTAAAACACTTGCAGAATTTTTGTTTAATGATGAAGATGCAATCATAAGAATTGATATGTCAGAATATATGGAAAAACATAATGTAGCAAGGTTAGTAGGAGCTCCTCCGGGATACGTCGGTTACGAAGAAGGAGGGCAACTTACAGAAGCCGTAAGACGCAAACCGTATTCAGTAGTTCTTTTTGATGAAATAGAAAAGGCTCATCCAGATGTATTTAACTTGATGTTACAAATCTTTGATGACGGTCGGTTGACGGACTCTAAAGGAAGAACGGTTGATTTTAAAAATACTGTTATCATTATGACAAGCAACATAGGCAGCGAAATTATTCTTGAGGATTCTATCAATAATCCGGGTGGTAACTTTGATGAAACCAAAGAAAAGGTTATGGCTGTTATGAGAGAACGGTTTAAACCGGAATTCTTAAACAGGGTTGATGAAACTATTTTCTTCAAAGCTCTTACAATGCAGCAATTATCATCAATTGTTGATATCCAGATGGATCATTTGAGAAAACTTCTTGCCGATAAGAATATCACATTTGAAATAACAGATGATGCAAAGGAACTTCTTGCAAGACGTGGTTTTAATCCTGTGTATGGTGCAAGACCTCTGAAGAGAGTTGTTATGCAGATGGTTGAAAATCCTCTTTCAAAGTTACTTCTTGCACAGAAATTCATTGATGGCGACAATATCAAGATTGACACTAAAGACGATGAAATAGTTTTTGAAAAATAGGCTTAATAACAAACGGTAAGGTGTAAATTATTGCCCTTACCGTTACTGTTATTACAATTGTGTTATATTTTGGGTATCGTAGGAAAAATACCTTAAAAAAAGCTTCAAGGGATTTTGAATACTGTACGATAGATGTAGATATAAAAGGTATTCAATAATAAACTTTGTAAATGATAATAATTTACTGCAGTTTCTAAAGAAATCTTTTTTGTTACAATATTTACTTCATTTCCATTTTTAAATATAATTATAATTTAGTATGGGATAAAACGGGAGGGGATATGAATTTGAATAAATTAAGAGATGTAGATGCAGAAGTTGCAAAATATATAGATGATGAGCTGGAAAGACAAAAAACTACAATTGAGCTTATTGCAAGTGAAAATTTTACATCTCCTGCCGTAATGGAAGCTTGTGGAAGCGTTTTAACCAATAAGTATGCAGAAGGGAAACCGCACAAGCGTTATTATAATGGTTGCGAGGTTGTTGATAAGATAGAAGAACTTGCGCAAAAAAGAGCATGCGAACTTTTCAATATGGATCACGCAAATGTCCAGCCTCACTCCGGCGCGCAGGCAAATATGGCTGTTTTTGCTGCATTTTTAAAATGCGGAGATCCGGTGCTGGGTATGGACTTATCCAATGGCGGTCACTTGAGCCACGGTTCTCCTGTTAATTTTTCCGGAATGTATTTTGATGTAAAAAGTTATGGTGTAGATGAGAACGGAAATATTGATTACAATGATGTGAGAAGAATGGCGCATGAACATAAACCGAAATTAATTATCTGCGGTGCAAGCAACTACTCTAAAATAATAGATTTTAAAAAATTCAGGGAAATAGCTGACGAAGTCGGTGCGATTTTACTTGCGGATATTGCACATATTGCAGGACTTGTAGCAGGCGGTGTTCATCCTTCACCGGCAGGATACGCTCAAATTGTTACTACAACTACACACAAAACTCTGAGAGGTCCGAGAGGCGGAATTATTATGTGTGATGAACAATACGCAGCGGCTATTGATAAAGCTGTTTTTCCTGGAATTCAGGGCGGACCTCTTGAGCATATTATTGCAGGGAAAGCAGTTGCCTTAAAAGAAGCTCTTTCTCCTGAATTTAAAGAATATGCTAAACAAATAGTTAAAAACGCAAAAGCTCTGGCTCAGGGACTTATTGATAACGGAATGGATATTGTAGGCGGAATGACAGAAAACCACCTTATGACGCTTGATTTAAGAAAAATCGGCAAAACCGGAAAGGATATGGCAAATGTTCTTGAAAGAGTGGGAATTACTGCTAACAAAAATACTGTACCAAATGATCCTCAAAGTCCTTTTGTAACCAGCGGAATAAGACTCGGAGCTGCTGCTGTGACAACTAGAGGGTTTAAAGAAGAGGATATGAAGGAAGTTGCCGGAATTATATCAGAAACTATAAAAAATTCCGAAAACGATGAAATTCTTACTAGCTTAAGGAAAAATTCTCTAGAGCTCTGCGAAAAATATCCTTTGTATTAATATAAATATGAGCATAAGCTGATAAAATCCAAAAAGGTAAAAATGATTATAAAATTAACACAAGCACATATAATTGGTGCGTTTATTTCGTACTTAATCGGAGTATTTATTGTCCCTTTGGTAATTGAATTTTCCCAAAAAGAGGGACTTGTTGATTTACCGAACGAAAGAAAAATTCATAAGTTGCCGATTTCAAGGCTTGGAGGTGTCGCTATATGGTCAAGTGCCATGTTAACCTTTTTGTTTCTGGTTTTGTTGAGCTATTATCCTTATGGAAGTTTGCTTTCCGGAATACTTTTAGGTGGTTCGCTAATGTTTTTGCTCGGGCTTGTGGATGATATTTATAATCTTAATGCAAAATTCAAACTCTTTATGCAGCTTGCAATTGCAACGATAGTATATCTTTTAGGTGTTCAGATAGATACGATTTTTAACCCAGTAGGAGGTGTTATAAATTTAGGACTATTTTCTTACCCGATAACAATATTGTGGATTGTGGGTATTTCTAATGCGGTAAACTTTATTGATGGTGTAGACGGGCTTGCGGGTTCCGTAATTACCGTAAGTTCAATTACACTTGCTTTGATTGCGGTTGCAGTAACTCCGGCGCAGCCAATTACTGCACTTATTGCGTTTATTCTGGCAGGTTCAATGCTGGCATTTCTTACTTTTAATTTTAATCCTGCAAAAATTTTTATGGGAGATTCTGGTGCCCTGTTTTCCGGATTCCTGCTTGCAACACTATCTATTGCGGGTGTTATGAAAGGAGCAGCACTTGCTGTTCTTTTGCCGTTCCTGGTGCTGGCTGTCCCTATTATGGATATAACATATTCAAGCCTTAGAAGAATTATGAAAGGAAAGTCACCTTTTGTAGCTGATGCTGAGCATATACACCATAAGCTTCTTAAAGCCGGATTTTCACAAAAAATTACAGTTGCAATCTTGACATCTGTTGCAATTGTAGGTGGTGCTCTTGCAACATATTTTACAGATGTTTTAAAAAATTATTTCATATATATTGCGGTACTTATACTTATTATGGTTATTTTGAGCGTAATAAGTGTTATGACAAAACCTAAGTCGATGAAGCCGCATAATATAAGAAACGAAGATTAAAGAAAGGGCGCCGGTTTTATGAAACCGGCGCCCTTTCATCACCCTTACACTAACTTTCTTCATCGTCATCAAGATAACGGTAATCCAGCAAACTCCCTTCATACTCAGTCAAATCATCCCCGTAAAACAGTGACATATTGTTTACTAAACGATTTGTATCCTCAATTTTTTGTTTTTCTATATCCGAAGTAATACCATATGCAGAAATTTCTGCATTTGTAACCTTACCGTCATGGTTAGTGTCAATATCATCAAAATGAGATAAAACAGTATCTTGTAAAGAAGTGCTAAGACCACAAGATGAGCCTAGTGTTATAATCTGTTCTCTTGTTAACCCTTGAGATGCTATATTGCACATTAAAGTTTGAATTTCGTCTGCAGATATTACACCATCAGAATTTGTATCTACACTGTTAAAGTTATTTAGCAAATATGACGCAAACGTAGAACCGTATGCAGAAGTTGTTATACTTGTATTTGTTAATGAAGAGGTTAAATTCTCTAAAGTTAAACCATCACTATACTGGCTTGATAACAATGCAAAAGAATTGGATAAACCAGCACTTATTCCGGTAAACAATGAAGAACCACTTAGTCTACTCATAAAATGTCTCCTTATTTTTATACCTATACTCCATTAGTTTAATGTTTTTGTATAAAAAGTCAATTATACAAAAATATATGAATTTTTGCTCTTTTTTATAACAAAAGTTGTAGATGGAGTTTTTTTTGTGGTATAATTATAATAGAAGGTATTTCAGAATGTTTAAACGTAAGTGCAAAATAACTTTTATTGCTCACGGTGCAACTGTCCATTCGATGGATGGAATTATTTGTGATACGGAAAAGTACCCGAAAATAAATGAATTTGGCGAAGAAGAAATTGAAAAAGTCTGTGAATATCTTAAGAGACGTGCTGTGGCTTACGACAAAATATATACCAGTGCATCAGCCAGATGTACGCAATCTGCTCAGATTATTGCTAAGTTATTCAAAAAAGAGATTACAACAATTGATTTAAAAGCCAGAAATCATGGTGAATGGGACGGAAGATTGTATTCTGATGTATATGATGAGTATGGTCCGAATGCAATTACCCAAACTCCGGAAGGTGGAGAAGCTCTTGAAGATTTCAATAAAAGGGTTTCTGATATGATTGATAAGCTTGTTGAAGAAAATAAAGGCAATCGTATTATTATTGTTACAACTCCGGATGTTATTCAATCTGCAATAGCTAAGACTCTTAATTTAGATCCGGTAAGCCAGTTTAAAAACCTTGTTAAAACAGGTACTATAACACAAATTAGTTACTTTGAAGATGATTGGTCAAGTATAATCTATTCTGATTATGCTCCTATATAATAAAGCGGTATCGTCTAGTGGTTAGGACGGGAGATTCTCATTCTCCAAACAGGGGTTCAATTCCCCTTACCGCCGCCATACCGCTAAATGTTATGTTTTCTTTATGTTTTTACATACTTTAGTTTGTTTATGTTATCCGCCTTTTGCTTTGTGGTCTGAAATCAAGATAGTTAAAAAAGTAAATAGGCAAAAATATGCTTGTATAATATAAATAATTATTGTAAGCTAATATTATAGTAACAAAAAGTTAAGAACAATGATTTTAAAACGCCCCCGAGAAAAGAGAGAAACTTATAGTCTGAAAGGTGCTGTGCAGATTAACTGTAGTAGTTTTTTTGTGTTTACTGACAGCAGTGGTCGAACTTTTCTAAAAACAGGAAAAGATGAGAAACTTCAAAAATCAATTGTTCAAAATATGATTGATTTAAACCCGAAAATAAATCAGCTTTTAAAAAAGTATAAGATAAAGCCTCTGATTGATACAAAAACTCTGAAAGAGCTTACGGGCGGGCACATGAATGAGACATGCAATATTGCAATGGGGGTTTATTCTTGCCTACCGGAAAGCTTAAAGTGTAATCTAAGAAAAAGTATTATTAAAGAAGCTTCAATGCTTCATGATCTGGGTAAGATTTTAATTCCATCTAGGATTCTGTATAAACCTGCAAAGTTGAATGTTAAAGAACGCGAGATTATGAATATACATTCAATTCTCGGGTATGAACTTCTGAAAACCCAGCGTCTTTCAAAGGAAACATTGGAACTTATTAAATATCACCATCAGAATTTGAAGCACACAGGGTATCCGGATTTGGAGGAAAATATTTATTCATCTGATATCGGGATGCAGATTATTTCCATTGCCGACAAATACAGTGCGCTCAGGGAAACACGAGTATACAGACGCAAGCTTTCATGTATAGAAGCTCTTCTAATACTCTATAAGGAAGTAAGAGAAGGGAAAATTCACCATGAAGTTTACAATGCTCTTGTCAGATTTATTCAGCAGTCAGGTCTTTAACAATCAAATACAGTTTTCAGCATACCGGTTTTGTTAAAGTATAAAGATAAAGTATTATCATCTTCGCCGTTTTCGTCTATACTTCCTTCGTGGTATGACACTGGCTTTCCGTTCCTAAAACGAGCTTCTTTATAATATTTATCCTGTTCTACTATTACATCTGTTACATTTTTTGAACCATTATTGCAAAGAGTAGTTATTTTAACTTTATTATTCTCAAGATATTCTTTAATTTCCTGATTATCGCCGTCGAAACTTATTGTCCTGTCTGCAAGCTCGAGTTTAGAAAGGCTGCCATCAGGTTCAAAATGTGCTTTTACTTTTTCGCCGTTGCGTTCGAAAGTATTTGTTTCTATTGCGTTATTTGAATAATAAGTTTTTTCGCCGTCCAGACCTTTGGCATCAAAGTCTAATATGTAACTTTCAGCAGGTACAAGATCGGAATCATTTAATTTATCGGCTCCAAAGTTATTTGGTACAGTTATTTCTTCATATCTGCGTATAGAAATCATTCCGCCATTATAAAAATCAACATCAATACCGGATTGCTTCAGGTTATTGTCTTTATGCTCATGGACTGCTTTAAGCTGCTTGTTTTTGTCAAAAGTTACGTCAATAGATCCTTCTGTTTTTTCAGAATACTTAGATACGGAATATTCATTATTATCAAAATATTTGCTTACAACAACAGATTCGTCATTAGGCTTATAAATCATTTTTGAGGCACTTTCAAGTTTACCGTCTTCGTAGTAAGTATTTGCCACTTCTTTTCCTGTTTCAGGAGAATATTCATTTATATAAATTTCTTCATATTTGTCATCTTTTACAAAATTCTTCTGTTCTCTGGTTATTTTTCCGGTCTCTTTATCAGTTGTTATTATAGAAGAGAACATTTTTTCATTTTCTTCAGACGGTTTCAAAATAGTTTTTGTGTTTTCATCATCCTGAATAATTGAATGCAGTTTTCCTTCAGAAGTGTAAATCTTTTCACCTTCAATATTATCAAAATCTTCAGGCATAATTAGAACAGGAACAAGAGGTTCTACATCTAGTTTTTCCGGATTTTTTAGAAGCGGGGCATTATAGACAGCAAGTGCATCTATACCTTTTAATGCCGTATCTTGTTTTGTCTCTTCCGGCTTTGTTACCTGAGCTTCATTTTTAAAAGCAACTCTGTATTGAGTTTGAATAGTTGAAACACCATTAATTTTACTTATCATAAAATACACCCCACACTAAATTAACTATTGTAATTAAAACACAAAAGTAAAAAAAATTGCTATCATATTTTTTGATTGTATAATTTATATTAGGGAAAATGTAGAGAGGAAGAAATTATGCAGGTTTCATTAAACTGGTTGAATGAATTAGTAGATTTAAGTGACTTGGACGTAAAGCAAATTGCTCATGAGCTTACGATGAGCGGTTTAGAAGTTGAAGAGGTTGAGGAAGTAAAACCTAAATTTACAAATATCATAACGGCAAAGATTGAAAAGATTGACAATCATCCTAATTCTGACCATCTTCATCTTGTTACTGTAAATACTGGTTCGGGCTTGAAAACAGTAGTTTGCGGAGCTCAAAATATTGAGGTCGGACAGATTATCCCGTACGCTTCTGTCGGAAGCAAGGTTCTTGACAGGAAAACCGGTGAACAGTTTGAGCTTACACCTGCAGTAATAAGAGGTGTTGAGTCTCAGGGAATGCTTTGTTCTGATGATGAACTTGGTGTTGCTGATAGAAATTATCAGGAAGAGGATGGCATTCTTATTCTCAATCGTATTTTCCCGAATGTAGGTTTGGGTTTGAATGTGGAAAATGTTCTCGGATTTGAAAAAGATTATATTTTACACACAGCCCCTACTGCAAATAGAGGTGATGAGGTTTCTGTTGTAGGTATTGCAAGAGAGCTTTCTGCTCTGTTTAATCGTTCCATGAAATTTGAATATGCTTCAAGAGAAACAGAGAAAGCAAATTTTGAAGTGGAAATTAAAGATAACGATGTTTGTAAGTATTATTCAATAGGTGTACTCAAGGATATAGTGATAAAACCGTCTCCGGATTGGATGCAAAAAAGACTTATTTCTTCCGGCGTAAGAGCAATTAATAATGTTGTTGATATTACAAACTATGTAATGCTTGAATATGGAACTCCGCTGCATGCATTTGATTTTGATAAATTAAACGGATATTTGTGTGTAAGACGCGCTCAGGAAGGTGAAACTCTTGTAACGTTAGATGAAGTTGAAAGAAAATTAACCCATGATACAGTAGTTATTGCAACAAAAGAAAAGCCTGTATGTTTGGGTGGTGTTTTTGGCGGTGCAAATTCTGAAATTGATGGAAATACAAAAAATATTGCGCTTGAAGCAGCTTATTTCACTCCTCAATCGAATAGGAAAAGTTCACGCAGCGTTGGTTATAAATCCGAAGCCTGTGCAAGATATGAAAGAGGCGTTGATATAGAAGCTGTTAAACCGGGACTTTTGAGAGCGGTTGAACTTATGGAAAAATATGCAAATGCTAAATTTGAAGGTATGACAGAGGCAGGAACAAATAAGCAGGAGCCGATTGAAATTACTCTTAGATATCCGCAAATTAAAAGGCTTTTAGGTTGTGACATAGAGCCTGGAAAATGCCTTTTAATACTTGAAAGATTGGGATTCAAAATTTTGGGCAGAAATGAAATTGCCTGTAAAGTTCTAGTTCCTTCATTTCGTGCAGGAGATGTTACAAGGGAATGTGATTTAATTGAAGAAATAGCAAGAATTAACGGATATGATAAAATTACTCCGACTCTTCCTGGAAGACCTGGAACCGCTGAAATTTCACATGCAGAAAGAGTAATTGCAAGAGTAAAGGAAATCATGGCAGGGGAAGGTTTGAATGAGATTCAGACTTCGTCTCTTATCGGTGAACCTCTATTAAAACAATTTAATGTAAATTATAACAAAGAAAAGGCTGTTTATGTAATGAATCCAGCATCTGAAGATTATACTATGCTCAGGCAAACTCTTATGGCAAGTGTTCTTCAATGCTTAAAATATAATTACGATAATGGACAGAAAGATTTTTGGGCTTACGAAATAGGCAGAAGCTACGTAAAAGTGAGCGAACCTGATGAGAAGAATGCTGGGGTAAAAGAAACACAAATACTCTCCGGAGTTATCACGGGTAATATACAAAATTCAATTTGGCAGGAAACCGGTGAAGTGGATTTTTATACGGTTAAAGGTATGGTAGATAAAATTCTGGCAGATTTCGGACTAACAAGAAGAATTAAATTTGAACTCCTTGCAGAATCAAAGCTTGCGGCAACTCATACCTGCCTGCATCCGTATAAATCAGCAGTATTGACTCTTTTGGGTAAAACTCCGGAAATTGTTGGATATTATGGCGAGATTCATCCGGAATTAAAGAACAAGATGAAATTAAATCAAAATGCGTACGTATTTAAGCTTGATTTAGATTTGTTTATTAATGCTGTTAATCCGGGAGTTCCAAAATTTAAAAAGCTTTCTCAATATCCTGAAGTCCAACGGGATCTTGCAGTAATTGTTCCTGTTCAGACTACATGGGATGAATTATCAAAGATTGTTAAAAAGGGTATTGATAACAAGATATTTGCTGGCTGCAGCGTATTTGACGTTTACCAAGGTGAACATGTTCAGGAAGGTTTTAAATCAGTAGCTTTTAGAATTAAAATGCAGGATGAAAGTGCTACGATGACAGATGAAGCCATAGAAACTCAAATGGCAAATTTACGCTCAACACTTAAAAAGGCAATGCCGGAGTTAAGTTTTAGAGAATAAATATTTAATATTACAAATAAAGCGGAAAAATAAAGTTTCGCTTTATTTGTATTTATTATAATGCTCTCTGGTGTAAATTTGCAGAAAATGCTGGAATAATTATATGAAAATATGTTTTATACCGATAGACAATCGTCCCGTTTGTTATAATTTAGCAAAGGATATAGTTTCGATTGACGCAAATATAGAGCTTTTGATTCCGCCACGGGAATTTTTAGGGAATTTGACAGTTAATTCTAAAATTGATGATATTCTTAGTTGGTTGGAAGTTTTACCGGATTGTGATGTTATAATTTTGGCTCTTGATACGATTGCTTATGGCGGTTTGATTCCGTCAAGACGTTCTTCTGATTGTCAGGAAGATATTAAGGCAAGGCTCAGCCGTTTAAAACCAATACTTAAAGGTAAAAAGGTTTATGCTTTTTCGAGTATAATGAGAATTTCTAATAATAATTATAATGAAGAGGAAAAAGAATACTGGGCTGAATATGGAAAAAAAATTTTTGAATACTCTTATTCCGGTGTGAATAATGGAATTCCAAAAGAAATCCTAAATGATTATCTTGAAACCCGCCGGCGTAATTTTGAGATTAATAAATTATATCTTGAATGGCAAAGAGAAGGACTATTTGAGACCTTAATATTTTCAAAAGACGATTGTGCTCCTAAAGGGTTTAATGTAGAAGAAGCTTGCGAGTTGGAAAAGCTTGGCGGGCAGATTAAGACAGGTGCGGATGAGATTCCTTTAACTTTGCTTGCACGAGCCGTGGGTAAAGATATTAAGGTTTTTGTTCAATATATGGAGCCGGAGTTTAAGGATTGTATTTCAAATTATGAGGATGTTTCAATAGAAAAATCTGTACTCGGTCAGCTTGAACTTGGCGGTTTCAAGGTTGTTGAAAACTACGATGAGGCGGATTTAATTCTTATTGTAAATAATTTTGTTGAAAAACAGGGAGAGCTTGTAATGGGCTGGGATACTCCGGTTAAGTACAGAGGAAACTTTTCTGTGCCGGATAAGCCTTATGCGGTTGCTGATGTACGTTTTGCTAATGGAGCGGATAATGATTTTGCGGAACATCTTATAAAACATATAGATTTAAAGAATTTTTACGGTTATGCAGGATGGAATACTTCAGCTAATACTCTGGGGAGTCTTCTTGCCGGTGTAAAAATAAAATGGAAGGCTGTAAACTATAGTGATAAAGCATTCCGGCATTTGCAGATAATAAGATTCCTTGATGATTGGGCTTATCAGGCAAATATTAGAGGAATGATAGACAAGCCTTGCGATATTAAGAATTTGATGAAACCTTATGAAGATATAATATTTAAAATTTTTGAACCTGTAAATAGCACGCAAACAGATTATTCCTTTCCGTGGAAACGGAAATTTGAGGTGGAAATTTTAATATAGGAGTGTTTGCAGTTCGTAATAACTTTTATTTTTTTATAGTTGAACGTTCAAGAGCGCGGACAATTTTTGTCGGCAGGTTTTCTTTAGGGTTAATTGAACCTACCAGAATTGTTTTACAGCCGAGACGTTTTCCTGCAAGAATATCTGTAAGTGGTCTGTCTCCTATCATTACAGCATATTCGGGTTTAATACCAACTGAATTCAGATAGTTGCGCATAACCTCCGGATTAGGTTTTGCTGCACGTCCGATTACACGACAGGGTGCTATTTTAGAAGCTTCTTCCAAGTATTTTTCATTCTTGTTGTTTGAAATTATCGCCACTTCAAAATCTTTTATAAAAGTGTTAAACCACTCAACTGTTTCCGGAAGAAATGTGGAAGACTTGGAAACCATAACGGTGCTGTCCAAATCAAACATAAGGCATTTAATACCCTCATCCTTCAACTTAACAAAATCGATTTCATAAATATTTTTTAAATTGTAATCCGGTTTTAAAAACATTTTTCTCTCCTGCTTTAATTTTCGCAAGAACAGGTTTGTTTTTCAACTAAAACAGTATTTTTAATCCCTGTTGTTCTTGCAATTGCATATTCATACTCAATTGGAGCTCGGGTGAGCTTTATTAACAAATCATCATTAGTATTTGCAAGCTCAAGCTCTTCTCCTTTCATATTTTTGATTTCAGTTACCTGTGTAACAAATTTTTCTGAAGGTGAAATTATTTCAATATCTTCATTTTTGTTGAATTTGTTTTTTGTAGTAATTCTGTACCATTCTCCGTTTGCGTTATCTAAAAAGCCTTCCTGATTGTATTTTTCTCCCCAAAATTCGCAGAGAAAATCGGCTCCTGCAAGTCCTTTTGAAATATCATAGCTATATCCGTCTTTCGGGTATCCTTCTCCGAGATAGAAACCTGTAGTGTATCCTCTGTTGCCGACTTTCAGAAGTTCATTGTAGTAAGGAGTCATATCTGCATCCGGATTTTTCATTACTGCATCGATAGCTTCTCTGTATGCTTTTGCGGTTGCGGAAACGTAATAAAGACTCTTGGTTCTGCCCTCTACTTTGAAAGAGTCAATGCCTGCTTCTATCATCTCTTTCAGGTGTTTTACAAGGCACAAATCTTTTGTACTTAAAATATGAGTACCCTTTTCGTTTTCTTCAATCTCATAATACTGTCCAGGTCGGGTTTCTTCCACCAGTTTGTAACTCCAGCGGCAAGGTTGAGAACAGTTGCCGGAATTTGCTTTTCTTTCACCATCAGTCATATAATCACTCAATAAGCATCTTCCTGAGAAAGAAACGCATTGAGCTCCGTGAATAAAACATTCCAGTTCCATGTCCGGAACTTTTTGCTTGATTTCTGCAACATCTTTTATAGGAAGCTCTCTTGCAAGAATTGCTCTGGTTGCTCCCATATCCTGCCAGAAACGTACTGCTTCATAGTTTAAAATATTTGCCTGTGTGCTTATGTGGATATCCGTTTCCGGCATATATTTTTTTGCAAGACGCATAACCCCGACATCACTTATTATTAAGGCATCCGGCATGGAATCAGCGATTTTTTCTATACAAGCTTCAAGAGCTTTTATATCACTATTAAAAGCATATATATTTAAGGTGAGATAAGCTTTTGCACCCATTGAACGTGCGGTATCAATTGCATACTTGAGATTATCAAGAGTAATTAACTCTCCCTTCCTCATTGCTCGCAGACTAAAATCTACAACACCTAAATATACGGCATCTGCACCATATTTTATCGCATATTTGAGTTTTTCTATGTTGCCTGCCGGCATCAAAAGTTCAGGCTTATTCATAAAAAAATTTTAGCATGAAAACAATTAATATTTCAGATATGTTCTGAGTTTTTCCAGTGCTGTTTCCAAATTTTCTGCACAGAATCCGAGTCTTACATATCCTTCCATTTCCAGAGTTTCACCGGGCAATAAAGCAACACCGGTTTGTTGCTGCAGATTTTTGCAAAAATCTCTTGATGGTATATTGAGATTGTATTTAAGGAGGACTGTTGTACCTCCTTTCGGTAAAATACAGTGGACTTTCGGGGTTTTATCAAGCCAGTTTTTTAATATACGTACTCTCTCGTTCATAATTCGGAAGTTTCTCTCTTCGATTGTATTTCTGTTTTCAAGTGCTATTGCTGAAAAATAATCATCAAGTGAGCTTACGCTTATTGTATTGTACTGCCGCTGATGGTTTACATCGTTAATTAAATCAGCTCTTCCGGTAATCCATCCGACTCTCAGTCCCGGAAGGGAATATGTTTTTGACATACTTCCTACGGAAATTCCTTTGTCATAGATATCTGCAATGGATTGTGAATAGGGTTTTCCAATAAGATTAAGTCCTCTGTAAACTTCGTCAGCCAGAATCCACGTATTTTTATTTTTTGCAATTTCAACGATTTTTTCCAGCATCCAATCAGGAATAACAGAGCCGGTCGGGTTATTAGGATTGTTAAGGCAAAGGAGTTTTGTTTTTGTTGAGATTATTTTGTCAAGTTCTTCCAAATCAGGAAGCCAATTGTTTTCTTCTTTCAAAAAGTAGAATTTTACTTTGCAGCCTAGAGCTTCCGGAATCGAGTAGTGCTGCTGGTAAGTCGGTACAATAGAAACAACTTCATCTCCAGATTCAAGTAAAGATAAAAATACAAGTTGGTTTGCACCTATTGCACCGTGGGTTACGGTAATATTGTGTTCTTTTTCATAAAGTGATTGAATTGCTTTTTTAAGTCTTATTGAACCGGTGATTTCTCCGTAGCCGAGTTTTAAATCAAAAATTTCTTTTGAAAAAGGAAGTTCATTTATGCAGAGCGGAGAGATGCAAGTAGTTGTTAAGTCGTACGCTGCAGAGGCTTCATACTTATTCATCCATTCTTCAATTTTAAAATTTGCGATTTTCATAATTGTTCAAAATGTTTCTACATTCATAATCTATACTATCATAAAAGGATTGAATTTATGCGGGGTTTCTGATACGATTCTTTAGCATAGTAGTGAGGAGTTTTATGAAAAAATTATTTTTATCAGTTTTAACAGTATTATTTTTGCTTTCACCGGTTTTTGCTGCAAATATTGATATATTGCCTACTATGAGCAGCAAGACAAACGTGCAGGACAGAGTCTGGGTTGGTACGTTTCAGCTTGTGTGGAATGATTTTATGGACAAAATAGCTTTTAGGCAAATTAAGTTTCCAGCGGGAACCCCAGTAATTGTAAATGAGTTAAACAGACAGGATTTTACAGAAGAAGATTTGTCTTCCAAGTCTTATTATATGTACATGGATAATATTAAGAAAAATACTAAAAAAGTAATTGCAAAAGCTATAAAGAAGAAGTTTAATGAAACAAGTGATATTTTAAAATATCTTAATTTAACACCTTCAAAACAGAGATATATTGTTTATACAATGCTTAAAAAAGATTTTGAGTTCACAGTACCGTTTGATAAACTCGGTAATGCTCCTTTCAGGGATAACTCTGCTGAATATTTTGGGATTTCGCGTGATTCACGCAAAGAGCTTGATAATGGTGTAGAAGTTCTATTCTATAATAATCCTTCAGATTTTGCTGTAAAGCTTGATACAAAGAAAAATGACGAAGTGTATTTGTATAAAACTTCTAATACAAAAACTTTCAATTATATCTATGATGATATACAGAAAAAGAAACAATCTTTTACAGGGAGCCGAAAGTTTGAAGAGGAGGATGAGCTACGAATTCCTAATCTTGATTTTTTTGAAGAAAAAATTTTTGAAGAAATTTGTGGAAACAGGATTAAAGGTACAAATCTTTATATAGATAAAGCTATGGAGAGTGTAAGATTTCATATGGATAACAAGGGGGTAGAACTCAAAAGTGAGTCTGCTCTTATTGCGCAGGTGACGGCATATATGCCTTCCGAGCCTAGATATTTTTATTTTGATGATACATTTGTACTATTTTTGAAAGAAAAATACAAAGAAAAGCCTTATTTTGCTCTGCGAGTTTATGATATTTCAAAATTCCAATAAAAGAATTTTTGAAGGTATATTTTCTTTAAGGATATGCTTTTCAGATGATAAAATATAATTTTTATTACAAGATTTTCTTTTTGCACATTTCTATATTAGAATAATATTATACATAAGACCTTGGTCTTTTTAATTAATAAGTAGGTTTAATAAAGAATTGGGAAGTATTTGAATGAGAAGAAGAAGGAAATATGGTTTTTACATAGTAGTCTTTTTAATAATTTTGGCTATAGGATATTTTATTTATGGGCATATATCTGCTGAATCGAGAGGTATAAGAAGGTATTCTTCCGCTCTTGAGTTGTATAAGGCTGCTGATTATGAGAAAGCTTATGAGGAATTTGGTAAGGTTCCCTCAGGCTCATCTTTAAAATCTCCAGCTCTATTCCGACAGGCACGTTGTGCTACAAATATGGATAAAAAAGAGCTTTCAATAAAAAAATATAATAGAATTGTTTATTCAAAAGCAAAATCTTCGATAGCTCCAATTAGTGAATATAATATGGCGACTCTTATGTTTGATATTCGAGACAGAGGTGCCAAAGGACATTTTAAAAAAATTATTAAAAAATATCCGAACAGTGATTATGCAATAGCTTCTCAGTATTATTTGGGTCTTATAGAATTAGCTAATCCGCCTAAGAATTCAAAATCACTGGAAAAATCTAAAAACAGAGCTTTTATAAACTTTAAAACATATCTGGAAAAATCTCCGGATGGAAGATTTTCTTTGAAGGCAATTGATGAGATTAAAAAATTAGGTATAAAACTGACAAATTATGATAATCTTTTAATTGCAAAATCTTATTATGCAAATGGGGAATATATAAAAGCAAAAGATTATTTGTATAAAACAACACTTGCTGAAAGCTGGGCTGATTTTGCAAAAAATGAATACAGACTTGGAGATAAAGAAAAAGCCAAATCTTACGCAGAGCAAGGTTTACAAAAACACGCTTCTAATACAAGTAATAAAGATGTTTATGAAGTTATTGACAACTATATAGCTTCCTTTTCTACAAGAACGGAAGGAATTACGAAGCTTGTCAATATGAATCTGAATTCTACCGGAGCGGATTATGTCGCATATCTTAATTGCAATGAAGTTGTAACTTCAGAGCATAAGGAGGCTTGCTATAGGACTCTTTATGAGAAATATCCGAATGGTCAGTTTTCTGCAGATTCTTTGTATAACCTTTTTATCACTAAATACTTGCAAAAGAAATATTATGATGCACAAAGACTTGGTTT
>CAZXQM010000006.1:29124-35652 GCA_964643455.1 uncultured Vampirovibrio sp. | reverse complement strand
GGCCGCAACGGCGTCTCCCTCTCCTTCGGCCTAAGATGGTTCCTTGGGGACTAGATGAATTAAGCAGGTATTTCATCTCTTCTTTAGAGAGCAAAATACCTGCAATAATTTTAGATGAAAATCCAAAATAATATTACCGGTATTCTCGAGGACTAATTCTAAAGTATTATATTGTTACATTTCTTAATATTTCTAGAATTCAATGTTCTCAAGGCTTTTTAGAATTATGTATTTTTATAGACTCTCTTTTTTTTATAAAATTATTGATTATGTGTTATGTTATTGGTATAAATTTCATGGACACATAGTCCTTTAGTAGTACACATTAAGAAAAGGTTTAAAATTATGACATTACCAAACGTAGCCTATTTCTCTATGGAAATAGCAATGGATCAATCACTTAGTACATATTCAGGTGGTTTAGGATTTTTGGCAGGTTCTCATATGTTATCTGCCGGTTATTTGCAAATGCCAATGGTAGGTGTAACTATGTTGTGGTCATACGGCTATTATGATCAAAGAATCGATCATGCCGGCAACGTTGAAGTAGCTTATATCAGAAAGTATTATGACTACCTTGTTGATACAGGAATTACTGTTGAAGTTGATACTTTTGGCGAAAAAGTTAAGGTTAAAGCATTCAGAGTAGATCCTGAATTATTTGGTACCTGCCCTGTATATCTTTTAACAACTGATATTGACGGTAACAGCGACTGGGCTAAGAGCATTTCTCACAAGCTCTATGACGGAAATGAAAAAATAAGAATCGCTCAGGAAACTGTTCTTGGTATTGCAGGTATTAGAGTGCTTCAGGCAGCAGGTTATAACTTTGATGTAGTTCATATGAACGAAGGTCATGCACTTCCTGCAGCTTTTGAATTATTAAGACAGTACAACGGTAACCTTGATGAAGTTAAAAAGAAAACCGTATTTACAACTCATACTCCTGTTGCGGCAGGTAATGAAGTTCATTGGGTTGATACGTTACTTGAAGGCGGTTTCTTTGCAGGAGCTTCAAGAGAAAAGGCTATTCAACTTGGCGGTGAAAACTTCTCACTTACTGTAGCAGCATTAAGAATGTCCAGAATTGCAAACGCAGTATCTCAGCTTCACGGACTTGTTGCTAACAAAATGTGGGAATGGGTTGACGGAAGATGCCCTATAAGAGCTATTACCAATGCCGTAAACCTTCACTACTGGCAAGATAAGAGAATGAACGGCGACAAAACTTTTGATGAGCTTCTTTCTGCAAAACGCGAAATGAAAGAAGAATTGTTTAGATATGTTGCTAATGTAGCAGGTAAGAGATTTGATCCTGATGTATTAACTATCACCTGGGCAAGAAGATTTGCAGACTACAAACGTGCATGGTTAATCTTAATGGACAAAGACAGAATCTGTAAACTTCTTGAAGCTAACAAGGTTCAAATCATTTTTGCCGGAAAATTCCATCCGGACGATGTTATGGGTAAAGAAATGTTTAACAAACTTCTTAACCGTTCTCATACACTTAAGAATGTTGTTGTATTACCTGGATATGAACTTCAGCTTTCAGGCTTGTTGAAACGCGGTACCGATGTATGGTTGAATACACCTTTAAGACCGTTCGAAGCTTCCGGTACTTCCGGTATGTCTGCTAATGCTAACGGTGCTATTCACTTATCTACTTATGATGGTTGGACTGTTGAAGGTACTTTCCCTGGTATTAACGGTTATACTGTTGAATATCCGGAACTCGATGATGATATGCCTTGGGAAGAAAGACACTGGAAAGACCATGAATGCATGATGAATATTATCGAAAATCAAATTATTCCTACTTATTACAATAATAAACAGGAATGGGCTAGAATGATGAGACAGGCAATCAGAACTGCAGAAGCTTACTTTAACTCTGACAGAATGGTAATTGAATACTACAACAGATTGTATAAGCCAATTGCCCACGATGATAGTTCATCAGGAGAAAAGAAGAAAGAATTAAATATTTCAGAAACTCCTACTTTCGATGCTTGGACTTATTCAAATATTAAGTAAAATATAAGATATTTATAAAGCGGCGGGTTGAGAATCAACCCGCCGCTTTGATTATTACTATTTATAAGAGATTATTCTTTAAATGGTACTGTAATGATGTATCTGTTACCCATTCTTTCTTTTGTCATATTATCCGCTTCAATTTTTTCATCAAGATAATATGATTGTGAAAAACTCATAATATCTTCTCTGTGGTGTTTTTTACGTTCGATTTCCCCGTAGACAGTTATAATGTTATCTTCAAGTTTTACATTTACATTATTCTCGTTGTTATCTAACGGACCTAAATCAACAATAATTTTGTATTCTTCCGGTTCTTTTACAAGATTTACAAGCATTGGCGCAAGCTTTGGTTCAAAAGGATTTACAGCGTCTATGCTTTTTTCCAAGCGTTTGAAACGTTTTTCTTCCTTCTTCATTAATTTTTCCATTTTTTTCATATGGTAAGCAGGACTTGTTATTCTTGTAAATGTTAGATCTGCTACAACGTAAAATGCCAAAAATGCTCCTATAAATACTGCAAGTATTATACATAGGATTTTCAGCCAGCTTTCTCTGTGTTCTTCTGTCATAAATTTGCTCCTTTCTTCTCTATTCAAATTTTTTACAACATTATAATTAATATATCAATCCCCCGGTAGGGTACCATACACAATATTGGATTTTATACCATAAATATTATTAAAATTATTCAAAAAAAGACTGATTGAATGTTTATAAGATACACTATACCTTCGGTATTATTTGGAGTATAATAGTTTCCAGAGAGGGGTACTTATGAAAAAATCTTTAGTGAAATATCCATTTTTGACACGAGATGTAGAAGTTTATGAAAGAGAAAACGGGCATAAAATAGTTTTAGCTCATAAAGAAGGAGGAATGGTTAATATTTCTTCGTGGGTTAAAACCGGTTCAATAAATGAAAGTGATAAGAATAACGGAATTTCACATTTTCTTGAACATTTAATGTTTAAAGGTACTCATAAGCACAAAGCCGGAGAGTTTGATAAGATTCTTGAATCCAGAGGAGCGATAGTAAACGCTGCAACTTGGAAAGATTATACTTTTTATTATGTAACTCTTCCAAAAGGTGAAAATAATGAAAATCTATATAAAGCAATTGAACTGCATTCTGATATGATGATAGATCCGGTTATTCCTGATTATGAAATGGGTGCGCCTTTTGATATTAATGATAAAGAGATTACAGATAAACGAGAACGCCATGTTGTTATAGAAGAAATTCGTATGCGCAAGGATCAGCCTTGGACAAAAGTCTATAATGCAACAAATCATGCAATGTACACCTCGCATCCTTATAAAAGAGATGTAATAGGCACTCCGGAAATTATTTCACAAGTTTCGCAGGAAGAAGTTATGGAATATTACAGAACTTTCTATTCTCCTGAGAACGTAACTACAATAGTGGTTGGGGATTTTGATTCGGAAGACATTTTAAACCGGATTGTTGAAGGTTTTGCTTGGGGAGAAAGACCTCATCCGCCAGAGAGAAATATTCAACCGGATGAACCTGTTAAAGAAACTGTTTATGTGGAAAATGAAGCAAATATTAATTCTTCATTTATGATGTTTGGTTTTTTGGGTGCACCGGCAAAAGATTTAAAAAATCTTATTGCTCTTGAAATGCTTGCAATTATTTTAGGCGAAGGTGCAAGCTCAAGGCTTTACAATAATTTGATAGAAAACCAGCCTGAACATATATTTAATATAATAGATGCCGAAAACTATTCATTTCGTGACGGTTGTAATTTTTTTGTACAGGCTAATTTTAATTCTGGATATAAAGATTTGGCTATTGAGCTTGTAAAAAAAGAGGTTGCAAATCTCGGAAATGGTATTACACCAAGGGAAATTAATAAGGCAAAGAAAAAACTTAAATCGCGTTTTGCCTGTGAAGCGGAGACGGTTTCGGATATTGGAGAAGCTATCGGATATTATATGACTGTTTGTGATGACCTAACTCTTGCGGAGAATTATATGTCAATATGTGATAATATGACTGAGGAATATTTGCAAGAAGCTGCTAAAAAGTATTTAGATTTAAATCATGCTGTTATTTCTGTATTGATTCCTCAGAAGTAGTTTTTTCAAATTTATCTATACTATTTTGAAGCAAAAGATATTCATATTTTTTAGTTTTATCATCGATTTTAAGCGCTTTAGCAAGTGCACTTGCAATAATAAATGCATCAAGTGATAGTGTTACAATCAGCCATTTTTTTGATTTTTCTGTTATAGCCTCGAAAATGCCCAGTCCGGCAAATGCTGCAGCAGTAATTTTATTGATTTTTGAAGAGCGTCTCCTTTCTTTAATAATTTCTTCTTTAGATAAAATTCCATCTTTGTCTTTATCAATATTGTGAAAATCACGCCTCCAAAAACTCTTCTCAATTCCAAGCTTACGGGCATCATCAAGAGTCATGCCCGCATAATATCTGTTACTTGCATCCGTAATTAAAGAAAAATTATTCATACACACCTTGTTACATTATATACTTAAAGTTCTTGAAATAAAAAAGTTGCCATTTTGTAACAATATTGTTACAAAATTAGGAAACTATATACGTACAAATAATTTTATATAAAGAATTTATGAGATTATAAAAATCTAGTTGATTATTCCGCCAAAAGCCATTACATCTTCATAAGCGGCACCGGCTTCAAGCATTTCTTCTGCTGTAAACCCAAACAATGTAATTGTATCAATGACTTCATCTTTATTTGTGATATTTTTTATGACAGAATCAAGGGCAGATTCTCTTGTCATATATTTAAATTTATCGTGAATACCTAAATTTAAACTTCTTCTTTTTGCTTTTCCCATTAATTCAAACCTCCAAAAGCCAATAGTGCAGCACCTATCATACCGGAGTAATTTCCTGCGCTTGCCAGTCTTATGGAAGTCGGTGTTGTTACTATATTCTTGTTAACGATATCTTCTATTTTTTTTATTTCAACAAATTGTGCCATTGAACCGGAAAGTACAATACAATCAGGATCAAAAATATTTGCCAGACCAATTATTCCTTGAGCAATATCATCTTCCCAGCGTTCAAATATTTCTGTCATTTTTGTATTTCCACTTTTCATGCCATCAATAACATCATAAGTTGTTATGTTTGGATTATTTAAGGCTTCTTCCGCGTCAATTTTCAATGCTGTTCCTGAGGCATAGATTTCAAAACAATCCCAGCTTCCGCAGGTACATTTTCTACGTTTATCAGTAAACATTTTAAAATGCATTTCGCCTGCAGCTCCGGATTTTCCTTTGAGAAGTTTATCATTAATAATTATTCCGCCTCCTACTCCTGTTCCCAGAGTAAGCATAACAGAAACAGAAGTTTCCTTTGAAGCTCCGATTTTATACTCTGCCCATGCTGCACAATTTGCATCATTTTCCAGAAAAATTCTTTTATTACTTAATTCTTGAAAATTTATCGCAGGGTAGTTTTCTACAAGATTTCCGGTCGATCCAATTATAGCGGTATTCTCGTTGTTTACCGCACCGGCAGTTGAAATCGCAATGATATCAACGCTATCTTCATACTTTGCAATTTGATTTTTCAAAATCTCTTTGATTCCATCAATTGTTTTAGGAGTATGAAATTTGTCAATCTTAGTTGCAATATTTCCCATTTCATCAATTATTGTGCTGTAAATTTTTGTTCCGCCTATATCAAATGCAAGAGCTTGTTTCATTTATATCCCCTCAATAAATCTTTTTGTAATCAGTTGCGGTCTTGTGATTGCCGAGCCTATTACAACACAGTGTGCACCCAGTTCAAAGGCCTTTTTTACTTCTCGCGGCTCCCAGATTCTTCCTTCAAGTATAACCGGTTTATTAATCGTTTCAACCAATTTTTCTAATAATCCGAAATCAGGCCCTTCTGTTGCTTCTCCTGATTCAAGGGTATATCCCGCAAGAGTTGTTGAAATAATATCAGCACCCAAGCTGGAGCAATTTAAACCTTCTTCTAATGTAGAAATATCTGCCATTGCAAGCCTTTTTGCTTTATGAATTTCTTCAATAATTTCCTCTAAAGAACAATTATTGTGTTCTCTACTTGTTCCGTCAAAAGCTATGATATCTGCACCGGCTTCAATAAGTTCTCTTACTTCCTTAAGTCCTGGAGTAATATATACAATTTCTTTCCAGTTAGAGGGTAGTTTGTCCGGTTTAGTTAAACCGATTACGGGAATTTTAAAATATTTTTTTGCATTTCTTACATCTCTGGTTCCGGCAACCCTAAGAGCTCCAGCTCCGCCATTAACAACAGATTGCATCATTGCAAGCATACACTCTTCTCTGTATAAAGGCTCATCAGGCATTGCCTGAGAGGATACAATAACTTTTCCCTTCAGATATTCTAAGATTTCCATATAAAAATTTTATCATAAAAACTTTTTAAGGCTTAGTATAACTATTGATAAAATTATAATGGAAGATTATAATCATGTTGTATTTAAGGG
>CAZXQM010000006.1:9549-29024 GCA_964643455.1 uncultured Vampirovibrio sp. | reverse complement strand
GTATAACTATTGATAAAATTATAATGGAAGATTATAATCATGTTGTATTTAAGGGCTTTTTTATGGAAAAATGGAAACTCATTATTGTAAATCTCATAAGTTTATTTTTGCTTTGCGGGTGTAGTATTTTTTCTAAAGAAGAAGTAAGCCAAGAACTTCCAAATGTAAATAAAGAGGAAACTCCCATAATTCCTGTAGTTGAGAAAAAAGTTGTAACAACACCTGTTGAACCTTCAATACAGCAGGTAAAGATAAGAAAGTTTGCAGATATTTATCCGGAAAACAGTGAAGTTTTATTATCTACTATTGCAGTTCTTTCTAATCTGGATGATAAAACTTGCCATCAGGTAAAAAAAATCATAGAAGACAGAGATGTTTATTATATTACGCAGCAGGATAATAATGTTTTTATGGTGGCAGCTATTGATTCAGAGTCCGAAGAATTTCAACGCCATGGAATAGAATTGGTAAGAATAAGCAATGACGGGACAATGGAGGATCAACAACTGGTAAACATAGAAGATGATGATAGTGATGTTTGGGAATTTGATAAAAAGACAAAACTTCCTGTAAGACATATACATTACAACATAGATGGGCATATAGAATATGGCGAATATTGGAATTATTCTAATGAAAATCCTGTCAAATATGAACTTAAAGATAATGATAACAAGACAATTGCTATAAAAAAAGAAGTTCCGGATGGTGATAGTAATATAAGAATAGAAAACCTTATCTATGATGAAGAGGGGAATACAAAAATAAATATTACAATGAACTACGAGGGACCATATATAACAAGGTTTACATACTTTAATGCAGAAACTCCGGAAGATGGTGTAGTTATTGTTAGAGAATTTGAGGATGGTGTTGAAGTTAAAGAAACAGTATATTCTACTGATTATAAGGTTAAAAATGTCTATGAAGCTTTTTACAAAAACGACATACGAGATTCAATAAAAGTATTTGATAATGAACACAGAGAGCTGGAAGAAATTTTATCAAACTAAGAAAAACGGAAACTCCGGTGATTCAACTTTCTTAGGTCTGGTGAATTTATCCATAATCATTCCTGCGGCACCTACAGCCAGTCCTGTTGCTGCTGCATGTCCTATATAAGTAAGCAAAGCTTTGCCGTACAATTTTTTCATATTTTTTATTAGCGGAGCTGCAAGTCCTGTTTTCTTTGCGAGTTTTACTCCCTTATAACTTGCCATTCCCTCTTCAAATACGGTTGGCAGCATACAGGCAAAAGCAATTTTCCCGCAGTTATCTCTTACATGGTCAAATCCATTTTTAGGGGCATCTTTAGGTTTTGATCTGGAAAATAATGCGATTGTCCCCATCCAGCCGGCTAAAATTCTGCCCGGCCAGCGTAGTTTACTCAAGAATTTCCCGAGTTTACCTGTAATATCATTCATTGCATGCCCGAGTTCATGAAAACCGGCTATGGAAATTTTATCGGTGTTTATCCTGATAGCCTTTTCCTTAGGAAAATAAGCAGCATTTTTCCCGAGAGCATAATCATTCATTCCATTGCTTAATTCCATCGGTATGATATGCACTCCTTTTTTATCAAGACCGGATACTTTAAGTGAGTTTATGAAGGAATCTTTATATAAATAATTTCTTGCATGTTCTTTCGCCAGTTGTTTTTCAAACGGTTTACCGAATAAAGGAAGTGTGCCCAGAATTGCCGATGAAACCGCAGAAGCAACTATAAAGCCTTTATTGCTGTCTCCGAATGTACTTGGTATATATTGATTTCCGTTATAATAATAAGAATTTACCATTCTGGCACATTACCTTTAAACTACACTTAATTATTATAAAACATTTACACGCAAAAAATTGCCAATTTGTAACATTTTCTTTAAAATTAGTATAAGTTTTGTCGTAATGTTTCTTTACAAAAAAGCAAGTTTTGATTATTGAGAGTTTTTATATATGTATATGGCTAGTGTGGATTTTCAAAATCTTAATAATAGTATCTATGCTGCGGCAAGTATTCAGCCTAAAGTTATGCAGGCAAATAATACTGCCGTCCAAAATCCTGCTCAACAATCGACTAAACCGGCTTTCAGAGCGGAAGCATATACTTCTGCCGTAACGGTAAGAACTTCTCTTACAACCAAAGATGAAAAGAAAAAGTATGAAGAAATTTCAAATGAACTTCATTTAGATTACAGAAAAAAACTTGAATTTGCGCTTAAATCGGGATTGCTTTTGAAGAATAATTCCAATGACAGAAGTACAGTTCTTGATAATTTGTATAAAATATTAAAAGAGGAAAGAGATCCTGGGCTTGATAAAATAAATATCTTGCAGGAATGTTTAGATATTCTGGCAAATCCTTATATAATTACTCAAACCTGCGAGGATATTCCTGCACCATATAAGCGGCAGATTATAGGATTAATGACAAATTTATCAGAGGATCCGAAAAAAATTGCACAGGCAAAGTGGGAACTTGATAATATGCATACCGGAACTTGTCCGGCTGCAAGTATTGAATTTGATTTGGCAACGAAGCATACGGCTGAATTTTTCCGGATGGTAGAAGGATTAACTTCTCCAAAGAATGAAGTTCTAAAAACAATAAGAATGGATAGTCTTTCGGATAAATCATCTGAAGCAATATGGCTTTTAACAAAGTTTAAAACTCCGCATCAGATTCATAACTTTGATACCGCAACGGTTTTGTTAAAACCTGATAAGAATGCAATAATAAGGGCAAGAATACAAAACCATCACAAAGATCCTGGAGAACGTTCCATTATTGATGTTCTTATGCAGTCTACTTTTATGCAGCTGGGTTCACAGCAGACTTATGATTCACTCACCGATAAACGGGCTCCTAATGCTTGGACACAGGAGGACGGCGGACTCATAGATTTTGAAAAAACTTATGTGGAATCTGTTGTGGAAGACAAAAATACTACTTCAGTTATTTATCAAATAGTTGATGAGAACGGAAGATTGAAGGGTTACGAAAAGGATTTCGGAACAATTAAAAAAGAACTTCTGGATACGTTAAAAATGGGACATAATATCATTATCGGATACACATGGCCTGATCCGGAAAACGATAATAAACTGGCAGGACACGAGATTACAATTGTCGGATATAAGGTAAACAAAGACGGAAAGGGTGTATTTATCTGTCAGGATTCAGATGATGAAATTGCAGCTCCTATTGAGATGACAGAAGAGTATTTGCTGCCAAAAATTCATCACGCAGGGCTTCCGGATGTAATTGCTTCGAGAGATTTTCAGTACGAAGACAGCTGGAAAATAGGATTGGATGAGTTTCAAAATATGAAAAAAAGCGCATAGTATAAACTATACGCTTTTTTGATTTCTGAATAAATTCTTACATCTCAAGATTCATTTGTGAGAATTGAATAATTTTATTTTTTCCTCTGTGTTTAGCGTTATAAAGTGCATGCTCTGCATATCTGATAACAGTATTTGCATCCTCATCCACATCCGGCATGCAAGGATAAGTAGAAATTCCGCCGGAAATAGTAACTTTATGAGCCTCGTCTTCGCCTGCCGGAATAAATTCCATCTTTTCAACTTCTCTTCTGAATCTTTCGCCGAACAAGAATGCATTTTCTTCCGAAGTATTAGGAAGAACCAGCAGAAATTCCTCATCGCCGTATCTGGTTAAGATATCTTCTTTTCTTATCATTGCATTTAATTTATTAGCAATATTTCTCAAGAGTATATCGCCCCATTCGTATCCGAACATATCATTTACAACCTTGAAGAAATCTATGTCAAACAAAATACATGATAATTTTGTGCCGTATCGTTTTGAGCGTGAAATTTCTTCTTCCAAACGATCTTGAAGATACTTTCTGTTATGTAAACCGGTTAAGTCATCAGTTGTAGAAACTTTTTCAACCTTATCTTTTAAAGCTTTTATTTTTAAAAGAGCATTGACCCTGACAATTAATTCATCCTTATCGTTAGGATTTTTAATAAAATCGTATCCTTCTGCTCTTACGGTGACATCTCTTCTTGTTGAACCGAAAAACAAAATCGGGCAAGGGAATTTATTTGTCATCAAAGCATCTTTTGCCAAATCGATATCTTCAACAATCATTAATGAAGGATTTATTACCGCATAATCTTTCATTTGTTCTATAGTAACAACTCTTACTTCTGCTTCATCAATTTCCGATAAAACTGTTTGAAGTTCCGGCATAGGTTTTGATGAATAAATAACAATATTGCTCATATACCTTCCTCTTATTAAAAAATAATTCCTTATATTTTAATATACACTAGTTGTAACGTTTTGTAAAATAGTTATTTATTGATTTAGTATATATTTTTAGAATGGAAAAACTTATTAGTATCCTGAGGCTGGCAATACAGCCATTAATCAAAAAAATAAGATTAATGCTGTATAAATTTTTACTAAAAAAATGTTATAATCCTTAATATGAGAATAGTTACAAATAAAGAACTCAGCAGTTACAAAATTTTACCTTTTGATTTGTATGATGAGAATAAAGGCAGGATTTTTAAAGCCGGAGAGGTATTGACTTCTGGAAAGCTTATAATGCTCAAAAATTATGTAAAAATTTACACTGAAGAATATAATAATGCGAAAAGCATTGAAAATAAAAAACAAATAGATAAAAAGACGCCTTCGCGATTTTTAAACTTTTCGTATGATGATCCTGCATATTCTGAGTTTGAAACAGTTGTTAATAAATACGGGTACTTAAAAGCAGATACTCAAGTTAGGATAAAATATTTTTACAAACGCATATTGGATTTATTAATTCAGGGATATTATGAAGAAGGGCTCTTAAAACTCAATATACTTATAGAAATTTTAAAAACAGAGTTTTTTAAGCAGATGAACAAATCTTGCGAAGGCTCAAAAATACGTTTTCTGGGAGAATATGAAATATGTCACCCGCTTAATGTTGCTGTTCTGTCCGGTCTGATAGCTAAAAAGCTTGATTATTCACTCTTATCTGTTGAACAGGTAATGCTTGCAGGGCTTCTTCATGATATTGGAAAACTGGAAATTGCTTTAACTAATTCACAGGCACTTATTACAAAAAATGAGGAAGAAATAAAGTCGCATCCGGTGATTGGTTATAGAATGATAAGAGAAAAGTTTAATCTGCCGGAAGAAATTGCAAAAGTTGCTCTGGAACATCATGAAAATAATGATGGTTCAGGATATCCTCAAGGGTTATCAAGTGATTATATTTCGGAATATAGTCAAATAATTAATGTTTCAAATTATTATGATAACCTTGCATTCAACCACACTTCTGTTCTTGTTGAGAATAACAAAGAAGTTCTGCGAAAAATGCTGGGAATCGGTGCAGAGCGATTTTCGGCAAAAATTTTATATACATTTATCCATATGTTTAACTATGATGATTCAAAAAATTTTAACGATATGGTCTTATAGGTAATTGAATTTAGTCCTGTTTTGCTTAATCCTGTCTTTGTATAGGATAAGAGGAAATATAAATGAATAAAGCAGATGAATTTAGAAAAATTATGGATATCAGCAATTCCGATAAAGTTGTTATTTTAACAAACCATTACCAAATTACGGGAAGAGTCTATGATTGTGAGGAATGTAATAAAGAAGCTTTTATAAACCTGACAAATGCTTCGCTTTGCTTGATTAATAATGTATATGAGGACCAGGCTTGCGACAAATATACAAGTTTCCATTATGATTGGCTTCATGTAAATTTTGATAAAATTGTTGCTTTCAGCTTTATTTAAAAATTTTTATTAGAATTAAATTATATTGTTTGACTTAACAAATTTCCGCAATTGCCTTGTGCAGATAATTTGGGAGTTCTGATGCCAAAACGGAATATTCTGTTAACTCTTTTGACGCAATTTCTCCTGTGCGTGAGTGCAGATAAACCCCAAGTTTTGCCATTTCAAATAAATCTGCTTCCTGATTTACCCCTAGATTTACCCCCTGCGCAAGAAATCCGGCAATGATTCCAGCAAGAACGTCTCCGGAGCCGGCTTTTGCAAGTGCGGAATTTCCGTGTTGATTTATGAATAAATTTTTTCCATCTGTGATAATTGTCCGGTGCGTTTTTAAAACCGTAATGCAATTATATTTTTCAGAAAGCTTTCTTGCACTTCCTTCTAAATCCGCAAGAACCGCTTCCAGATTTGTATCCAGAAGCCTTGCAGCTTCTAAAGGATGTGGTGTTATTATTAAATGCTTTTTGTTATTCTGAGCGTAGCGAATAATCTCTTTATCAGATTTTTTGTATAATTCCGCCAAAAGATTTAAACCATCCGCATCAATGATTGTCGGTGTTTCAGAATTTTGCAGTGATTTTATAATCTTTTTGAACAAAGTTTTGGATTTTCTTTCTAAACCAAGCCCGCAGCCTGTTAATATTACAGAAAAATTTTTTATCTGACCTAAACCTTCTTTTCTTGATAAATAAACAGCTTCCGGAAGAAGTGTAGAAACAGATCTTATAATATCTTTCTCTGTCGCAAGAGCTGCAAATCCGCCGCCAGCTTTCAGTATCGAAACAGTAGACAAATATGCCGCTCCAATATAGTTCCTTGAACCGGAAAAATTCAAAACTTTTCCAAAAGTTCCTTTATTTGAATTCTCTTCTCTTACGGGCATTTTGTATTTTATCATTTAATTACCCTTTCTTTATCTTTCCCTGTATAATAAGGTATTTAATGTACAGAACTGACAAAGAGCTTTACAGCAAACCTCTTTGCCTTATGACTTCATAAGTAACAATTGCAACAGAGTTTGACAAATTCAGGCTTCTCTGCCCTTCAGCCATCGGGATTGTGATTGCACTCTCCCTTGTTACATATTCTGCCGGAAGCCCTCTGGATTCCGGACCGAACACAAGAAAAACTTCATCTTCAAATTGAATATCAGTGTATTTTTTCTTTGATTTGGTTGTAAGGTAATAGAATTTACCCTCCGGAAATTGTTCGAACAATTCGTCCATAGAGTTAACTCTATGTAAATCGACATGTTCCCAATAATCCATTCCGGCACGTTTTGTATACTTATCTGTCAGAGCAAAACCGAGTTTCCCAACAAGATACAGAGATGAATTTGTACATACACATAATCTTGCGATATTTCCTGTGTTTTGAGGAATTTCCGGCTCATACAAAACAATATTAATCTTTGCCATATTGTTTAGTTTTCATCCTTTTTGAATAAGTATTTGGCTTCTATAACAACAGGTAATCCTCTTACTACGCAAAAAACAATTGCAAAAACTGCAGCCCAGAAACCTATTGTCCAGATAAGCTCTCTATGCGGACATACAGGAATTTTGGCTGCGATAATAAGGATAAATGCCAGAACTTTTGCAACAGCATAACTTATTCTCATAAATTTAGAGCCCGTGATAAATTTGCAAATAGGATTAACCTGCATTCCAAAAGGGGTTAAACCTTGTTCCATTGCTGCACTTCTGATGGTATCAGTAATAAATCCTCTTGTGATTGCAATAAGCGGGAATAAAATATTCAACCAGCCCATCACTGCAAACAAAATCCAGTATGTGTTTTCAACAATTCTGTCGCCCATAATATCAAGAAGTGCGCCGAATTTTGATTCTTCATTGAATTTTCTTGCAACATAACCGTCCAGACCGTCAAGAGCAAAGGCAATAATGGTAAGAGTTAATGCCCAGACGTATGCCTCGGTATTGCCCTGATATGTATAAATCAGGTATACTGCGATGAACATTACAAAAATTCTGAAAATTGATATAAAATTAGCCATTTTTTTATCCTTAATTTAGTGGAAAAGTTGAACCGTTGAAATGTTGAGTAGTTAATTTAAAATGATTTTTGTGAGCATTGGCGAACTTATTAGACTTTTCTACCCTTCTACTTTTCCACTTTTCCACTTTTCAACGTCCCTAAACTTTCATCCTCGAAAGTGCAAAGTCTTTTTTGTTTAAATCCTCAACTTTTGAGCCGAGCATAATTTTTTCAGCTTCTTCTAAAATACTTACAACCTCATACCCGTTAGCGCCGTCGGAACGTGCTTTTTGACCGGAAGCACAGCAGTTTACAAAGTGCTGGCAGGCAAGCTTGAGCGGTTCAATTTCAAGATAATCAAGTGCATAGTTCTGAGTATTTGCAGGCTTAAAATTATCGTAAACCTTTAACTTGTCTGCTGGTGCCGTATCATCGAAAATTGCAGTAGCTTTTGTTCCTCTTACAAGCAGCATAACGTGTTTTTGAGGTGTAATCCAGCTGTCTGAAATATGCGCAATCAACCCGTCTTCAAATTCTATTCCGAGGTGTGTAATGTCCATTATGTTATTTTTTTCGGAAGAACATCCGATTGCGGATATAATTTTAACCGGATTTTTTCCGGTAACATAAGCAATCATTGAAACATCATGCGGTGCTAAATCCCACATAACGCTTCTGTCGTTTTTGTGATAATTAACATTCAATCTGTCACTCTGGGCATAAACTAACTCACCCAGAACACCTTCTTCAATAAGCATTCTAAGCCTGTTTACTGCCGGATGGTATAAAAGCAGGTGATCAACCATTAAAACCAGATTTTTAGATTCTGCAAGCTCTGTCAGAACTTTTGCTTCTTCTGCAACGGTCGAAATTGGTTTTTCCACATAAACATTTTTTCCGGCTTCCAGCATTGCTTTAACTATTTTAAAATGTGTATGACTTGGAGTTACAACGGCAACTCCTGTAATATCAGGATTGTTAATTATGTCGTTAAAATCTTTTGTAACTTTTACACCAGGAAACTGTTCTTTTACTGTTTTTAAAGATTCGTCATCCAAATCACAAACTGTATCAAGTGCATTAAGGTTGTAAAAATTACGGACGATATTACGTCCCCACATTCCGTATCCTATGACCGCAACTCTTTGTTCTTTCATACTTTCTCTTTCCCTTTTTAAAGTTATTATATTACAATGAGATTTTCTCGTAAAGATATTAAGAGATTAAAAAAACATAAAGGTGGGGGGTAAATATGTTGGAATGGTAAGTAAAACTACAAGCAGTCATTCTAAATCCAATAACAATTCAAAAAAACTTTTTTCTTTTTATAAAATTAATGTTATCACCCACCCCAACCCTCCCTCATAAGGGAGGGTGAATGCAAAACTTGGTATATTTTCCCCCCTTGAAAAATGCAGGTCAGGCATTGCCTGACAGAAACTTTAGAAATAGTGTTGGAAAAAGTAAGCATTTCCGCCAAAAACTTTTTAGAAATTGTGTTTTATACCAAATTATGTTATATTCAAACCCGTAGGAGCATTTATATGACAGAAGTAAAGCAGCGTTTTGCGGTAAAAGAATTTGTTGAATACTGGGAAAATAAAGGATATGAAAAAGGTGAAAGCCAGAAGTTCTGGATCCAGCTTTTGCGAGATGTTTTATGTGTAGAACATCCGGAACAATTTATTTCTTTTGAAGATAAAGTTCATCTTGACCATACCAGTTTTATTGATGCATATATTCCTGCTACCAAAGTTTTGATTGAACAAAAAAGTTCTGATAAGGACTTATACAAAGCGATAAAACAATCTGACGGAAGTTATCTTAATCCGTTCCAACAGGCAAAGCGATATATAACAGAGCTTCCTGTTTCACAACATCCGCGTTGGGTTGTGACCTGTAATTTTCAAAAATTTTGTGTTTACGATATGGAGCGCCCTAATGGCGAACCTCAGGAAATCTTATTAAAAGATTTGGAAAAAGAATATTACCGACTTGATTTTCTGGTAAATCAAGGGAGCGAACATCTGAAAAAAGAAATGGAAGTTTCGATAAAAGCCGGTGATATTGTGGGGCTTTTGTACGACGCTTTTTTGAACCAGTATATAGATAAGACGAGTGAAGAAACTTTGAAAAGTTTGAATATTCTCTGCGTAAGACTTGTTTTTTGTTTGTATGCGGAAGATGCGGGAATATTTGCAAAACATAATCAATTTTTGGAGTACCTTTCAAGATTTGAAACAGGTAGAATGCGAAAGGCATTGATTGAACTTTTTGAAGTTTTGGATACAAAACCGCAAGACAGAGATCCGTATATGGAGCCGGAACTTGCAGCATTTCCTTATGTAAACGGAGGATTATTTGCGAACGAAAAGATTGAGATTCCAAACTTTACTGAAGAAATAAAAGACCTGCTTTTAAATAAAGCAAGTGCGGATTTTGATTGGTCAGAAATCAGTCCGACAATTTTTGGCGCAGTGTTTGAAAGTACACTTAATCCGGAAACAAGAAGAAAAGGCGGTATGCACTATACCTCTATTGAAAATATTCATAAAGTTATTGATCCTCTGTTTTTGGATGAATTAAAAACTGAGTTTGAAACAATAAAAAATGAAACAAACCCGTCTTCTAAAACAAAAAAATTAAAGTCTTTTCAAACAAAACTGGCAAGTCTGACTTTTCTGGATCCTGCCTGTGGAAGCGGGAACTTTCTTACTGAAACTTATATTTCTTTGAGGAAGTTGGAAAACGAGGTTCTTGAAAATTTGTATAGCAAACACGGCGCATTGCAGGGCAAACTCGGGTTTGAAGGAGAATTGAATCCGATAAAAGTTTCAATCGGTCAGTTTTACGGAATTGAAATAAATGACTTTGCGGTCACTGTTGCAAAAACAGCACTCTGGATTGCAGAATCCCAGATGATGAAAAAGACCGAGGATATAGTGCACATGGATTTAGATTTTCTGCCGCTCAAAACCTATGCCAATATAGTGGAAGGAAATGCGCTCAGAATAGATTGGGAAACTGTTATACCAAAAGACAAATGCAATTACATTATGGGCAACCCGCCGTTTGTGGGTTATGTTTACCAAAGTAAAGAGCAAAAAAGTGATCTTAATAAAATATATCAAGGCGCAAAAAATATAGACTATGTTGCTGGCTGGTATTTTAAAGCTTCAGACTATATGTATGAAGCCTGTCACCCTGAACTCGTTTCAGGGTCTGACAAATCGAAGATGCTGAAACAAGTTCAGCATGACATAAAGTGTGCACTTGTTTCAACAAATTCAATTACTCAGGGAGAACAAGTCGCGGGTATATGGAAACCTTTGTTTGAAAGATTTAATATCCATATAGATTTTGCGCATAAAACTTTCCGATGGGATAGTGAATCAAATTCAAAAGCTCATGTCCATTGTGTAATAGTGGGTTTTAGTTGTATGCCGAGCAATGAAAAGAGAAAATTATATTCAAATGAACGTATGCAATTAGTTGATAATATTAATGCTTATTTGCTTGATGCACCTGATATTTTTATAACAAAAAGAACAAAACCATTAAGCAGCAATATTTGTGTTATGCATAGAGGAAGTCAGCCGACAGATGATGGACAGTATATATTAACTAATGATGAAAAGGAAGAGTTTATAAAATGTGAGCCTCTGGCGAAAGATTTTATTAGACCGTATATGATGGGTAAAGATTTTATTGAAAGAACTCCACGTTATTGTATATGGCTTGATGGTGTGGATATATCATTGCTTCGAAAGTGTAAAAAAGTATTAGAACGAGTTAATAATGTCCGCAATTTTAGATTAAGGAGTTCTAAAGCAACAACCAGAGCAAAAGCAGATACTCCAACTTTATTTGATGAAAATCAACAACCTAAAACCAATTTTATTGCATTACCTAAGGTGTCTTCTGTAAATAGAAGATATATTCCTATGGATTTTATGACACCCGAAACAGTTGTTGGAGACAAGATTTATGTAATTGAAAATGCAACATTATACGAATTTGGAATAATGACAAGTAATGTACATATGGCTTGGATGAGAGCTATATGTGGAAGGTTAAAAAGTGATTACAGTTACTCAAATACAATCGTCTACAACAATTTCCCTTGGTGTAATCCGACTGCGGAGCAGAAGGCGAAGATTGAAAAGACTGCGCAGGGAATTTTAGACGCAAGGGCGTTGTATCCCGACTGTTCACTTGCTGATTTGTATGACGATTTGACAATGCCGCCCGAGCTTAGAAAAGCACATCAAGAAAATGACAGGGCAGTAATGGAAGCTTACGGATTCAAAAAACGAGATGAAAACGGAAAACTCTGCTGGCTCAACGAACCCGAAACCGTTGCAGAACTTATGAAAATGTATCAGGAATTGACAAAGGGGTAAATGTGATATGAGAAAATTTATACTTTTGTCAGACAATGTCTGAGCTGCATATTTATAAATTTAAATTTCCCTTCGCTTCTCACACTTCACTCTTCACAAATCAACATTCACCTCCATCAAGTAATTTTAGACTTGCAGTAGCACCTATCAATCAAATTACATTTACCCCCGCCACCTAACGTTAAGCTTGTAGTCATACTTCCCATCCCCAAAATACATTTACCCCCCGCCTAACATCAAGCTTGTAGTCACACTTCCCAACCAAATACATTTACCCCCGCCACCTAACGTTAAGCTTGTAGTCACACTTTCCAACCCAAAAATACATTTACCCCCGCCACCTAACGTTAAGCTTGTAGTCACACTTTCCAGCCAAAAAATACATTTACCCCCCCACTTGAAATTTATTTTTGTTAGCAATATAAAAGTATTTGGAAAAATTAGTTTTGGGAATGTAAGTAGTTATGGGAATTTATTTTTTATCATTAGGAATAATATTTTTGGGAGCTTTGCTTTCCACAATGGTAAGTGAAAAGTGGAAAATTAAAGTTTGTACAATTGCATCACTTTTATCCATGTGTATGACTTTGGTTCCTGCTTTATTTGTTTTATTTACCGGCAATGAAATCGGATTAACTATGTATATGTCTCCGGTTGTAGGATATGTTGATTTTTCAATTGATACATTATCCGCGTTTTTTCTTGTTGTAATTTCGGTTATGAGTTTCCTAGGTGTTTTGTATGCCAACGGCTATATGAAGCCATATTTGGGAAAAGGGATGAATATTTCATCGCACTGTTTCTTTTTAATGATGCTTATTGCTTCAATGATGCTGGTAGTTACAACAAAAAGCGCAGTGTTTTTCCTTATCGTATGGGAAATAATGTCTCTTTCTTCATTCTTTTTGGTTATATTTGAAGGAGAAAAAAAAGAGGTTCGGAATGCAGGCATTAAGTATTTAATATATATGCATTTGTCAATGATATTTATTCTTATAGCTTTTATAATGATTGGTGTACATGCAGGAAGTTTTAGATTTGTTAGTTTTGCACCTGCTGTTGTTTCCGGCAGTACTTTTGCAAATGTTGTTTTTCTTCTGGCATTTATCGGGTTTGGTATTAAAGCAGGTTTTGTACCTTTTCATAATTGGCTTCCGGATGCGCATCCGGCTGCACCAAGCCATGTTTCAGGTATTATGTCCGGTGTTATGATTAAAACAGGTATTTATGGAATTCTGAGATTTTTATTATTCATCGGTACACCTTCTAAGCTAATTTCTTATATTGTTCTTGGTGTTGCGGTAGTATCTGCTCTTTATGGTGTATTATATGCAATAACACAGCACGATATAAAAAGACTTTTAGCATATCACAGTATTGAAAATATAGGTATTATAGGTATTGGTATCGGTGTCGGCATGTTGGGTTTAGCATATCAAAATCCGTTTGCCGTTGTTTTTGGTTTCACCGGTGCTATACTGCATGTGCTTAACCATTCTATATTTAAGGAGTTGTTATTCTTTGCAGCAGGAAGTGTTTATTTAAAAACACATACAAGAAATATAGAGCTTTTAGGCGGTTTAATAAAGAAAATGCCATATACTGCTCTTTTATTTATAATAGGTTCTGTAGCAATATGCGGAATCCCTCCATTTAACGGATTTATTAGTGAATTTTTGATTTATGCCGGTATGATTAAAGGTGTTCCTGCATCAAGTATGAGTTTATTTATCATACTGATACTTTCAATTGCAGCACTTGCAATGGTTGGAACAATGGCAATGCTATGTTTCACAAAGGCGGCAGGTATAATGTTTTTGGGAAATCCAAGAGGTGTAAGTCTTAATAATGTTACAGAAGTTTCGAGAACAATGATTACTCCTATGACAATTCTGGCATTTTTAACATTCTTTATCGGAATGTTTCCACAATATTTTATTACGATTGCAACTGTTCCAGCCTCAATGTTTATCAAGGGATTTACAGCTATAGAGGATTTCAGTATTCTGGTTAATATGACAGAAACAATTAGTTATTATTTCTTTTTATTCTTTATCTTTGCTGCTGTATTACTTGGTTTAAGAAAAATCATCGGTATCGGAAAGAAAAATGCCAAGCATACAACCTGGGGCTGCGGTTACAACAGAGCTAATAATCATATGCAATATACGGCAACTTCGTATGCAAATTTATTTATATCTACTTTAAAACCTTTGTTCAAAAGGGTTTCTCATATTAAAAAACCTAAGGATTTATTTCCGAAGGAAGCTTATTACGAACAAGAGATTCAGGATATTGAAGAAGCTTATATCGTTAAACCTCTTATTAGCTGGGATGAAAAATTTCTCGCCAGATTTGAGCGGATTCAAAACGGTAATATTCAACAGTATATTTTATTCGGGCTGATATTTTTAATACTTGCAATAGTCGGTATGGTTTATTTTGGGGGTTAGAATGGCAGTTAATTGTTTTAATATATTAATACTTTTGATTGCACCTTTTTTTATGATTGGTGTAATTAAGAAAACAAAAGCATTCTGGGCAGGCAGAAAAGGTGTGAGTATCTGGCAGCCTGTATGGGATTTTATAAGGCTTATGAAGAAAGATGCTGTTGTCAGCGAAACAACATCCTGGGTGTTTAAATATATGCCGTTAATCAGTCTTGGGGCAACGCTTTTTGCCGCAATGTTCGTTCCTCTTGCTACAGGTCGGGCAATTATTAATATACCATTTGCTTTTGTAATATTCTCTTATGTATTGGGATTGGGAAAATTCTTTTCTCTGCTTTCTGCTTTGGATACAGGAAGCAGTTTTGAAGGAATGGGAGCCTCTAGAGAAGCTTGTTTTTCAACAATTGTAGAGCCGGCTTTTTTTATTGCGTTAGCTTCTATCGCTGCAATGACACAGAATTACAGCTTTGAGAGTTTCAAGTCTATTCTTGAAAATGCCGGAGGTTATGGCTATATTATAATTGCACTTGCTGCAATAACATTTTTTATAATGCTTTTGATTGAAGGCTGCAGGGTTCCTTTTGATGATCCGACAACTCACCTTGAATTAACAATGGTTCATGAAGTTATGATTCTTGACAATTCAGGTATAGATTTAGGTTTAATTACCTGGACAGCAGCTATAAAAATGTTCATATTTGAAGCTTTAATTGCAAATTTATTTATACCTGCTTCATGGGTATGGTGGGAATCCGCTCTTGCATTTTTGGCTATAATATGTATTTTATCTGTAATAGTAGGTACGATAGAATCTTCTATGGCAAGATTCCGAATGACTCATGTATTTGAATTCATATTTCTTATGTCAATTACGGCATTAATTATTCTTGCTCTGGTGACTTATCGCATATATGGTGGGTAAGAGATTTTATTTTGTTATTGATAAAGATAAACAGTTGTGAAAGAGGAAAACAAAAGAAAACATTATGGAAAATATTTTTATAATTTTATTAGGTTTATCAATGATTTATATAGCATCAACAAGCCGTCTTAGAGCACATGTAAATATGCTTATAATTCAGGGAATCCTGTTGTTTCTGGTATGTTTAGCCGGATTTGAAAAAGAGCCGTGGTTTAATTTGGCTATGGTATCAGGCATTGATTCAATAAGGATGAATATGCCGCATATTATTGGTTTTTTGTTTGTTGTTGTAGAAACTTTGATAGTAAAAGCTTTTGTTATACCTTTGTTTCTCAGAAAGGTTTTAAAAAAGACAAATGCGCATAGAGATACAGAAGCCAATATACCTCATTTTTATTGTCTTGTAATTTCCAGTGTGATTTTGTTTGCGGGATTTTTGATTGCAAATATTGATGCACCGGCTTTTAAGCTTGTTTCTCCAATGTATTTTGGTGTATCAAGCGCAATGATTATAACAAGTTTATGGTTGATTACCATTAAGCATAAAGTTTTATCAAATGTTATTGGCTTTATCACAATGGAAAACGGTATATTTTTACTTTCGCTCTCAGTCGCAAAAGAAATGCCGATTATTGTGAACCTTGGTGTGCTGCTTGATATATTTATTGCGGTATTTATATTAGGTATGTTGGTTAATGAAATCAGTAATGAATATGAAGATTTGGAAATTTCACAGTTATCAGATTTGAAGGATTACGAATACAATGATTAATTTAATTTTACTATTCCCGCTTATTGCGTGTTTAATATTGTTTATATTTAAGAAGAAATTTTTAAATAACCTGCTTATATGCTCTTATGCAGTAATACATTTTCTTGTGTCATTGGCATTTTGTTGTGATTATAATTTTTTGCCAATGATAGGTCCTTGCAAGTTTTTTGCAATTGATAACACTAATAAGGTATTTTTAATGGTTATGTCACTTGTATTTCTTGCAGTAGCAGTGTATAACATCGGATATTTAAGAATTGAAAAATCTTTGACTCGAAAATTAAGACACTATACATATATGGTATTGTTCTTTGTTTTTTCGATGACAGGTGCGATTTTGAGTTCAAATCTGGGAATTACCTGGGTATTCATTGAGGGTACAACATTAGCAAGTGCGTATTTAATTTATTTCCATAAGACAAAGCATTCAATAGAAGCTGCCTGGAAATATGTATTTATTTGTTCAATAGGTATTGCTCTTGCTTTTGTGGGGATAATTCTTTTAACCGTTGCTACCGGTGATGTCAATACATTATTCTATAAAGATTTATTTGAAAATGCTGCAAATTTCAATCATTTCTGGTTAAAGTTATCATTTGTATTTGTATTATTTGGAATAGGGACAAAGATGGGGCTGGCACCGGTTCATTTCTGGCTTCCGGATGCTCATGCAGAAGCTCCTTCTCCTATTTCTGCACTATTATCAGCAACGCTTTTAAATTCAGCATTCCTAATGATTCTAAATGTTTTCAGAATAATGGTAATTTCCGGATGTGACAGTTATGCCAAAATAATGCTTATGGTTATGGGCTTTATTTCACTGTTTGTAACGGCAGTATTTGTTTATCATATAAATAATTACAAAAGAATGCTTGCTTATTCTTCAATAGAAAATATGGGGATTCTGGCAATCGGTACGGCTCTTGGCGGAGTTGGTGCATTAGCTGTAATTATACATTTGATAGGTCATTCGCTTATCAAAGCTTCATTCTTTCTTACATCTGGCAATATATTGGAAAGATACGGTACAAAAAAAATTAAGGCTGTTAACGGTCTTTTGAAAAAGGACAGAACTACAGGCTGGTTGTGGGTAGTTTCTTTTCTGGGAATAGCAGCATTTCCTCCTTCAATATTATTTATAAGTGAGTTTTTAATAGTAAAAACGTTATTTATAAAAGATTATAATATATTATGCGGCTTATTTTTGCTCCTTCTGACAATAGTTCTTTACGGAATCGGCAAAGCTGTAATCAACATGGCATTTGCTTCTGAAAAAGACGAAAGCGCTCAGAATGTTTCAGAAGCAAAATTTGGCTGGACAATGTATGTTCCTCAGATTGTAATGTTAGCTCTTGCATTTATTTTCGGTATATATATGCCGAAAGATATAGCAATAATGTTACTGGATGCGGTTAGAGGGCTTTAGGTAAAATAGAGAAGGTAAATATATGAATTGGGTAATAACTGAAAATAATAAAAAAATTAATACTCTTGATATTCCGACTATTTCAGTTGAGGAGATAAAGTCTGATGTAAAAAATATGAAAATGAGAGTTGTCGGATTTTTGGGTAAAAAAGAGTTTGATAACATAAGGCTTTACGTTGTTATGGCAGATGATAAAGTCGGAAAACTGTATGTAACTTCCACACTTTTTCTTCCTGATATGAAATCTTATGAATCTTTCACGCAAAACTTTCCTGCATTTCATATTTTTGAAAGAGAATTTTACGAAGAATTTGGAATAGAGCCTCTTAATCATCCGTGGTTGAAACCTGTAAGAGTTAATCAGGATAAATATCCTTTTTTTGAAATGAAGGGTGATGAAGTCCATCAGGTTGCAGTAGGTCCTATCCATGCAGGTGTTATTGAGCCGGGACATTTTAGGTTTATGTGTATGGGAGAAAAAGTATACGATTTGGAGATTATGCTTGGTTACCAGCACAGGGGGGTCGAAGAACTATTCTTAAACGGAACGAAATTTAATAATCGTCTGGCAGAATCTGTTTGCGGTGATTCTGTTATCGGATACAATATGGCATATTCTCAGGCTATGGAAGAACTTTCCGGAACACAAATATCTTCAAAAGCCCAGATTATAAGAAGAATTGCTCTTGAAATGGAAAGAGCAGCAATTCACATTGGTGATATGGGTGCAATTGCTGGTGATATGGCATATCTTATGGGTGCGTCAATTTTTGGTATTACAAGGACTCTTATTATTAATACAATGCTGGAAATTTCAGGGAGCAGGTTCGGCAGAGGTTTAATCAATGTTGGCGGTGTAAATTTTGATATTAATGAAGAAATGTCAGAGAAAATAGTGACAATGCTGGATGAGGTTGAAAAAACAGTAGATAGAACTGCAAAGGCTATGCTTAAGGCGCCTTCTTGTATATCAAGAATGGAGAGAACAGGCATTGTAAGTCAGGAAACTGCTAAAGCTCTTGGGGCTGTGGGTATGGCAGCCCGTTCGTCTGGTGTAGATTTGGATTCAAGATTTGATTTCAACGATTTCTGGTATAGGTCTCTGGATGTACAAAAACCGTTTAAAGCAACAGGCGATGTTCATGCGAGGTTTACTTTGAGATATAAGGAAATTAAGCAGTCAATTCAAATTATTAAAAAATTGCTTGTAAAATTGAAAGAGTACAAAGATGAGGCAACGTTTGTTAAACCGAATGATGCACTATCTTCAAATTCGTTTGTTGTTTCAATAACGGAAGGATGGAGAGGTGAAATAGTTCATATTGCTATAACCGGAGCAAGTGGTGAACTTTTAAGGTACAAAATAAAAGATCCGTCTTTTAATAACTGGTATATGCTCGCAATGGCGGTAAGAAATAATGGAATTTCAGATTTTCCGCTTTGTAATAAAAGCTTTAATCTGTCATACTGCGGAAACGATTTATAATGCTACGCACGTAGACCTCTTATCGGAACATATTGTTAACAACAGCAGATAATAAGTATATTTACAAGTGTTCCTCAAAATAAAACTACTAGATAGAAGGAAAATAAAATGCTATTAGACACAATAAAATTAAAATATTTTCAGGGAAATCAATTTATACCGGATTTAAAAAATGCTCCTATGAGAAGCCAGTTTAGAGGTTTTCCTATTTTAAAACAATGCGGATACGTTGATGAAAGTGTA
>CAZXQM010000006.1:8010-9449 GCA_964643455.1 uncultured Vampirovibrio sp. | reverse complement strand
CCAGTTTAGAGGTTTTCCTATTTTAAAACAATGCGGATACGTTGATGAAAGTGTATGTCCGACAGGAGCCTTGAAAGCTAATCCTTTATCAATAGATTTGGGTAAATGTACTTTATGCGGAAATTGCAAGGGAGAGTGTGTAGAGTTTACGAATCATTATAAACTTGCATCGACTTCTAGAGAAAAGCTTGTTATTACAGAAGATATGACTCCGGAGGAGTTTGAAAAAGCTGCAGTAGAAGCAAGAAAAGAGATTAGAAGTATATTTTCCAAATCTCTGAAGCTCAGACAGGTTTCAGCTGCCGGATGTAACGGGTGTGAGATGGAGCTTAATGCGTGCTCAAACTGTAATTTTGATATGGGAAGATTCGGTATTGATTTTGTAGCCTCACCGCGTCATGCTGACGGATTGGTTATTACAGGACCTATTTCGGAAAATATGGCTTATGCTCTTGAAGATTGTTACAAGTCAACTCCGGAGCCAAAAATTGTAATTTTAGCCGGAGCCTGTGCAATTTCCGGTGGTGTTTTCCAAAACTCATCTAAACTTAACAGGGAGTTTCTTGAAAAATATCCGATTGACTTGTATATTCCGGGCTGTCCGATTCATCCACTCACATTTATTAACGGAGTTCTGGATTTCATTTCAAAAAAAAGCTAACACTTTGAAATAATTTTATTTTGGGATATGCAATCCGCTATACAAAAGAAACCGGAAAATCATAGCTGATTGTTACTTGGCACTTGCATGGCAACAGTGTTGATAAAATTTATCCGGAGAAAAGATTTTTTGTTTTTTAACCGTTTAAAAATTAAAAATGCATTATCTTGTTAATGTAAAAATATTATATTCCGAAATAAAGCCGGTTTAATTCACCAACTGTCATTGCTCCGATACGAGATTCTTCCATCTGCGCTCTTTCTGAATCTTGTGTGTTTTTAACTCCTTCAGATGATTGTACTTGAAATCCCTGCGAATTATCTTCTTGCTGTTGGTTCTGAATTTTTTGTATAAGTTCAGTTTTAGCTTGTTCAAGCTTTCCCCTATCAACATTTTTATCTCCGCTCGGTGCAATACCAAAACGCATAAGTTCCTGAAGTAATCTTAAATACTCAGGGTCAGAATAATAATTGATTGCACTTATAGCAGCTACCATATTTTACTCCGGATTCTTAAAATTTTTAAATAAATAAGCTTATACTTATTTAATTCCACCAAATAGATGATTTATAACAATCATTTACAAATATCTTTACAAAAATTTACGAATACGATAAAATAAATAATAAGTTAATATTTCGTAACATACTAGCAATAAATTTTGTTTTGGATTTTTAGTTAAAATATAATGTCAAATGTACGGTAATATTAACAACCCAATAATAAATAGGAATATGGAAAAATTTATGAAAAAACAAATTAGTTATTTGCTAGCAAT
>CAZXQM010000006.1:0-7910 GCA_964643455.1 uncultured Vampirovibrio sp. | reverse complement strand
GAAGTTTGCCAAAAAGTTACAAACTACTATCGTGCAAAAGGTTATTTAACTTCTTATGCAACAGTTCCACCGCAGAGAATTGTAGATGGTGTGGCAACAATAAAAATCATTGAAAGTAGAGTTGGTGAGTTAAATATTGAAGGCGAAAAATGGACCAGAGAATGGTATCTTCGCCATATAATTATGGGTAAAGCAGGGCTTAGAGAAGGCGATGTATTTAATGCTAAAAACCTTCAAAGAGCAATGAAAGAAATTAACAGAGAAGACTATGTTCAAGTTCAAACAGAAGTTGAAAGACTGCAGGACGGTGAAGAAAATACCGCAATTACTTTGAATGTTCGAGATAGATTTCCTGTAAATCTCAATTTCTCATGGGATGATTACGGTCGTTCATATACCGGAGCTCAAAGAGTTTCATTCCTTGTAGGTATGGATAACCTTACAGGTTTGGGAGATAAAATTTATGGCGGTACAATACTTTCTTCCGGTGCAACCGGCTGGATGGCAGGATATTCACTTCCTGTATCATCATACGGTACAAGATTATCATTTGACTTTTCTGACTCTCACGTAAGATTAGGCGGACCTTATAAGAGCTTAAACGTTAAAGGTAATGCTCAAAGTTATTTCTTTAAATTAACACATCCGCTTATACAAACGGCAAAATCAGATTTGATTTTATTTACTGGTTATGACTACGTAAATGCAAATACATCAGCATATATTTCAGGAAATCCGCTAAGATTATCAAACTATAATTTGCATGTTTGGCGTTCAGGTTTATATGGTATGACAGACGATAATTATGGGCGTTGGATTGGAAACTTCGGGTTTGACTTTGGTTTAACTGGTGATGGGCATGGCGCTATCCAAGATACAACTTTTGTTAAGTTTACTGCCGGTGCTACCCGTGTGCAGAGAATGTTTGGTCGAGGTATAGGTATAGTAAGAGTTGGCGGTCAATATTCTCCTAATAAATTGTTTGCAGCTGAACAAATGCAAATGGGTGGTCCATACACATTAAGAGGTTATCAACCGGCAGAATTAATTGGTGACTATGGTGTTACAGGTACTATAGAATACAGGTTCCCTGTGCCATTCTTAGACAGAATTTTACCTAAGGTAGATGAAAGACTCAGGTTGGCTGTATTCTATGATTGGGGCTGGTTAGGCGAAAACGGTAATGTATATGCTTACCCTCAATCATTCTTACATTCCGTCGGTTTTGGTACATATATTAATTTTACTGATTGGTTGACTGCTCAAATCGGTGTAGGCTTCCCTCTGGGCAGAGATTACAACGAAAATACTGCGAGATTCTATTTCAGTGTTAACTCAGATTTAGACAGATTGATACCTCTGAGAAATCCTGAAAAATTGTAAGAGATACAACAAACAAAATAAGGGTGTAAATTTATTAAATTTACACCCTTATTTTGTACTTATAGTGTAAGTTGTAAGCTTGGTAAATCATTTCTCTAGAACTTTCGAAATAGGCTCAGGTTATCGATTACAGACTATTTCTTATAATAGTTTGTTCTCTATCCGGTCCGACACTAATAATTCCGATAGGAGCTCCGATAAGATCTTCAACTTTTTCAATATATTTTTTTGCATTTTCCGGCAAATCTTCATACTTCCTGATTCCAGTCAGTGGAGTTTTCCAACCGGACATTGTTTCATATATAGGTTCAAGATATTTATGAATAAATACATCTGTAGGATATGTAGTGTAAACTTTGTCATTTCGGCAATCTTTGTATGCGGTACAGATTTTTATTTCATCAAATGTGTCAAAAACATCAATTTTAGTTAATGCTACATTTGTAATACCGCCAACTAACACGGCATATTTCATAATTACGGAATCAAACCAGCCGCATCTTCTGGGACGTCCTGTTGTAACCCCAAATTCCCGCCCGATTTCCTGAATTTTTTTACCTGTTTCATCAGTTAATTCTGTTACAAATGGACCTTCTCCGACTCTTGTTACATAAGCTTTTGAAACCCCTACAACTTCTTGAATCATTGTAGGTCCGTATCCACTTCCTGTAGCAGCCCCACCGCCAATAGGGTTAGAACTTGTGACAAACGGGTATGTGCCATAGTCTACATCGAGCATAACTCCTTGTGCACCTTCAAATAATATTTTTCGGTCTTTATACCTGTTCAATAGATCCTGCCATTCAAAGCAGACATAGGGTTTGAACAGTTCTGCATATTTTTCGCAGAGAGAAATTATGCAATCTTTTGTATACTCTTCCAGACTGTAAACATTCTTTAATGTTTTGTTTTTAAGCGGGAGGAACATATCAATTTTTTCGTTAAGTGCTTCGAATGAGTATAAATCCTGTATTTTAAAACCACACCTGCCGGCTTTGTCCGTATATGTAGGTCCGATACCTCTTTTTGTTGTGCCTATTTTACCTTTTCCTGCATTTATTTCATTATAGCTATCAATTTCAATGTGATATGGCATAGTAATAGACGCTAAAGGGGAAATTTTAAGATTTTTGAAATCTACACCTTCAGCTTTAAGCTCATTTAATTCTCTTTCAAAAGATTCAGGATGAATTACAGTTCCGGCACCTATAAAACAAATAGTATCATTACACAATATTCCAGAAGGTATCAGATGGAACTTGTATGTTTTACCACCGGTGACAACAGTATGTCCAGCGTTACAACCACCTTGATACCTTATGATTAAGTCCGCACTGCTAGCAAGTAAATCTGTAATTTTTGCTTTACCTTCGTCTCCCCATTGAGCTCCAATCACGACTGTATTTTTCATTAAAATTTCTCCCGATTAAAAAAGCCGGTATTTCCGGCTTTATAAACTTTTTTAAGCATTGTCTGTTTTTGCCTTTGCTTTAGCTGCTTGCTTAGCCTGTACATCAAGCATAGAATTATGTGCCATCATATAGACGGAACATATTTTATAATTCTTTAAATACCAGGCGCAATTTTCTTGCATACATACTATTTCTACTTGAGAGCCTACGCTCATTAACGGACATAAAGGTATTGATTTTTCTTGATCACGAGGTGTCATTAATTATCTCCTATATTCTATTATTTTGTCATCTTATACAAATTGCAATTTTCACTACGTTTTTGTTCTTGGTCTTTATAAATTTTTGTACGATTAATAACTTCATCAAAATCTATTTCATGAGCATTGAAGTCCGGTCCGTCTACACAAGCAAATTTTGTTTTTCCGCCTACCGTAATTCTGCATGCCCCGCACATTCCGGTCCCGTCTACCATAATAGGATTCATGCTTGCTTCTGTGTAAATACCCTTATCACGGGTCAAATCCGCTACAGCTTTCATCATCGGCATGGGACCTACAGCTATAGCATAGTCAAGTTTTTCACTATTCATGAGTTTTTCTAAAACTTGTGTTACAAATCCTTTTTCTCCCAACGAACCATCATCTGTTGTTATAAACAGCTGTGAACAGGCATCTTTCATCTTTTCCTGCCAGAAAACTAAATCTTTAGTTTTTGCGCCCATTATCATATAAACTTTGTTTCCGGCGTCTTTAAAAGCTTTAGCAATTAAATAACATGGTGCAGCACCATATCCGCCAGCAAGACAAACTACTGTTCCGTATTTTTCTATATGTGTAGGCTGACCGAGAGGACCAACAATATCGACAAGCTCATCACCTTCATTAAGACTAGAGAGTACTTTAGTAGAATACCCTACAGCCATAAATACGAGTGTCAATATTCCTTTTTCTTTATCTATGTCAGCTATTGTCAGAGGTACTCTTTCACCATTTTCTTCTGCACGAAATATAATAAACTGCCCAGCTTTTGCATTTTTTACGACAAAAGGTGCATAAATACTTATTTCATACTGGTTTGGACAAAGTTCTTTCTTTGATAATATTTTATAGCCCATGTAACTAAGCTCCTCTTTCATATAGTATATTACCACAAATATTATGTAGGCTCAATAGAAAACAAAAAAAAACCTTTCTTGATGATGAAAGGTTTTGGAATCTTTTTAATTAATTCCTCATGTGTAGAAGGTTAGTGTGTAGGTTGTATGAAAGGTTTGTATTATGATATATATATAAAGAATATTTCGTATAGCAAATTTCATTGTTTATACAAATTGTTACAAAACTTAATGTTTTAATAAGAAAGGCATGGGGGTTGATTTTTGTTTTTTAGCGTTCAATAATAGTAATGGAAAATGGTAATGAAAGTTGTCAGTTTTTTGAAGTAAAATATCGCGGGATGGAGCAGTCTGGTAGCTCGTCGGGCTCATAACCCGAAGGTCGTTGGTTCAAATCCAGCTCCCGCAACCAATTATCAAAAGAGGGTTTCAAGATTTTTGGAGCTCTCTTTTTTAGTGTAATGAAGTGAGTGGTTTGCGTAGGACAGATGATGCGCTTATTTTGGACAAAAGAGGTTTAATATACTCTATACTTGGATTTTATGGTAATTGATGCTTGTGGTTTTGTTGGTGGGGCATACTTGCCCAAAGATATAAATTTCGTGTAAAATCAAACTATGAATTACCATGTGTTCTTTTACATTAAGAAGAATATCTTTCTTTTCTTTGTTATAGATTTTCCCGAAAGAGGCAGATTTGCTTTGAAATATTACAGCCGAATCGGAGTTGTTTAGTAAGAGAATAATAACTCTTTGGTTTATAGATCACCAGAAAATTTTTAAATTAACCGGCAAATTATTTTTTTTTACGGGTTTTAATTCTAAAATATATGGAGTTAATATATGCAAATAAATCAGCTTTCACAAACTATTTTGACATTTAATAAAACAAAAAATTCGCCGGTATTCCGGAAAAATCAACCTAAAGTTTCTGTTATACTGCCAATTTATAATCAGGAAAACTATCTTGCAAAAGCTCTTGATTCACTGCATAAGCAGACATTAAAAGATATTGAATTTATTTGCGTAAATGACGGCTCCATAGATAGTTCGCTAAAAATTTTAAAAGATTATGCCCAAAAGGACAGTCGTATAAGGATAATTGATCAGAAGAATCAAGGTGCGGGCGCTGCCAGAAATAACGGTTTAAAAATAGCAAAGGGTGAATATATTGCATTTCTAGACCCTGATGACTGGTTTGAAACGGATGCAATGGAGTCATTGTATAAAAAATCAAAGAAACAAAATTGCGATATACTTGTATTTAATTTTAATAAAGTAAGCGAATCTGGAGATTTGCTTGACAGATTTAATATCAAGACAAATTTGCAGAGATTTTATGATATTAACGAGAATGAAAACTTTCACTGGCAAGATATAAAGCCAATAGCTCTGGGCGGTATGTATCCGGCTGCTTGGAATAAGTTTTATAAACATGAACTTATTAAAGATAATAAGTTGCATTTTGCAAAGAGTAGTCTTGCGGAAGACAGCGTTTTTGTATTCGGTGCTACATTAAATGCTAAAAACATTGGATATTCAGATAAAAGTTTTTATAATTATCGTGTACATAAAAATTCTGCTCTTCATTCTCGCTCTGACAAAAATTTTTGTGTATTCAAATCTATTGACAGCGTAAAAAAACTGTTGACATCAATGGGATTATTGGAGGAGTTGAAAAACGAGTGGAATGGATATATTTTACGCTACCTTTCTTATCATATAAATCAAGTCTTTTCTATTGATAAATTTAAAGAAGTTTGTAATAAGCGTCTGACTCCTTTTCAGAACAAACTCTTGAATGAAAGCTATGAAACAAATGCTAAAATTTCGGAGATAATACAGGCTCTGCTTGTAAAAAAGATAAGAGTAAAATAAGTTTATTCGTTTAATAGTCTGTTGACTCCTCCGCACAATAGTTTGTCTGTAATTTCAATAATTTTACGGTTTTATCAAAAAGATACGAATATTAAATTTATCCGGCAGGGCAATTTTTTCTTTCTGAAAAACTTTATATAAATAAGGGAATTTCAGGAGGATTTATGTCGGATCCGATAACAATCAAAAATTCAGTTTCATTAAACTCATTTCAGAGTCTTGACAGAAGCAATCTTACAATAGGCGGTCTTGAAGAAAATGTAGTTTCAAAGAAAGGTTCTGTCGGAGCTTTTATTGGAGGCGGAACAGATTTCAATAAGGATGTAATGCTTATTATTGATATGAAGGGAAAGATGAGATATGATGACAAAGGTATTTTTAACCAAAATTTGAGGGTTAGAAATACTATAGGTATTAATAGCAATACAACGCAAATAAGGTATTCACCGTTTAGTGTCGATGTTCCGATCAGCAATAATCTTAGTTTTTATGCCAATCCGCATTACGTCGGGAAATATGATTACAAAAATGACAAGTGGACAAACAGTGCTGGGATTTTTGCCGGTTTTACTCAAAAGATAGATAAGAATACTGCCGTTTCAATAGAAGGACAACGCTATAACCTTCAGGATATCAAAGATAATTCCGGCAAAAATTGGAGTATTAATGCTATTGTGAACTACAAGTTTTAAATATTTTTCCCTAAATTATAAGCATCTTGCATATATTTTGTATTGTTTACGGCACCTTCCTGCCAGACTCCAGAAGCTATCACTTTTCCGGAATCTGTCCAGCCCAAATAGTTCAAAAGTATGTCATAATGACTTATAATCGGTTGGGCTTCTCTTGAAGAAGTATCTGCATAAGTCAAAATTAACACGGATTTTTTCGATACATGAATTTTACCGTTAATAGCGTAAAACCTGTCAATTACTGCTTTAATTTGAGCTGATATGCCAAAGTAATACATTGGAGTTGCAAATACAACTGCATCGGCATCAACGATGTTTTCACGAACGAATTCAAAATCATCTTTGAAAACACATTCACCGTTCATACCGCACTTGTTGCAGGCAATACATGGGTGAACATTTTTGAATGCTGAATCAAAACGTACTACACTATGTCCTGCTTCTTCCGCCCCTTTTATAAAACTTTCAGCAAGCGTATTTGAGTTTCCGTTTTTTCTGGGACTTCCTGTAATTAGAAGTATTTTCATATTCTTATCTCCTTTTTGTTCTTTTTGGCAAAAAACAGAATTTCCGATTAATGCTGTGCCGGCGGCAGCAGCTATTGCTATCAGAGATGTTTTTAAAAACTTTCTTCTGTTCATAAAATAATTTTAAATTATTAGAGTAGCTCTAAGTCAAGTGGTGAAAATAATAAGCAAATTATATTTATCATAAAGAAGTATAATGAAAAAACGTCACATTACAAAATTTCAAATATGCAAAATTTAAATTTACAAGATTTAATAAAATATATGAAAGCTTGCTTGAAAATATATAACTCGGAAAATATCGGTGTGAAATATAAAAAGCCCATAAAGCTTGCAAGGGCATTAATAGGAATACAGCAGGAATCAAACATGAGATGTATAAATCCTGTTGATAGAATATGTGATACTTTTGTAAAAAATGTAGGCAAGAATAAAGAACTGGCAAAAATGAGAGTTTCAGGTTATGTAGGCAGAGGAACTTCTGCAATGGTGTTTGAAACTCCGGACGGCAATATATTGAAGCTTACAAACAGAAATCATTTCCCGCTTAATCGTCCTCATCAGAGCTTTGATGTTCCTGTATATAAGAAAGGTAAAGCAGGTAATACTTTTTATTATGTTGAAGAAAAATTATTTCAGCACGGTATGAATGAGGGATTTGTTTCTGTAATGCGCGATATGATTAAAAAGGCTGGATTTAAACCTTATGACATGTACGATGGTGATTATTTTCAGCTGGGGCTGTCAAGGGATGGAAAACTTTATCTTCTTGATTCTGAGTGTGCACGATATAAAACAATTTTTCATGCTTTATGGGACAAAGTAAAAAAACTTTGTAAAAGTAAATAATTTTTGTATTATGATAAAAAGATAAAAGAGAGATTGGAGAGATTCAATGAAAA
>CAZXQM010000005.1:0-37551 GCA_964643455.1 uncultured Vampirovibrio sp. | reverse complement strand
AAATAATTTGTGCATCAAAACCTCCTTATCAGCCATATATTTGTTCATATTCATCAGTTAATTTATATTCTGAAATCCAGTCCTGCTCTTTTTTAGAGAGAGTTTCTTTATTTAGAAGATATTCATACTTTTCAAACCTTGTTTGGAAATAGCCGCTAAAATTTTCACTATTTTCCTCTTGTTTTATTTCAAGCTTAAATTGATTTAATTCATCATCATTTTGCTTCTCAATCAAATCCATTGTTAATAATGGGGTATGAACTTGATTTCGTTTTAGATGATTTATATATTCCTGTTCGGTTCTTTTTTCTAATTGTTTTTTTAATTTTGTTTTTTGCTTAAGATCTTCAATGTCCTTGGCTTCACCAAGATAATTTGCCAGAGGATGTATAGCTTCAATCCTTTTAGCCTCGCACAAAAACTCTCCGTTCAATTTATAAACCTTGATTGAACTTAAGTTGAACAGGCTATATTTGATAATAACTTCTTTTTTGTACCCGAATAGAGCTTCATCATAATAATTGTTCTTCAAGAATAAAATACCATTTCTATAAATTTTCTTTATTTCACGAGCCATCATAAGGTCATCTAATGTTTCCAAATTAACACCTGTTCCTTTGCCGCTTTCAAGGATTTCGCTATTGTTTGCCCTTTTATGTGCGGACACGGCTGCTCGTAATGATATTTTATGAGCCAATTTTTAATAATTTTTAAGAAATTCTGCTTCCTCTTCAGGTTTCATCAATGTTTTTTTAGTCTTTCCACCAAATGTATAATTATTAATTAAACAATGCCAATCATCATTGTAGTTACGGAGCTTTTTATGCCACTCATAAATTGTTCCGATTGCAACTTTACCTACTATATTAAATAATTCTTCGCAAATACATCTATTATTATATGCTTCAAGAAAATCTTTTCCGGCAATTGTTTTATTTTTCTTATCGGTTCTAAATTCATCCCATTTTTTAATTAAATCGTATTTTGCAAGAGCTAATTTCTTTTGTGTTTCCGGGACAACATACGATATCGGGGCTGTTAAAGCAGATTTTTCTTTGACGACTGTTACTTTTTCTCTAACATTTTCTTCTAAGGACGTTACTAAAATTTCGTAAGATTTTGAGCATTTTCGGATTACGTATTTATTTTTACTGATGGCTTTACGAACAGCTCTTTCAGATATACCTTTGATTTTTGCAAGTTCTTTTGTCGTAATCCAGTCTGTATTTGAATTTTGCATCGTCATCTCCTCTCACACATTAACTCTGCTTTCTTCAAAAGTGTAGTCAATGTATCCATATCGAAACATGTTAGTTTTGACTTTTTCAATGCTCAAAAATCACTGTTTAAGTGATATTGAAAAAACAAAATATTTGATGTATTAAGAAAATTTTTCAAACGGAACTAAACGGAACCCAAGAAGGTTCCGTTTGTACTATAATAGAGAAAAGGAGTAATATGGTTAGAAATTGCAAAACAGAAGAGCCGGTATGGGCAAAATACATAACTGAAGAGAATTTACCAACAGAAGATTTAAAATATCTCTGCTCTATTATTGGCTTAGAATCAACTAAAAAATTAATGTTCAATGCAGCAGGAGAAAAGTTTTCAATCCATGCTCATTGTAATCAACAATACAAAAAGCAGTATATTATTAAGAATTATCTTGATGCAACAAATGTAAATAGATTAGCTTTGGCATGTGATACAACTACTAGGTATGTTTATAAAGTTATTAAAGAACATGTTGAAGGAAAGAGGGATAAAAAGTAAACGTATAGAATTTTGAAACTCAACATAAAATAGATTATACAAATTTGAATATTTATTATGAATTAAGGGTCAGAATAACTCTGACCCTTGATATATTTAGTAATGAACGAGATCCCTTGTTCCATATACGGTGAAATACTTTTTTAAAAGAGCATTGCTTCCTGATGTATATACAATTGTTGTATCATATGGGAAATTATTAACATATTCTTCATTAACTGGAGGCTTATGCTCATATATCATTGCCGCTTCAAAACGGTCCAAATTTGATAGTTCTAATTCAGCACAGGAAAAAATGATTTCTTCACCAGATTTCAAATACTTTTTCCATACAAGGAGTTTCTCGTGATTTTCTAATCGTTCATTTATGTTTTTCGCTTGACCGATATATAATAACCTTTCTAAAGAAACTGTATCACTATTAGAATTGTATGTACCTCTATAAACACAATATACTCCTGATGTTTTAGGTACACCGCCTCTGTTTTTATAACGCCAATAGCCTTTAAAAACTTGATTATATGTTTTACTAGTCATTTTATTTTTCTCCTATTATTTTTATAATAACTGAGAGTTTAACAAAAGATAAGTGGCTGTAGCAAACTCTATAGCTGTCCAAGAACCACTTGCCTAACCTTATATCGTTTTGAGTATAACAAACATCTTGTCCCTCCTACGGACCGCCCGTATAATTGACAAGAAACAAACTCCCTGATAAAATATAAATTGCGAAAAAGATATTTTATCTTTGAGGCTGCTTGTTTAATATGAGCAGTCTTTTTTAGTTTTACAATATCCCCTCCATGCTCCTGCATTTTAGTTCATGATAATTTTATTGTAAAGAATACACTTTGTCAATATATAATTTAATAAAAATCTACCATTATATTATAATTTGTAACGATTTATAAATTAAGAAACTTGATTTATTAGCATGCTCGATGTAATATTTTTGTATGAAAGGAGTTCTTATGAGTATCTCTTTGCTTCATAAAATGCTTTATTCTGGGAAAAATTTTATAAAAATAAATCAAGACTTATTGAATACGCTGGATATAGAACAGGCCGCTTTATATAGTTATTTAGTTTCAGAATATCAGAAATCAATAAGAGAAGAAGATTATAAGTATTTTGACAATAATATTTATATGTTTTGTCCTGTTGAAGAAATTGAAAATGCGATTGGTTTATCTGCATTTAGACAAAGAAATGCGTTAACTTCTTTGCAAGATAAAAATTTATTAAAAGTAAAGTTGGGCAAATCTAGATCCCGTTACATATGGATTAATGATGATATTGAAGTTTTAGAATACATAATGTATGATTCAAAATTTGGAGCTATTAAAGCTGATTTTGAAAAATATGTAAATGAGGTAACAAAAAAACTTGTGGAAAAATTTTTGTCAAAGGATAGCCGAAACATAGACCCAAAATATTTATTTGAAGCTGCAAAAAAATCTGATTTATATAATCAATTTTCTGAAATGGGTATTGGTTGGCTCTCCCAAATAGAAAAAAGTCAAAAGCAAAACCTCAAAGATTTAATACTAAAATAGATTATCAGATTGACTGTTGCTATTAGTTTTGTTTATATTTGAAAGACAATATATTACCCATTATGATTAAATATAAACATGCAATGATATTTAATTTTTTAAATATTTGCTACAAACTAGTCACAATAGAATGGTAAACAATAATAAATTAACAAAAGCCTCATTTTTTCAGTACTTTTTCAAATTTTTTGTGATGATAGTTCCGTTTGGTTCCTTAAAAAGTCCCGTTATGGTTCCGTTTTGTGGCAGAAAAATATTTTTTATGGAACTCGTGTTATTTTTTTGATAGCAAAAGTCCTATTTTTGTATCCAGGTGCTATCTTACAGAAATAAGGCTTTATGGCATATTATTACAAATTTTTTATATATTTATGAGTATAATAGTCCCTAAAATCGGACATACCGGACTTTTCTGTAACCCTAAATTATTCTAAAATTCCTTTACACAGAGGGGCTTTGAGGCAAGTTCCCTTTTTCTGTATTGTCCTGTTTCATTACACTTTTAGCCCGACAAATTAATATGAATTTTACTAAATTATAATTTCACTTGGACAAAAAACCTTAGCGACAAAAGTTTATAAATACAAAAAAGAGCCTTACGGCTCTTGATTAAATCTGCGCCCGGAGGGATTCGAACCCCCGACCTTTTGGTTCGTAGCCAAACGCTCTATCCAACTGGGCTACGGGCGCTTACTTTTCTGCGGGTAAATATATTTACTTTCCCCACCAGTTTACTATATCAACAAGATAAAAATTTTTCAAGTTAAAAATATAGTAAATTTTCGTTTACAAAGCCTTGATACATTACAATATTTTGCATAAGATTTATTCAAAGACTATCACTAATAAGGAGTAGGTATGAGCGAACAATACAGAAAAAATCCGTATATGGATTACAGAAATGCTGTTCCTTTTATGAATTTATCCGGCTATATTGTCAAGCAACCGACTGTTTTAGACGAAAAACCGGCAATGTCGCTTCAGGAACACCTTATGAGAAAGAAATTCTCAAGAATGGTAAACCTGCGGCGTATGATGTATTGCAAGCTCTGCGAGGATTATAGAAATGGAAGAAGATAAATTTATTGAATTAGCGCAAAAGGCAAAAGCCGCTTCAAAAAAAATAGCAACACTTCCTGTCGGAGTGAAAAATACTGCATTACTAAATATTGCTAAAAATTTGAAAGACAATAAAGATAAAATTTTTGAAGCTAATCAAAAAGATTTGGAAGAAGCAAAACCACTTGTTGAAGCTGGAGAGCTGAGTCAATCTACATATAATCGTCTAAAACTTGACGAAAACAAAATGCGGGATATGATTCAGGGAATCATTGATATTTCAAATCTTGAAGACCCTGTCGGCAAAGTACTTTTAAAAAGACAGTTGGATGAGGGCTTAATTCTAACCAAAGTTTCCTGCCCGATAGGAGTGCTCGGAGTAATTTTTGAAGCAAGACCTGATGTAATTTCACAAATTTCCGCTCTCGCTATTAAATCTTCTAATGCAGTTATTCTTAAAGGCGGGAAAGAATCTATTAATACCAATAAAGAAATTATGAGAGTTATTCAAAATGCCTTGGATAATACTATGAACTTCCCTAAAGATGTACTCAATCAGGTATTTACCCGAGATGATGTTGCTAATATGCTTTCTCAGGATAAGTATATAGATTTAATTATTCCAAGAGGCGGAAATAGCTTAGTAAAATTTATCAAAGAAAATACTAAAATTCCTGTTTTAGGTCATGCAGACGGGATTTGTCATATTTTTACAGACAAGAGTGCAGATTTAGAAAAAGCAAAACGAATTATTATTGATGCTAAAACTCAGTATCCATCTGCTTGCAATTCGGTTGAAACACTGCTAATTCACAAAGAATTTAAGTATGAAACCGAACTTCTGAAAGCTTTAGAGGAAGCTGATATAGAGTTAATTGCGACTCCTGAAAGCTGGCATAAAGAATATTCTGATAAAATTCTCTCATACAAGTTTGTATCATCGTTAGACGAAGCAATTGAGCATATAAATACATATTCTTCAGGACACACAGAATCAATCATTACTGAAGATGAAAAGAATGCAAAAATTTTTATGAATGCAGTGGATTCAGCCGGAGTCTATCATAATGTATCTACAAGATTTGCAGACGGGTTCAGATATGGCTTTGGAGCAGAAATAGGTATTTCGACTAACAAAACTCATGCCAGAGGACCAGTCGGATTAGAAGGACTTACGATATACAAATATACCCTTGAAGGAGATGGTAATATCGTTAAAGACTATGTAGAAGGTTTTAAGCAGTTTCATCATAAAGACTTGGAGTAAATAGCTATATGAAAATAGGAGTTATCGGGCTTGGGCTGATTGGCGGCTCTATATTCAAAAAGTGCCGTGAAAAATATGATGTTGTCGGAGTATCACGCTCTGTAAAAGAAGATAGTGTAAGTAATGATTATTCTACGCTTAAAGGATGTGATGTAGTTTTTGTCTGCACTCCTATGAATAAAACTCTGGGAATTCTTGATAAACTGGAAGAATTTCTGGATTCAGATACAATAGTTACTGATGTGTGCAGTTTAAAAGAATTTGTATCTCACAAAACTTATAAATACAAATTCATTCCATCTCACCCGATGGCAGGAACAGAGTATAGCGGCTGGGAGAATTCTTTCCCGGAACTTTTCAAGGGTGCGGTTTGGGCTGTTACTCCGAAAGAAGATACTGATTTAAAAGATTTTGAACTCCTAAAATCCATTATATCTTCTCTGGGGGCAGAAGTTGTGATTACGACACCTCTAGAGCATGATAAGGCTGTTGCATTGATTTCTCATGCACCAATGCTAGTTGCTCAGGCTTTGTGCAAAAACATAGAAAATAATGAACTTGCGCAAAAGCTGGCAGCTTCTGGTTTTAGAGATACAACAAGGCTTGCACTTTCAAATACTGAGATGGCAAATGATATGATTGTGATGAATGGTGATAATATAAAGGATGTTATAGAGCTTCTTAATAACAACATAAATAAACTTTATAAAGGGAATTATATAAAAGAAGCAGACAAGATTAAAGCTTTTCGTAAAAAACTTTATGTATCAAAGGAGTAAAATCTCAGTAAAAGCTCTTGGACAGAAAACATTCAATTAAGTATTTATATCTCTAAAGTTGCAAAATAATCTTTATTATTTTCAAGTGTGTCTTTGCTTGCGACAATAGAATAAACTGGCGGATTATCAAACATTTTCACAGCAAAATCAATTAAGTCACGCTTTGTAACTTTATCAATTTCATTAAATAATTGATTTATATATGTTATACCATATTTTGAATTAAGCCCGGAAGATAAAGATCTTAACTTAGAACTTGTACCCTCTTTATTTAATAAATTTGCTTTCAGTAATAATTTGGCATTTTCAAGGTCTTGGTCAGAAAATCTGCCACTTTTTAGTTCATTAATCTGTCGGCTAAAACCATCTATAGACTTTTGAACATTGTCATAAGAAATTTCTCCAATTTCCTTGTTATCTGTTGTTGTAAGTATATTGCATGAAATTTCCCCGCAATCTCCTTTTTTTTCTAAGGAAGAATAAACCGAATATGCAAGATGGTCACGTTCCCTAAGTGTATTAAATAATCCGATGCTGGAGTTAGAAAGAATAGAATTTGTTATTTCTGCCAGCACAGTTTCTTTTATAGTATTATCACACTTAAATTTGTGTACCTGCATAATATCTGCCTGTGAGTTGTTATTAACCTTAGTCAAAACTACAGGTTTTACATTTTCTTTATATATTTTAAGTATTTTTTTGTCATTAGGAAGCACATTGTATAACGTTTTGGAGCAATCCAATACTTCCTGCTTAACTTCCGGATGTTCTTCCGGAATATTTGCAGTAATGATACCTCTCGAATTTTCCAAAAGATACTTATGACAATCCTTAATGTCATCTAGTGTAATATTATCAAGATTCTCTAGAATTTCTTTTTCTGAAAATTCATACGGATTGTTTTTACTTTCATAATTAATATAAAGCCTATAAGCACTATCCTGCGCCCTTGTAATATAATCTTTTATTCTGTCTTTAGCTTTTTTTAAATTTTCTTCCGTAATTCTAGGTTCATACAAAAGTTTTTTAGCGTTATCAAATATTATATTTCTATTCTCATAGCTGCTATCAGAATAGATTTTCAACTTGGAAGCAGAAACATTTGCATTCAGATTAATATTATTCTTTTCTTCAAACCTTTCTAGCACATCCTCCGGCATGGAAGCTGTTCCCATTGAATACATTTCATTTAAGACTTCAATAACACCTGCTTTTTTATTATAAGGTTTGTCAAGATAGAGAGCTATATTGTATTCAATATTATTATTTTTTGTTTTATATAATCCAACATCAAAACCATTATCCAACTTTTCTTCAGAAATCATATTAATATTCAAAGGTTCTCGTTTACCTTTAAATGATACGGTATTCTCTTTCTGCGGGTGTACCAGTGTTATAGCTGCTCTATTGAGGTTGAAATATTTTTTTACGCCCTGATAAACATCTTCCGAAGTTATTGAATTGAGAATATTAGTATATTCAGTAATATATTCAGTATCATTATTAAGAAGAGCTTTGCCAATAAAATCATTAACTTCTGAAGAATATTCAAAGCTTTCTTCTTTATATTTCAATATCCTTTGTTTAATTTCATTTAAAATCTCTTCATCAGGCTTCTTTACATTTGATAAAGTCTCAAATATTGTTTTTAAAACCTTTTCACTGTTATCTTCGGATGAATTTGCAGCAAGATAAACAAATCTAGAACTATTTGGGTTTGTACTGATTTTTTCGCTTTCTATAAATGGACGTGTATTATACTTTTTCAGACTTTGTTTTAATCCGGTTGAGTATGAATTTAAATAGACTTTAGCAAGATCAAAAATAATTTTCTCTCTTGCATCATTGTTTTTAGGTCCAACAAAACCTAAAACTATTTCACAAGATTTTGCCTTATCACACATAAAATCTTTTCTGACAGTTTGAGAGATAGGTGTCAACTTTTCTTCGTATTTTTTACCTTGAGCTGTTTTATTTGAATTGAAGCTTTTAGCTGCATATAAAATTGCTTCATCCGGATTTACATCGCCTGTAATAACAAGTATCATATTATCAGGAGTATAATACTTGTTATAATACTCTAAAACATCTTCCCTTGTAAGATTTTGAATATGTTTAACACTTCCCCCAACCATTTCATCTGCCGGATTTTTAACATTAAAAACAGTTCTCACGGTTTGATCAAGTGCAATTGTCTGTGGATCATCAAGAATCATATTTATTTCTGAACAAACAGGGTGTTTTTCTTTTTCTATCATTTCCTGCGACAGCTTTAAATCCTCCCCCATAGCCGCAATAATCTTAATTTGCTGCTTTAAGTCACCATTCTTAAGCTGAGGAGTAGAGTTTACATAATCCGTTATGGCATAATTTGTACTTGCATTTGCCCAGCCGCCAAGCTCATCTATTTTTTTAAATGAATCCCCTGTTTCGAGTTTTATATGCCCATTTTCGCCATTAGTTCCATTAAAAGCCATGTGCTCAAGAAAATGGCTTATACCTTTTATATCAGGAGTTTCATTCATTGAACCCACATTTACATAATTCTTCACAATAGCAGGAGAACCTTCCATCGGCACTATTGCAACACGTTGACCATTAGCAAGCTTATACTGATAAAGCCTAAGACCATTATCCAGTTCATTTTCTCCTATTTTTATAAACTTTTGAGGAAGCTTTACCTGGTAATCCTGCATTGTATTAGAAAGCTCGTTTATCTGTTTATATTCTTTAACCTGCGAATTTGATGCTTCCAGAGGCAAGTTTGCTCTAAAAAATACACTATTTATATTTTCAACTTTCATAACCATATTATATAAAAAACAATAATTGATATAAAATTGCTAAAATTTGAAAATTTATGAAGAGAGATATTAATGAACAAAAAAAAACTTCTCAAAAACGAGAAGCTAGGAAAATTAGTTAGGAAGGGATTTAGGGGATTAAATTTTTATATTATTTACATCTTACATATATATAAAGTATATGTATAATATAAAATTTCATATTTTTTTTTAATCGTTACAAAAGTTTACATAGCAAATATTTTTGTAAAGTTTTGTAAAAATTTAAGGTCTTTTATTAAAGTTTTGATAGAAAAATGCCGTAATACATAGAACAAGGGAAGAATAAAATATAGGACAAGTACACCGATGGGAATGGCAGCATCACAAGTTACATTATTCACTCTGACAAGCAGACTTCATGATATCGAGTACAAGGCACAAAATATTGAAAGTCAGAAAATTTCACTTGCAACTCAGCAAGACGAGTTATACCAGAACTATTGTGATGCTCTGGATGCTACAAAGATTCAGGTTGCATACAGTAATGGTGACGGAACAACCAGTTATGTAGATGCCACTTTTTCAACTTTATGTACATATAATGAAAACAGATACGCACAGTATACATTGATAGATTCAAAAACCGGAAAAGTTATAGTAGATGCAGAAACGGCTGCTATATATGAAAACTTTAATACAGATAAATATACTTTTGCATTTGCAATGCTGGGAATGGATTCTGATTTCGGGTGGCCTGTTGACGGTGACAATGGACATTTGACAATGGGCATGGAAGTGGGTATCGGAGTTTCTAATGAAGATTACGGAGATGGAGAAGCTTCAAACGGTTTGTATAATTTATTTATGACAGATGTTGAAAGAATGGTTTATGAAAACCATTCCACAGAGAATGCAATACAAACAGCCTATGATGCATTAATAGAAGCTTGCAATTCTGATTCAACAACAATGTCTGAAAAGAGAGCAGCTCTAGAAAACTTTAGAGATGTCCTCTACGATAATTATGCAAGTGAAATATATGAATATATGCGTTTAAATAAAAATAATGAGACAAACACTGATCCAGATTCATCTAGTGCCGAATTCAACAGTGAATACTCCGAAGAATTTCCTCAAGCAGAGTTTAATTATTATGCTAATTTATTTGAACAAATTCAAGCCGCAGGAGGCTGTCAAGTAATAGATCCTCTATATGAATCCGGAGATGATGGCAAAGAATGGTTATATAATATGATTAGCGCAGGCAGGATTACTATAGAAATCTATAATGAAACAACAAATGAATGGACGACAACGAGTATTGCTACCAGCACTGGTACAAACTATCTTCAAGAAGTTCAAGATGAAACAAATTTAAAAAAAGCTGAAGCGGAATATGAATATGAATTAAATAAGCTCAATGCAAAAGATACTAAATATGATCAGGACCTAAGCTCACTTGAAACAGAAAGGTCATCTATAACAACAGAAATTGAATCTATACAACAAGTACGAGATGATAATACTGAAAGAACATTTAGTATATTTAGCTAAGCATACAAAGTACACTATATAGAAAGTTTTACCTTCTCTTTTTCCTTTCTTTTCACTTGAAAAAGTTTTTTTCTTTATTTATTTTCTACCATAATCCAAAGCTTTTAACCTTATTTGAATATCTTCAAGAAGCTTCCTATTTATTGAAAGCAAATCGCCGATAACAGCAATAACCCCAAGTTGTACTGCAGAAATTAAAAACATTGCTGCAAATATAAGTGACTGAACATGTCCATTCCCAGCACCTTGTAAATAATAGTACATAAATCTTAAGATAAGCAGCCCGCTAATTAGAGCAAGCAGCCAAGCAATTGTTATAAAAAAACGAAACGGTCTATATACAATAAACATCCTTATTGTTGTTTTCATTGACTTATACATATAATCAAAGATATTTTTTACAAGCTTTGAATCCCTGAGTTTTGCATTTACTCTGATAGGCACCGAAACAACTTTTAAACCTTTAGCATTAGCCTGTAACAAAGTTTCCATAGTATATGTATAATTATCAAAAATATTTATTCTAATTGCAGCATGCTTTGAAAAAGCTCTAAAACCGCAAGGAGCATCTTCTACTTGAGTTGAAGAAAATAACCTTAAAATAGCAGATCCGAGTTTTTGAAAAACTTTCTTCATCGGAGAAAATTCTTTTATAGAGAAAATATCTCTAGCACCTACAACAATATCCGCCTCACCATCAAGAATTGGTCTGACTATATTTTTTATATCATCAGCACAATACTGATTATCAGCATCTGTGTTAACGATTATATCTGCATCCTTTTTTAACGCTTCATTTAATCCAGATCTGAATGCATTTGCAAGTCCTTTATTCGGTTTTATATCAAGAACCGTTGCTCCCCAATTTCTTGCAATTTCTGCTGAATTATCAGTAGACCCGTCATTTATTACAAGAACCTCTATTTCGTTAATACCTTCTATTCTTTGCGGCAAATCATTAAGGGTTGTTAACAAGGTCTCTTTTTCATTGTAACAAGGTATTTGAATAATAAGCTTTGTCATGTAAAATATTATATATAAATCAGGAGAGCAGGTAAAGAGTGTTTTATATAATTATACTGGGATTGTTGCTCAGACTTTCTAACATAGTTAAACCGGAAGGTATGTGGAATGATGAATATGTAAGCTGGTATGTTTCAACAGCCCCACTTTTTAACGGTTTCTGGGAAGAAGTTGTAAAACAATGCCACATGCCGTTTTATTATTTATATATAAAACCTTTTGCTCATTGCTCCGACACGGTTTTGAGACTTACGTCAGTACTCCCCGGTGTAATTGCAATTCCTGTGATGTATCTTGTTGGAAAAGAGTATTCCAAGAAAACCGGATATTTTGCAGCATTAATAACATCTATATTATCTTTTCTAGTGTATTATTCTCAGGAAATTAGATTTTATTCGCTTTTATTCTTGTTTTCAGCTTTTTCACTATTGTTTACAATTAAATACCTAAAAAATGATAACTGGAAGAATATTATCGGATATATTCTATCAAATGTACTTATACTTTCTACTCATATTATAGGAGCTATTTATGTATTTTTCTCACTTTTATACGTTATAATAAAGAAAAAGAAAATATCTGTAGTCATTGTTTTAATGCTTATAACAATTATTGCTTTTTTAAAACTCCCTGTTAATGTTTTGAGAATGCTTCCCGCTTCACAATGGTGGGGACATTTTTCTTACACTAATATATTGTTTCTATTTAGCGACTACTTTTCACCGATTCTTACAAATAATATTTCTGCTCCGCCTGTATTCTTTTATAATAAATCACTTATACTATGGCTAACAATACCTACTCTTATTGCCCTTTCCGGAATGATTGCAGGACTAAAAAAAGGTTTATCACTGGTAGTTCTGGGAACCGTTGCAACAATGTCAATTATAGCAGCCTGCGGAATTATTGTTTTTATAACAAAATATACAATAGAAATTTTACCAATACTGATTTTATTTATTGCTCTCGGATTTGACAGAATGAAACGCACTGGAATTGTGTTATTATCTATTTTTGTAATCTGTCATCTGAGTGCATATTCTACCCCTTATTATGCAACAAAGCTAAAACGAAATGAAGGACATAAAATAGTTGGTGATATACTTAATAAACAAAATTCAAAAAACATTTTGTTTACATATTATGAACCAAACAGATTCTATCGTTATGCAGATATAAAGGATAAAAATTTATTATATCTTAGTAAAAGCAACAGGCATATTTATAAACAAGATCCGGCTTCTATACTTTCAGAAATTCCGGTAGGAGAAACTGTTTCCGTAGTTTTTTTAGATAGTGTAAGTTTTTTCGATGAAAAATTTTTGGAAGCTAATAAAAATAATCCTGATATACCAGAAATGTTTATTACTTTTTCTGAAGTAAAAAACTCTATTGTAAAACGTATGGATATGGATTTTACGGATTATGACGTTAAAAAAGGCGGTTATTGGACAGTGATTCAGGCAAAAAGAGTTAAATAACTTTACAAAGAGCTTGACATTAAAATAAGGTTTTGTTAAATTTAATAACATAATCGCAGACAGTTAGTATCCTTATGTTAGGATTTAATCTAAAAAAGGCTAGCCGAGATTATCCACGGGTGCAAGCTCTATGGAACACAACAAAGTTAATGTTGCGGTTCAGAGTATAAATAATAAAAGCACTCAAAACTTTAAGAGTATAAATAGCTTTAAAAGTAATATTGGATTTTGCGATTATAAAAAGATTGCAAAGTCTTTTTTAATGTTTAGAAGGTCGATCGGAAAATAATCCGAAAATTATATAACAACTCTTTGAAAGAGTGTAGAAAAAGGAGCAAAAAATGTCAACAAAAGCTTTCAAACAGGATAAGGTAGCACTTATTAAGGAAAAAATTGATAAAGCACAAGTTGCAATTGTTACTGATTACAAAGGTTTGTCTGTTGAAGAAATCACAAAATTAAGACGTTCTCTTCAAAAAGACGGCGGTGACTATATGGTTACTAAAAATACCCTTGCTAAAATCGCAGTACAAGGCACTCCATACGAAGTGCTGACAGAAGTACTGAAAGGGTCAATTGCTATTGCTTTTGGTTACAATGATCAAGTAGCACCGGCTAAAGCTTTATCTCAATTTATTAAAGAAACAAAAAAATGCGAAATCCTTGCAGCTGCAATGGACGGACAATTAATGTCAGCAACTGAGGCAAAAGCTCTTGCAGATCTTCCTTCAAAAGAAGAACTCTACGCAAAAATGCTTGGCTGCATCAACTCACCTGCATCAGGTATCGCAAACTCTGTCAATGCTGTTATGTCATCTCTTGTTAGAGCCATTGCAGCTGTTAGAGACCAAAAATCCGCATAAGTGGAAAACAGGTTTAAACCTGCAAGCTTAGCGTAATTAAGTTCACACTAAAATAAAAAAGTATTACAATAATTTAAATTAAAATAAAAGGAGAAAAACAATGAGTATTGAAGCAATTTTAGAATCAATTGAAAAATTAACATTATTAGAAGCTGCTGAATTAGTAAAAGCTATGGAAGAAAAGTTCGGCGTATCTGCAGCTGCTCCTGTTGCTGTTGCAGCTGCTCCTGTTGCTGCAGCTGCTCCTGCAGAAGATGTAGATGCTGAAGTTAGTGTAATTTTAGCTTCAGTTCCTGCTGACAAGAAAATCGCTGTTCTTAAAGAAGTTAGAACTATCACTGGTCTTGGCTTAAAAGAAGCTAAAGATTTAGTTGACGGTGCTCCTAAAGCTGTTAAAGAAGGCATTAAGAAAGAAGAAGCTGAAGCTATCAAGAAACAGCTTGAAGCTGCAGGTGCTACAATTGAAATCAAATAGTTTGAAAACTTATTTGCAAAAAGTCTGTTTGGGAATCCAAACAGACTTTTTTTAATGGAATGCTTGATATAAAGGTTCAAATTTTAATCTACAAGTTTAGCTTAAATTAAACACTTTTTACTACTACTTTTGCTTAATAATCATAAATGATTTTAAAGCCCTGCCGGTTCCACCTTCACTTTCATTTGAAACCACAGATATTTTTTTATAATTTAAAGATGTTGAGCTACCACCATCAAAAGCCATCGCACTATCTAAATTGTAGCTCGCACAAAGGTCTCTTGCTTCATAAATATCCATAGGATGCTTATCTGTCACAATAAAAATGTGTACCTCTTGCGCCCCGCCTTCAAGAACTTTTAGACCTATTAAAGTTCTGGCTGTTTTATGCAAAACACTGGCAGATTCTCTTACAACATTTCCGTCTTTATCTCTTACAACAAAAAACTCTTCTTCAAGTCTTAAATTTGGCAGTAATTGAGGTCCCCCTTGGGCAGAAGTTTGTATTGAACACAGAAAATCAACTTTCGAATTGTGCTGTGCAATTTCATATTTAAGTTTACTATCACAGTCCAGTATCCGGAATTCTGTCCTATCCAGAATTTTCTTCATATTTTGCCTTAATACAGGATTGGTTTGAAAACTTTCATTGAATATCGGATCTTCTACAATTTGTGCGTCATTTACAATATACGACATAGTTTTCTGGTTATTTGGGTCGAAAAAACCGGCATTTATTGTAAGCAATGATTCCGTTTTATTGTGAGTCTCTTTGTTTGTAGTAAGTGTTGGAGATGATATAAACTGAATCTGTTTTTTTATCTTGTCTCCCGTAAGTATAATATGATAAATCCCGTCATCATATTTCACATTAATAGGAGATGCAAAAGCAGCACCGGTAAGAAATAACATTAGTAAAGTGATAAATATTCTTTTCATATTATAAGTCCCTCGATTTGTAAAATGCAATAATAGCACATAAGAATGCTGCCGGTGGAAATGCTGCTGTTACAATAGGATGTAATACTCCTTTTTCTGCAAGCAGGTCAAAAAATGGCAGCGTTATATAATATACAAAAATACATCCAATTGCAATCGTAAACCCTATTAATCTTTGCTCTCTAGGTTTGCTAAAGCCAAGCAAACAGCCTAAAATTGCTAGAAGCACACAGACAAAAGGATGGAAAAATCGCTGTAAATATTTGTTGTACATCAATCTATAATCTTCATCCAGATTTGCTTTTTTAAGAAGATTTACATAATGCTTTAAATCCTTATTAGTGATATCTCTGTCTCTTTTTGTAGAATTAATCATAATTGTATAAGCATCTTCTGCGTCTTCACCATTAAGAATATATGTCCTTTCTAAGGAAGTAATATTTTTAAATATCCCATCTTCATTAATATCATACGAGGTTACATCATCCAAAATCCAGCTGGATTTCCCCTGAGGATCAAGCCCTTTATGTCCAACCTCTGCCACTAAAATATTATTAAGCCCGTGAAGATCATCAAATACTTGTTTTGAAAAATTTAAAACAACAACATTTGTCATTTCATCTTTAAAAAATCTGGAAACAATTACAGCCTGTTCAGGATGGTTATTCTTATCTTTTTTAGTGTAAATATACTGGGTTAAAGCCGCTCCACCTTTTATATCCTGAAGCCTTTGACAAGACTCGGGAATCCATTTGTCATAAGTAACAAAACACAGATAGGTTACGATGAAACTTAAAACAAGAAGCGGACGAACTATCCGAGAAAATGACATGCCTACCGCTCTAAATATTGTTAATTCAGAATCTTTACTTAATTTATCAAATGTAAACAATGATCCTAACAAAAGACCTACCGGAAATGCTTTACCGAGAATTTTAGGAAGTTCATAAACAAGAACCATAACCCCTGTTTTTACAGTATATTGATGTGAAAGAATTTTCTTAATTGTACTTAAAAGCATTTCAGGAGCAATCCATACAATTGTAAACAACAGTATTGCAACAATTGTAGTCATCAAAACCTGACTGAAAATATACCTATCATATACAGTAAAGAGTTTTTTCATCCTATAGCTTAAAATCCTTTCCTAAATAGAACTCTTTAGCAACAGGATCATTTGCAACATCTTTACTTCGCCCTTGAATCTTAATTTTTCCATCAAAAATAACATATGCACGATCAGTTATTGAAAGTGTTGCTTTCGGATTGTGATCTGTAATCAGTACCCCAAGCCCTTTTTCTTCAGAAATCTTTCTAATATTATCTTTAATTTCACCAATAGCAATCGGGTCTATACCCGCAAAAGGTTCATCCAGAAGCATAAAATCAGGGCTGGCAGCAAGTGCTCTGGCGATTTCAACTCTTCGCCTTTCTCCACCCGATAATGCAACGGCAGGAGAATTTCTTAATTTTAAAACTCCAAATTCTGAGAGCAATTCTTCCAGCTTCGATTTTTTTTCATTAACTGTCAACTTATCATTCATTTCCAACACTAGCTGAATATTATCCTCAACTGTTAGCTTTCTGAAAATTGAATTTTCCTGTGGCAAGTATCCAATCCCCTCCTTAGCTCTAAGGTTCATTGGCCAGGCAGTAATTTCTTTATCATCAATAAAAACGTTTCCGGTATTGGGTTTTACCAGACCAACAATCATGTAAAAGGTTGTAGTTTTTCCGGCACCGTTAGGACCTAAAAGACAAACAACTTCTCCCTTATCCATATAAAAGGAAATATCATTTACAACACTTCTATCACCGTATATCTTAACTAGATTTTTAGCTTCAATTCTCATCACAGACTCCCAAACCGGTTATTTTTAACATGATACAACAAAATTAGTCAATAATAAATTGTAAACTTTTGTTAAGAATTTCGCCAAAAATATCAATTTTTCTAAACACAAATACTTTATAAATATGTAAGGTTAAAAAAGGTTATTTTTAAAAAGTATTAGTAGGAGGTCATTATGTCATATCCGTTTGGCATAACAGGAATAGGTTATAGTCCATATATGAGCGGGCTCGGAATGTATGGTTTATCCGGCGGTAGCACATATAGTTCATATTACAATCCGGCATTTATGGGATATGGCGGAATGGGCATAATGGGAATGTATCCTGCTTATATGCAGCAGATGAATCAAGCTTATCAAAATATTGAGAAGGAGCAGCTAAACCATTCGGGTGCAATGCATGAATTATTATTAGAAAACAAAACAAATGCTTATAAAGCAGAAGATAGAGCTTTATTTCAAGAATCTCTGGAAGATGCCAGATTGAATGGTTTGATTGTTAATTTAGCTGAAAAAATCAGAGAAGGAGATGCAGATGGTATATGCGAAGAGTTTGATAAGTTAAAAAGCGCATTATACCAAAAACACAATGCTTATTTAAAAGCTAATAGCAATAGATTAGATCCGACTGAGAGCGTTATTAATATTATAGAAGGAATGTACGCTCAAATAATTTCTAAAAAAACAGGTGAACAAGTAAGTTTAAGATCTGATATAAAGAAATATGGTGAGTCAGCTTTTATGCACGGATTTAACGAAAATTTCTTCGGTAAAAAAGATTACCATAACAAATATACAGAAGAAACACTAAGTTATTTATTCGGTACAAGAATCGATAACAAGGGCGGCAAAGACAGAATTGAAAAAATCGGCGGAGTAGCAGGTAATATAGCAGAAGGTGCAACAGCAGCTGCTGCCGGTTATGGAATTGGTATAGGTACAGCAGCACTGGGCAAAATCCTAAATCCGTTAGGAATGTGCAAAAACTTAGGTTTAAAAGGTACTCATCGGCTTGGTAAATGGACTGCACTTGCAGCATTGGCAGGAGATGTAGTCTGGCAGCTTACAAGAGATTAGAAATCCCCTCCTATTCTATATATAATAAGACTTAGAATATACATTCTAAGTCTTTATTTCGTTAAATACCTGAAAAACTTATATTTATAAGCCAAAATATAATTGTCCTCCCCCTTGACAATCGGGATTGATATTTTATGATAATTAATGTGATGGGGCGTCGCCAAGTGGTAAGGCAGCTGGTTTTGGTCCAGCCATCCCGGAGGTTCGAATCCTTCCGCCCCAGCCAATTAAATTTTATCGCATAAGTTTATTATATTTTACCCTATTAATTATTTAAGAATCTATTTGAATTCTATACATTACAGGTAAATATCATTAAACGTTTTGTTTTTCTGATTCAACCCATTCGGTATAAGCTTCTTTGAAGGTTGTTAAGAAAGAACTTAAACAAGATTGCGGATTAAATGACTGTTTGCTTAGTTTGCTGAATCTGCCTAATGAAGAGCTAGTAACATTTTCATTTACTGCAATGCTTTTACTATTTTCAAATGCATTCTGAAATGCATCATTATCAAATTCAATTCCGTTAGCTTCGCACATTGCCATTGCTTTTTTTAGCATTGTGGATTTTAGCTCTTCAATCATGCTGTTAGCTTTTTCTTCATAATCTACAAATATGGACGAAAGCGTTGAACCGGATTCAAGTGCCTGCTGCAATTCGGAATCAACATTGCCTTCCTCATCTGTATACAGCACACTGAAATCGATATCCATTATATCCATGTCGGTGCTGCTTGCATTTACCTCATCAATTGTAGAAGATATTATCTCATTAAATTTAGTAATAAATGTATCAACAAGTTCTTGAACATTTACGTTTATAAGAGTCACAGATTTAGCAAAGAACTTCATAGTAGTAGTATAAGCTTCCACCGATTCATTAAGTGCTTGTGTGAATGAATTCTCAAATATTGTTTCAATCTCATCAAAAGGAACACCTTTACTTTCAAGCTGTTTAGTTATCTGGCTCTTAAAATTTTCTTTCAAAGAATCTTCAAGGAGAGTTTTTACTTCTTCTGCGTCCTTAGTTACTATTCTCTCATTTTCCGTATAACCTGGGATACTTGAATAATCAATATCTGTAAGTCGTGAGCCGACTTGAACATCTTCGCCTGAAAGAGTTGAGAATGAGGCTTCAGCGGCTTCAGCAGCTTCCGTCTCTTCAGCGGCTTCCGTCTCTTCAGCCGACTTTTCGTTTACATCCTCTGTAGATAATTCTGAAAGACTCCAATCCTCGACATCAATATCATAGTCTATTTCTTCCTCTGCTTCTTTGATTGCAGTATTTAACTCGTCTTCTGTAACTTGACCATCACCATCAATATCAGCATCTTTAACACTTATTTTCACATCCTGATAGATAATAAAACTGCCAAATGATTGAACGCCTGATATGTCTGTCATTTCTTTATCTCCAATTTACATTTTTATATTATGTATTACGGCACAAAATATAAAAACTTTAAGTAATTCACTATAAATTTTACAAAAGTTTACAAAAAAAACACTATATATTGGACGGCCTTATTTAAGCCTTAAGCAAGTTAGTTTCTACAAAATAATTTTTATTCCAAATCGCTCAGCGGCTCTAATATTTTTTAAATTTTAAACTTTGCAAATATTTTATGATATAAACAAACAAACCACCCTACCAGAAGTGCAGAAATAACAGTTCCCTCACGAAGACCGCGTATATGATGCAATATCAGTACACTTAACAGTATTGCAAAAGAACATAAAAGACAATCAAATCCTATTTTAAGTTTTCCAAATTCTTTACCGGTTTTATACGCAATAGCTTTTACAACACCTTCTCCCGGAACATAAAGGAGATTTGCGAGACATTCAAGAGTTATCCCAAGAGCCAGAACTGCAGAACCTACTAGCAGCATAAGAACCTGAAGGCAGTATACATTAGGCTTAAATGGAGCAGACAAATACATTCCTAAATCAATTGATAGCCCAAATATAAGCCCGACAAAAATTTGTAACAAATCAAAAAATTTGAACTCTTTTTTTAGTATTATCAATTGCACAATAATAAACAGGACATTTATTATTATCGTTGTTATGCCAAACGATAATGGAGTTATAAAAGTTAAAACGTAAGGTAAACTTGATATAGGAGACGTACCCAAATCTGCCTGAGTAGTAATAGCTATACCGAATCCGCATAAAAAAATTGCTGTTACAAAAATAAGAACCTTTTTATATATATCCATAATAATTAAAACACCTGCTAAGGCACAAAATACAGGAGATTGTACCTTGTATTATTCAGTTTATGCCTCATAGAATACAAGAGTATCACCAAGTTTCAATTCTGTATCCCCATTCGGCACAAACGCTTCATCTCCTCTCTTTACCAAAGCAATGAGAAAATTTTCCGGACAATTAATTGTATTGATTTTCTTATCAAGCCATTCATGCCCTTTATCAATAACTGCTTCACAAAGTTTTATATCATTTTTTGCTTTTACAACAGATGTACCCAGAAGAACCTCATCCCCTTCCATTAAAACAGTACTTCCTTTAGGAACAATTTTCTGACCGTTCCTGTTTATTACAAGAACCAGCACATTATGGCGAATATTTAAATCCTTTAACATACGTCCATTCCAAGGATGTGAATCATTAATTATTAATTTATCAAGAACAATTGCGGATTCTTGTTGATAATCATTAAAGGTTTTTCTTACATCAGAAAAACGATCTATCATTGAATCCTTTTTTGCAATAATAGGGAGCATAGAGCCTTGTATTGCAACAGAAAGAAGAGCAACAACAAAAACGATATGGAATAAATCATGCTTCAGACTGGAACTTTCTGCAACAACCATTATTGCGAATACTATAGATGCAGCTCCTCTAAGCCCCGCCCAGCATATAAATGAAAATTGATTCCATGGTGCTTTAAAAGGTTTCATTATTAGGAATACGGCAAGAGGACGCGCGATAAATGATAAAAAGAATGTAATAGAAATCGCAGGAAGTAATATATCCGGAACTTTGTGTGGAGAAGACAGAAAACCTATAAGGAAAAATATAATTACTTGAGATAATGCAGTTATACCGTCAAAGAAATATATAAGGTTAATCTTATTTCGGATTTCGCTGTTACCTAAAATTATACCGGTAATATATACACTTAAATAGCCATTTCCACCGATTAAATCCGGAATTGCATAAGATATAAGTGCAATAGCAACCATAAATATAGTATCTGTACCTTCTGAGAGCAGTTGTGTTTTCTTAAATATGTATATTGCACCATAAGCTATTAATACCCCGAATAATATACCAAAAAACAACTGTTTAAAGAGCATTGGAGTTAGCGACATAACACTGCCGCCTTTAAGCAATATAATACCCAGCATTGTTAGCATGTATGCGAAAGGGTCATTACTTCCGCTCTCCATTTCAAGTAATGGTGCTGTATTATACTTAAGGTTTAATCTTCTGGAACGCAATATAGAAAAAACAGAAGCTGCGTCAGTTGAACTTATTATAGCACCTATTAAAAAACTTTCTGCAAAGGACATTTTTAACCCGTAAAAGCAAAAAGCTGCTGTAAAAATTGCAGTTAATACAGTGCCTAAAGAAGATAACAAAACCGCTTGAATAGTAACCTTTTTATCCTCACATTTTTTTGTACAAAAGCCGCCATAAAATATAATAAATAGCAAACCAATTGAACATAATTTAGAAGTTAAATCATAATCTTCAAAAGAAAGCTTTAAAATTCCGTCAGAACCGAACAGAACACCAAGAAACATAAAAAAGACCAGAGCCGGCATTCCCAGTTTATTTGAAAATTTATTTGTTACTATACAAGACAGTATTACTATTGCACAAAAAAGGATAAGTCCTGACATAAAATCCTCCACTACTTCTTATCTGGTAATTATTATAACACAAAATTTTTTTTAGATTTGTGTATAGACTTACTAATAATAAAGCATTATTTTTAAGCATGCTGTTATCTTTACAAATAATTAACAGCTGGATATAAAATATCCTTTTTCACATTTTATTATACTCAACTGCTGAGTTAAAATTAACCTTGTACCAGAATACATAATGCAAATGATTAAAAGAATATCAGCCAATTGGCTAATGTATTTTATTATATTTTATTATTTACTTTTAAACCTGTTTGTTATATCCTTATACATAGTTTGTAAAAGTGTAATATTAAAGTTATTTTTAAATTTAGTATACATAATATGGATATATCACAAATAGTCAAACTTTCAGAACAAAGCATAAAGTAGGAGTAAGAGAATAAATGTGCAAAGTATCAGTCATTGTCCCTATATTTAATACTGAAAAGTTTTTATCCAAAAGCTTAACCTCTCTTATTAATCAAACTCTTAGCGATATTGAGATTATTTGTGTCAACGACGGCTCAACTGACAATTCTTTAAACATTATAATAGAATATGCAAATAATGATTCCAGAATAAAAATTATAAATCAAGAAAATAAAAAGCAGGGTGCTGCAAGAAATGCCGGTTTACAAATTGCAAAAGGAGAGTATATCGGATTTGTTGATTCGGATGACTGGGTAGATCCGGATTATTTTGAAAAATTGTACAATACAGCAAAAAAATATAATTCAGATATTGCACTTGCAACAAATATAAGAATTGGAAACGGAAAAACAAAGAAAAGACTAAATATTACCGAAGAAAAAGTGGCTGCTACTATACAGGAAAAAATTGATATCGGAAATCAGGTAAAAAATCCTTGTCCGACAAATAAAATTTACAGACATTCAATGCTTAAAGATAATAATATAATCTGGCCGGAAGGAATGTACTGTGAAGATAAGCTTTTTACAATAAAAGCAATTTATTATGCAAATAAAATTGTATCTACTCCCGGTGTTAATTATTATTACTTCCGCAATCCCAATTCAACAGTTCATACCAAAAGCCCTAAGCATAATACGGATAAAAACAAGGCAAAAAAGGATGTCATAGAGTTCTTGAGAGAAAAGGGAGTCCAGATTCGTGACAAAGAATTCTGGGCATTGACAGAACAAAAGAAGTTTTTAAGCATACCAATTATTACAAAAAAGGAAAGTCTAAAAACAGCTAAATATTATTTATTGGGTTTAATACCTGTATTGGAAAGAGGTATATAAGTGCAAGTCCTTTGGAATAAAAATATTGAAGAAATAAAAGACAGCGGATATATGAGAAATGATATCCCAATTACAGATGCTCTGATAGAGAATTTCTACAACGAAATTTTATATCCTACAGACAAAGGTCTACTACAGCTTGCATTTAGTAAAAATCCTACACAGCAGGATTTGGATAACCTGCTTAAAGATTTTGACATCGAAGTAAAAGGCGGTGCAAAATCACTTATGCTCTCTTATTTTATGAAACGGCATCCAGAACTAAATTTTACGGCTTATGAAGGACCAAGGTTAAAAGGACTCTTAAAATTCTTCCGATTTAAGAATCTCAATACGATTGCTCATTTTACAAAAATAGGCAGGGAACTGAATAAAGCCGGCATCATTCCAATGCTCTTAAAAGGCGGAGCTATGAAATTTTTAAGACAGGATTTGCCTAGGGTAATGAGTGATATAGATATTCTTGTTCCGGAAAAAGATTTGATGAAGTGCGCAAAGATTGCAGAACCACTAGGTTACTGGTGGGAAAAAGTCGACATTCACGCAATTGATTTACATCCGGAAGGTAGTGAAGAAGGTGCTCTTGATGTTCATAAAATTATTTATATGGAAACAGGGCATGAAAAAAGGCTTTTAAAAGGGCTTTATAAAAGAGCCCGCAAAGTAGTAGCTTTCGGAGTAAATGCACTCATTCCTTCAAATGAAGATTTATTGTTCATTTCTTTAGTCAACCTTGCAAGAAATTTGAGAAACAATACCAGTCAGGCAGGACTTTTATACACACTTTTTGACTGCAAATACCTTATAGAAAGCAAACCAGATTTTGACTGGAGTATTGTAAAGAAAAATGCAAAAATTACACAAACAGAAGTACAAATGAATTTTGCTATTAAGTTTATTGAAAAAATTTCGTCAGAAGTCTTGCCGGACGAAATTAAAGAAGATAAGCTTTTTGAAAAAGAAACAAACGAATATTCAAATATGGTTATGTACAACAGATTCTATCTTGAAGATTTAAGAGCAAAATGCAGAGCGATGAAAGTAGGAAATCTTATAAAAAATCCGGAAATGATCAAAGAATATATCGCCTGGAAGCCAAAATATTTCCTTTTGAAACGAATAAGAAAACATCCGAAATTAATAGAATTTTTTATAAAAGATTTAAAAACAAAGCAGTATAATTTTACAAAACAAGGAAGAATGAATGCAGTTTAAAGATTTTACAAAACAAGAAATAAGAGGTTGCTTTACAAATATAGAACAATATTTAGCCTCAAAAGAACAAAAATTTGTCAAATATGCAGATTTAGGCTGTGCAGTCGTGCGGATGATAGGATATAGCGAAGAATTTCTCCCGCATATAGAAAAACAGCTTACATTTGTGCTGCGTGACAGTGCACCGAAATATGATGCAACGCTTATTTTATGGAAAGAAACTGATTTTGAGAATCTAATTCCGCAGATTTCTCCAAAATTCAATCTCAATCCTAAAACGAATCTTAAGCTCAGAATAGAGATGATATATTCAAAACGCAAATCATTTAACTGTCAGGTTATTGATAAAGATTTCTCTAAAACCAAGCCAATAATTGATATTCAGGCAGAAAGAGGATTTTTTATCGGTAATGATGTTGAAAATAATACATATTATTATGGAGTAAGGAATTTAGAACCGGAAGAATTTATCAAAGAAGGTCATCTGTTTGTACAGTTCTTTAATAATATTCTAAAAACACCTGCATCAAATCTGGCTCATGGTGCGGTTATCGGACTTAACGGGAATGGAATTTTGATGTGTGCGAGAGGTCAGAGGGGTAAATCAACTCTTGCTGTTTTATCAATGATAAAAGGATTTGAATACGTTTCAGATGACTATTTAATCCTGCATAAAAAGGGAAACGAGCTTTTATCAAGCCCGATTTATTCTATAATCACACTTTCACCAAAGATGTACAACGAATTGTATGATTATCTTGGCGGCTCAAGATTTGTGTCAAACAATGCAAGAAAAGACAAATATGTTTTTAATATTTCAAATTTCCACGACAGATTTAGAATGAATTATCCGATTAAAATTTGCATTTTCCCTGAAATTGTAACAGACAAAGAACCATCCATTCACCCTTGTGAAAAAGGAAGAGCAATTTGTCAGCTAATTCATTCGACTCTGATGCAAACTCAAGACTTAAATGACAACAAGACTGTCAAAAAAATGATGGATATGGTTAAAGATTTTGAATTTTACAAACTTAACCTCTGTCACGATATAGAGAAAAATACCGAGTTTCTAAGAAACTTTATGAACAATCTTGATAAACGTGAGAGAAAAACCATTACAGAAGACAAGATTTATCTTGATATCACATTTGACCTCGCAAATATCCTGAACAGCGAAACAGGAATCATATATTCTATGAACAAGTTTGCAACAAATGTGTTTGAGAATTTGAAAAGAGGGGTTTCTACAGAAGCTTTAAGGAGTTGCCTAAACCAATTTTCAGACAAAAACAAAAATATTTTAAGAGATTTTGATTTGTTTACGGAAGCGCTTGAAGCAAAGGGCATTTCCTTTCCAACTTCTAATCAGAATGCTTTAGCAGAAATCAATCCGGAATTTGCGTTAGAAAATAATTATAAATTATCTTTTGTGGAACACGCAGAAGAAGAATACAGAGAACTTGTAAAAAAAGAAATAATAAAGAAGGAGAATAAAGATGAATTATGTATTAAATGAAGAAAAAATGTTTGCAGATGTAACGGATGGTATCGCAATTATTATTAACTCAGAAACAGGGATTTATTATGGTTTAAACGGACTTGGAACAGCCGTTTATGAAAATCTTATAAATGGTGCAAGTGTTGAAAGTATTCTTGGCGCATTAAAAGGTTTATCCGGCGCACCTGCTGATATTGAGACCAGATTAAATAAATTTATCAAAGATATGGTTGATGCTGAATTAATTCTCGAAGGCTCTGCTTCAAATTCATCAGCAAGTATTAACGTTTCAATTGCCGCAGAAGACAACTTTGAAATGGACGTAAAAGCATACGATGACGCTCAGGAATTACTGCTGGCAGATCCGATTCACGAAGTTAAGGAAGAAACCGGCTGGACACCTGAAAAAGACTCAATCGGATATACAAAAGAAGAAACCGCTGAAAGAGAACAAAAACTCGAAGTGTAGGGAAATTTCCCCCTTACTTTTTTATTAAAAATCTCACAAAATTTCAAAAACCTCTAGAGGTTTTTCCCCCCTTAAGGGGGGAAATGGTACGAAGTACCATTTCCCTAATAACAAATTTTCCCGTGGGAAGGTGGGGGTAATACAATAAAATGGAGAACAACGTGCCAAAAGTATCAGTAATCATACCTGTTTATAAAACAGAAGATTATCTCAGAAAATGTCTGGATAGCGTTAGCAATCAAACGTTAAAAGACATTGAAATTATTTGTATCAACGATTGTTCTCCTGACGGCTGCCTTGAAATATTGAAAGAGTACGCATCAAAGGATGATAGATTTAAAATAATAGATTTCAAAGAAAACAAAGGTGCTGCCTGCGCCCGCAATGCGGGCATCGATGTTGCACAGGGCGAATACATCGGCTTTGTTGACTCAGACGACTTTATTGATTTGGATTTTTATGAAAAGTTATATAACAAAGCCATTGAAACCGGCGCAGATGCGGTGAAAGGTAAAATCAAAATACATTCTGATACCACAAATATAGCAAAAGAAGTCTTCTACGATATTAATGATGATATAAAAAACAATCCTGCATATTTTTATCATTCATTTACAACAGCTATATATAATACTCAATTCATTAAAACTCACAAAATTAAATTTCCAGAAAATATAAATAATTTTGAAGATCCTTATTTTAGTATTTTAGCTGGTTTTTATTATAATAAAGTTGAAACAGTGTTTAATGCTTTTTATCATTATAATGATTACCCCAATTCTTCCTCTAAAAACTTAAATCTAAGCATTATAACATCAATAGAAGAGATCTATAATCTTTTAAATCAAGCGAATGTTAACAAGAAACATTATGTAATTTTATATAATTTTTTATTAAAATGTTTAAAACCTTTAACTTTTAATAAAGAATTATCAATAACAATGAATAAGCAGGCTATTGAACTATTTTCTTATATGACATTAAACTGCAAGTATAAAGAAGAATCTTTACAATTTTATTTTTACAAAACAGCAAAAGATAGTAATAAAATAGCTACAAAAGAACGAGTTTTAAACCTGAAAACTAATTTTAGCATAGGAAATAAATAAACAATGGAGGATACAGTTCATGCTGGAAGATGAATTACTTAAAGCATATACCGGCATAAATAAAGATTTGGAACACCCGCTCGTTAAGATATTAGTAAGCTATATTAAGCCGTCTTTCTTATTTAAATCTGACGTTTTAACACCGATTCACCTTGGAAGAGCTGTTGAAAGAGAAGCCTCAAAAGACGGAACAATTTCGGATGAAGACATTAAATGGCTGCACGAAAACTGTATTGGTGATGACGATTTTGAAGGCAATATTTCCTCAGTAAATCGTCGAGTTGGATTCCTCACCGGCACATACTGGGCTTGGAAAAACTACGATAAACTCGGCAATCCGGAATATTTCGGAAGCTTTGGATACCGGAAATTATTAGTACCTACATACATTAAACAAATAAAAAATTATGATATCATAGCTCCTACAAAAATTAAATTCAAAATATCATTAAAACAGCAATTCATTAATTGCCATGGAATAGAATTATACAACGTATTAACGAATATACTTAAAAAAGTTTATCCAGAAGATATCAGTCTTTTTCATAAGTATTTTAATGAAAATAATGGTTATTACCATGAATTATACATTATGAAAAAAGACTGTTTTTTTAAATTCTGTGAATGGATTTTTAAAATATTATCTACTACACTTACTATTTACAATGAAAATATTAAAATGGAAGTTAAAGGATTTCAAATAAATAAGCAATTGTTATGTAAATTTCTGGAAATCGATGAAAAAACACTAACAGAAAAAATTAATAAAAGTCCTAAAGGAAAAGAAAACAGAGATATTGCATTTATACTCGAAAGATTAACGGGTTTTTATTTATACAAATTATCTCAAAATAATAATATTAGATTTTTAGAAATACCATTTATTGAAACTGAATATGTAAACAATACAACGAAAATTAATAAAATAATACTCAACAAAATGCGAAATAAAATAATAAATGAACAAGCAAGAACAAGAACTACTAAAACAATACAAACAATATGATTATCTAAATCAAAACAGGGAACGACCACTGGTAAAAGTTCTGGTGAGTTATATCAAGCCGTCTTTTCTGTTTAAGTCGGAGATTTTAACGCCGATTCACCTTGGAAGAGCTGTTGAAAGAGATGCCTCAAAAGACGGCACAATTACAGATGCAGACATTGAATGGCTGCACGAAAACTGTATTGGTGATGATGATTTTGAAGGTAATATTTCCTCAGTAAATCGTCGTGTTGGATTCCTCACCGGCACATACTGGGCTTGGAAAAATTACGATAAATTAGGTAATCCGGAATATTTTGGAAGTTTTGGGATTAGAAAGTTTTATAAACCTACATTTTTAAAAAAACTAAAATTGTTTGATCTCATACTTCCTCAAAAGGAAAAATTAAAATATGCGACGAATAAAGAACAATTTTGTAAATACCATAGTCAGGACTTGTATTCTTCAATGTTAAATCATTTACAAAAACTTTACTCCAATGAAGTTAACTTATTTGAAAAATACATGCATTTAAATTATGGATATTATCATGAACTATACATAATGAATAAAAATATATTTTTTAAATTTTGTAACTGGATAATACCTTTGCTTAAAGCATTTTTGCAAGATCAAAACTGCAAAGTTCAACTTGATTATGAAGATAAAATAACAGATTTATTTCGCTTTCATGGAATACCTGAAAAAAGAGACATTGCATATATTATAGAAATTTTAACAGGATATTATTTATATAAAACAATACAAAACGAAAAATATAAATATCTGGAATGTGAATATGAAATAATTCCAGCACAAAAACAATCGAGCAATGACAAGCTTATAAAAATGCTACGAAAAAGAATTGAACTGCAAAAACAAGAGGCTTTAACATGATACCAAAGAGAATATTCTATGTTTGGGGAGCAAATGAGTCCAAACCGGAAAAAGTTTTGAAATGTATGGAATCCTGGAAAAAAAATCTGCCGGATTATGAAATTATTGAAATAAATGACGAAAGTAAAAAATATTTTGACTTTGAAAATGAACTGCATCAGAATCGTTGGTTTAGAACTGTATATGAAAGAAAGATGTGGGCTTATGTTGCTGATTACGTAAGAGTAAAAGTTCTGTATGACAATGGTGGAATTTATCTGGATACAGATGTAGAAGTACTAAAAGATATGTCACCATTGCTTAATGAACCGGCTTTTGTCGGAATGCAAGATGAAAAACGAACGGAACCAGCAATTCTTGGTGCACAAAAAGGTAATACATTCTTAAAAAAAGTCTTAGATTTTTATAATCAAGAAATTTGGGACTCAGAATTGTATAAAATACCTGATATTTTTAGCAAATTTATTACAACAGAGCTTAGTTCAACTTCTGAATTCAGTAAACCTCAAGAGATAATAAAACTGAAATCTTTAACAATATACCCGCAAGAATATCTTGTCCCATTTCAAAGCGGACGCTACACCCCAAATGCAATTACTGCTAAAACATATACAATCCACTGGTTTAATGGCAGCTGGGTAAAACCGGAAATATTGTATTTTCTTGAAAACAAACATAAAATGAGTATTGAAGAAATAGATGAATCATATAAAAAGAATGAAGTTGATTTAGAACGTAAATACAGAGTTTTGTGTATTGTAAACAATAAAAGAAAACAAGAGCTTGCAAAAGCTATAAACTTACGCAGCAAAAAGACATAAAATGTCTTGAAGTCCCAATGTATTACATAGATGAAAATTTGGAAAAAATTAAATCTAAGCAAAAACTACTGTCATTATTAAGAAAAAGAACAAAAAGGGAGACAAATGAACTCAACAGAATCTAAATCAAAACAAATAAATGCAGAATATTTATTTAAAAGAATAAGTGCAATGAATATGTCTGATAGAGACAAAAAGAATCGACTTAAACATATGACAGAAAATAATTATAAAAAAATACTGTCATATAAGGATATTCATACAGGGAAACGCTGTTTTATAATAGGTGGTTCTCCATCGTTAAAACTTCTAGATCTGTCTAAACTTAATAATGAGTATACTTTTTGTGTAAATAGAGGCTATAAACTAATGGAACAAGGCTTAAAACATTCTTCATACTACGTTTTAGCTGATAACCATCTAATAGAAGAAGATAAGGTTATGCTTGATTTTCCAAAGTCGTTCTGTCAAAAATTTTTTGTAGATGGTTCTATAAACTTCCCAGACAATATATATGACACCACATACTTTATTTGCGCAATGAAAAAGGAAAAATTTATGCCTGATTTAACTCAAGAATTAGTTTGGGGAGCATCTACAGTACATCACGCAATACAAATTGCATATTATATGGGATTTAATCCCATATATATGATAGGTGTTGACTTAGATTTCAATAACATTTCAGGACATGCCTATGAAGAGTTGGAAACAGAAAAACAACGACAAATTAAATATTCTATGAGAGAAGAAAGTGTTATGAGAAAAGCAATTGCAAATGCTTCAGAATATATAAAAGAACACAATAGAGAAATTTACAATGCTTCACCTTCCGGTGCAGTAGATTGTATGCCAAGAGTTAAATATGAGGAATTGTTTCAATGAGTAATATACCAATATTTCTATCATCTGATAATAATTATGCCCCATTTGTTGCAACAACAATTGCAAGCATTTGCGACAATACAGAGTCATTTTGCGATTTTTATATTTTAGATGGTGGAATAACAGAAGAAAACAAAGAAAAAATATGTGAACTTAAAAAACAATTTAGCAATTTTTCTATTGAATTTATTAAAATCGAACCTGAGCAGCTTGCCGGTATAGATTACAAAAATGAATGTAATTATGTATCAATTTCAACATACAACCGCTTTTTAGCACCGATATTAATTCCTCAAGTTGACAAAGCAATCTATTTAGATGTTGATATTATTGCAAATGGGAACATAACTGACTTTTTTAATAAAAGTTTAAATGGGTATATAATCGGCGCTGTACCTGATTTATGTAGAAATAAAGAATTTTTAGATAATGTTAAAGCAAATTTGGGTCTCCAACCAACTACAAAATACTTTAATGCCGGAGTGCTTTTAATTGACTGCAAAAAATGGCGAGATAATGACACTACTAATAAATTATTTGAAACAGAAAAACAATACAGACAAAAGTTACGTATGGCAGATCAGGATATTCTAAATATATATTTCGAAAATGATTATGAGATGTTTAATGAGATGTTTAATGAACAGGATTTAAGCGACAATTTTATCATTAGGCACTTCTCAGGCACAGTAAAACCTTGGCAGGCAGATTTTTATATTCATTCTCTAACTAAAAAGCCTTGCAAGATTGCAAACTGTGATTTATTCTGGAAATATGCACAAATAACACCTTTTTATAAAGAAATACTCAAGAAAAAAGAAGAGTTTTTAAATTCCAATATTTTATATAAACGTTTTAATAAAATGGTACAAGAGGTAATGATATGATACCTAAGCGAATATTTTATGTCTGGGGATATGGAGAGGAAAAATCCCAAATTGCAAATATATGTATAGAGAACTGGCGCATAATGCTGCCAGATTATGAAATAATTGAAGTCAATGAAAAAACTCCTGAATGGTTTGATTTTGATTATGAATATGAAAATAATCTCTGGTTTAAGACGGTTTATGACTTAAAAATGTGGGCTTATGTAGCAGATTATATTAGAGTAAAAACACTCTACGACCATGGCGGAATTTATTTTGATACAGATGTCACTGTATATAAAAATTTTAATGATTTATTAGAGACTAAAATGTTTATTGGAAATTGTTTAAACAATATTCCAGAACTAGCAATTTTTGGTGTTCAAATAAAACATCCTATCTTAGAGGCAATGTTTAAATTTTATCAAGACGATATATGGCAAAGCCCTATTTTTATAATTACAAAAATATTTAAACATAAATTGTATGAATTATATAAATTAGAACCTAGCCTAAATAATATTGTCTATAATGACTATATTACAATATATCCACCCGAATATTTCAATCCCTATCACTTTGATATTGAGTTTAATCACAACTGCATTACAACAAATACATATTCTGTACATTGGCTTGGAGCTTCTTGGCACAGTAAGAAAAACCTATTTTTCTTAACTAACAAGCATAGAATACCTCTAAAAGTTTTATTAAAACAATTAGATTTTATCGAAAAAATTGATAGCAATGCCAATAATAAGGTAAAAATAAATAAGACTGAGAATTAAGTATTGTAAAAGAAAGGAAATTTTTATACTATGAAAATACCAACTAAATATAAATTTACTAAAAAACAAATTAAATATATATATCTACGTGAAATTAAGGAATTTGAAAAAATTTTGTATTGGTACGAAAAAGCCGGATACAATTTTTACTACTACTATCTTAAAATAAGAACATTTCTTTTTAGAAAACCCATTTTTATAAATTTTGTATATGAAACTAATACTTCATGCACACTGCGCTGTAAAGAATGCCATTCTTATATGCCATACTTTACTAAAGACACACAATACATGTCAAATTTTGAAACTTTCAAAAAAGAATTAGACAAACTACTGAAAGCTGTTGATATACTGCCATCCTTTAGGTTTCAGGGGGGGGAAACTCTTTTAGTAAAAGATTTAGCTAAAATGGTCGAGTATGCTTGCTCAAAAAAACAGATACAACATATTCAAATTATATCTAATGGAACAATAATTCCTTCTGAAGAACTTCTTTATGCAATGAAGAATCCTAAAGTTCTGCTAAGTTTATCTGATTACAGTATTAATGAAAGTATAAAAAATAAATTAAAGTATGATGAAATATTAAAATTGTGCAGAGAAAATGGAGTTAATGCTAAACATTGGTTAACAAAAGCAGGAGATAAGTGGGTTGCCAGAGTTGTTATCAAAAATAATGATTCAAGAAATAGCGAATTAGCAATAAAAAATCTAAGGGATTGCCGCTGTATGTCCACCGTGGTCATGTTATTCAAAGGCAAGCTCCATATTTGTCCAGCGGCAGTTTATTTTGCAACAACAACCCCTGATTTTATTATACCCGACGGGGAGGTCGTTGATATCTTAAATACTCCGCAAAAATTATTAAATAAACAAATAAAAGAGTTTGCGAATAAAGATGTGTTTTATCTTTGCGGTCGTTGTGACACTACTGCAAAAAACGGTATAACGTATCAACCAGGTGTACAATTATGTAATAACAAATCAAATATAGCTCAAACCCTTGTAGCTGTAGAGAGTAATAGTACCTGCTGAATTCCTAAACAGATTTAGAAAGGTGGCATAAATGCAAGATTTAATTTCAGTAGTCATTCCTTCATACAACGGAGAGAAGTACATAGCAGAAACTATTAAAAGCATTCGAGGGCAGGATGTGCCGGTTGAAATTATTGTCGTTGATGATATTTCTACTGACAAAACCGTAGAAATTGCACGTTCTTTGGGCTGCAAAGTAATCGTAAATACTGAGCACAAAGGACAGGTTGCAGGCAAAAATACCGGAATCAGAGTAGCAAATGGTGAATACTGGCTCACGATTGATCAGGATGATATGCTTACAAAAGGTGCTCTCAAAAGGCTTTTGGAAGAATTCCAAGCAGATAATAATGCAAAAATTATTATGGCAAAACTTAAAGACTTTTGTTCTCCAGATACTCCTGACCAAAAACGTTTCTGCAAACCGGAACCGTTTTACGGAATCCTTACCGGCTCTACAATGTTTAAAAAGGACGTTTTTGATATAATCGGTGATTTTAGAGAAGATATAATTACAGGCGACGTAATTGATTTAACCAATCGTCTCTCCAAAGCCGGAATTGAAATTAAGAAAATCGATTTTATCTCCTGCGACCGCCGCATTCATTCCGCAAACTATGGTCGGACAAATCAAAAAGACGAATACAAGGATTATGCTAAAATTTTAAGAGAAAGATTGAAAGGAGTACCTAACATGAATAATACACCTCAAACCCTTGTGGCTGTAGAGAGAGAGAGAGAGAGAGAGAGAGAGAGAGAGTAGCCTCACTAATTGAATTTAAGCATCACTATAGCAAGGTGGCTTAATATGAACAAATTAATATCAATAATTATCCCCGCAAAAAACGCCGGTAAATATTTAGAAGAAACGATCCTGGCAATAAAAAATCAAAATATGGATGTTGAAATAATTGTAGTAAATGACGGCTCGGAGGATAACACAGCAGAAATTGCCACAGATAATGAATGCCTTGTAATTAATCATGAAAACTCTATGGGACCTGTTATTGCTAAAAATTCTGCCCTTAAAGTAGCAAAAGGTAATTATATAATGTTTCATGATGCAGATGATGTGATGAACGACAATGTATTATCCCAAATGTATCAAGAGTTGGAAAATAATCCTGAAATTAGTGCAGTTATGGCAAAGGTGCAAGATTTTTATTCGCCTGATTTGCCGGAAGATGAAAGACAAAAAACAATAATAAAAAAAGTGCCCTATTACGGCTTATTTACCGGTGCCGTTTTAATTAGAAAAGAAGTTTTTGATATCATTGGACATTTTGATGAATCTGTAACAGCCGGTGAAATCATTGATTGGCAAACCCGTATGAACAAATATAATCTAAAAATTAAAAAATTAGATTTTGTTTCAACGAATAGAAGAATACATTCATCTAACTTTGGCAAAACACAACAGAAAAAAGAGTTTAAGGATTATGCTAGCTTATTAAGAGCAAAATTAAGGAGGTAGGAATATATGCAAAAACTAGAGGAAAAAAGAATTTCAGAAGTTTTATATAAGAGATATTTTGAACAAAATGCCCTGAATAGGATAGGTATGGAAATGCTAAAATTCATGTGGTTTAAGGAAGGTAAATTTATCAACCCGATGAAAAGGAATGAAGTTTTCGAGCAATATATTGAAGAAGAAAAAAAAGATTTTTTTGAAAATAATAAATTAAATATTCCTCAGATTGAATTTTGTATCACCACAAAATGTACACTAAAATGTAAAGACTGTTGTGCATTAATTCCACAGCTGGATAAAGTTAAGCGCAGCGAAATGACATTAGCAGATTTTAAATTATATTTGGATAAGATTTGCGACTCTGTTGATTCTATAAGACACTTAGTTATTTTGGGCGGAGAACCGTTAATGAATCCGGAACTTCCTGAAATGTTGGAATACGCTGCTAATAAAGAAAAAGTATTCTTTACTCAATTGATTACTAACGGAACTATGCTCCCGAATGAAAAACTTTTATCTGTATTAAAAAGGTATAATAACAGAATTTATGTTTATATGAGTAACTATTCTGACAACCCGGAATTGACTCCTATATTAAAACAAGATGCAATAAAAGCTTTATTAAAAGAAAATAATATAAAACTTCAAAAACCAGAAAACTGGGCTTGGTTAGAAGAAAGAGGATTGAGCAGCCAAGTTTTTGACAATGTAACAACACAACAAAAATTTTTAAACTGTTACAGAACAAAATGTAATCAGGTAATGAACGGGAGGTTAGATATTTGCTCCAAAGCAACAGCCGGAAGAGAAATGAAACTATTTGAAGATGATAGTATTGATATTATCAACTCTGAAAATTTAAAACAAGACTTAATAAAATTTTATCAAAAAGATTTTGTTAATGCTTGCAAACATTGTATAATCACAGATATACAAGTCCAACCGGCTCTACAATGCGGGCAATAAAGTCCTTGTCAAAATGAATTGTAGCCTTCCCTATGACTTGCAAAGAATTTCAACTGTTTTTTACATAAGATATTAAAATGCAGAGAGAATCCGTAAGTCGCAGATTCATTCGGCAAACTACGGTCGGACAAATCAAAAAGACGAATACAAGGATTATGCGAAAATTTTAAGAGAAAGATTAAGGAAGTAAGTGCAAAAAAGAATTTTCACGTTTTGGGAACCTAAAGAGAATATTCCCGGGTATTTGGAACTATGCTTGGAGAGTTGGAAAAAGTTTCTGCCGGATTATGAAATCATAATTCTGGATTACTCAAATCTTGATACGTGGCTCGGCGAAAACTATTATCCTAATTTTTTATACAAAAACTTTTCTCTCCCTATACAATCCGACGCAATCAGGTGTGCAATCCTCAAGAAATACGGCGGTATTTGGATGGATGTTGACACTATTATTACAAATAGAAATATAGAACAAATTCTGGAAATAAACTCTGATTTTATACTAATCAACAAACATATAGCTTTTATCTGCGCAAATAAAAATTCTATCATATTAAAGAATTGGCTTGCCGGAATTAAAAAGAATTTAAGTTTATATTCAACATATTATGATGAAAAAACAAACAGATTAGTTAGATGGTTCATTCGTCAACGCTATTCTAAAAATTTTAACGCTTGGAATTTTCTGGGAAACCTGATACTAAAAAAGTTATTGAAAACTAAAAACAAAAAACTTTTTTATAAAATTAATGCAACTGAAGTTAAAGCTTTGCCTGAAATTTGTTACAACAAAGCTAAAATTTCAAACTTACAAGAAAATTATATAAATTTTTATTTTGAAAATGATTATTCGGAATTTGCTTTACAAGACAATGGAGGAATAATTTTACTTCACAACTCCT
>CAZXQM010000004.1:37038-38648 GCA_964643455.1 uncultured Vampirovibrio sp. | reverse complement strand
GGGAGAGAAGGAAGGTGAGTCAAAACTGCTATTTACATTTACCCCCTTTTGTCATAAACTTGAAGGGTTAAATAGACTTAATGAGGAGATTATAATATGACTAATAGAGTTTTATTATGTATTATGGACGGATGGGGAATTTCTACCGGCTCTGAAAAATACGACGCAACAAAACTTTCGAATCCTTTACATGTGCAGGAATTAATAAAAGATTATCCTTCAACTAAAATTCATGCTGATGGGGAATATGTAGGACTTCCGCACGGACAAATGGGAAACAGCGAAGTTGGACATTTAAATCTTGGTGCAGGAAGAGTTGTTTATCAAGATTTATCAAAAATAAACCGAGCAATTAAAGATGGCTCTTTCTTTAAAAATGAAAGATTCCTGGAAGCAATAGAGCATGCGAAGAAAAATAACTCGGCACTTCATATTTACGGTCTTGTATCAACCGGCGGTGTCCATTCTTCATTAGATCATGTTTTAGCTTTGATAAAGCTTGCCGCTGATGAAGGATTAAAAAAAGTTTATGTTCACGCTTTTCTTGATGGTCGTGACACTCCACCTTCCAGCGCATGCACATATTTGCAAACTGTAGAAGATGAATTGAAAAAATATAACCTCCCGCCTGTTGCTACAGTTATCGGCAGATATTATATTATGGACAGGGATAACAGATGGGACAGAGTGGAAAAAGGTTACAACTGTCTGCTCTTAGGCGAAGGTGAACACGCTTCTTCTGCAATCGAAGGAGTTAAAAAATCCTATGAAAACGGAGTAACAGATGAATTTGTACTCCCAACAGCCATCGGAGGAGAAGAAACCAGAATTCATGACAATGATGCAATTATCTTCTTTAACTATAGACCTGACAGAGCAAGAGAAATTACAAAAGCTATTAATTTCAAAGATTTTGACGGTTTCAATCGTAAAAAAGTCTTAAATAATATTTATTACTGCACAATGACAAGCTATGATGAATCATTTAGTTTTCCGATAGCGTTTCCTAAAACACATTTAAAAAATATTCTTGGAGATGTTTTGGAAGCCAACGGCATTAAGCAATTCAGAACAGCAGAGACTGAAAAATACGCTCACGTAACTTTCTTCTTTAACGGCGGTATTGATGAGCCGCAACCTCACGAAACAAGAATACTTGTTCCATCACCAAAAGTTGCTACCTATGATTTGCAGCCGGAAATGAGTGCTCCGGAGGTTTGCGAAAATGTATTAAAAGCTATAGATAATAAAGATTACGGCTTTATTCTGGTCAACTTCGCAAATCCTGATATGGTAGGTCATACCGGAGTTATTGAAGCTGCAACAAAAGCTTGCCACGTAGTTGATGAATGTGTCGGCAAAATAGCAGAAAAATGTAAGGCTAATAACGTAACAATGGTACTTACAGCAGACCATGGCAACGCTGAAGTTATGGTTGATGAGGAAACCGGCAAACCGCAGACAGCACATACGACAAATGAAGTTCCGTTTGTTGTAATCAATGCTCCTGAAAAAATTGAATTAAAAGGAGACGGCGCATTATGTAACGTTGCGCCAACTGTTCTGCAGCTTATGGGAATTCAAAAACCGGCAGAAATGGACTGCGAAAG
>CAZXQM010000004.1:0-36938 GCA_964643455.1 uncultured Vampirovibrio sp. | reverse complement strand
CAACTGTTCTGCAGCTTATGGGAATTCAAAAACCGGCAGAAATGGACTGCGAAAGTTTGATAAAATAGTTTATCAAAGATATGTAAAGAAGAGATTTTTTTAATAAAAATCTCTTCTTTACATAAAGTAAGTAACACTAATACTGAGAAAACGCAATGACTGAAATAAAACCATTAAACATAGACTTATCATTGAAGAAAAATAACGTTGATGAATTTTTCTTTAACCTGAGCGAAAATCCTGAAGGATTTAAGAATAAGGATTTCAGGTACACCTTGAGTTTAATTTATCAGCTTGTTGAAGATGAATTTGAAGGTATTTTTCTCTCTCCCAATTCTCCGGTGAGAAACACTAGTTTCCTTCTGATAAATGATGGTACAGCTGAAAATCCAAAACTAAGCTTTTTTGTTACTCCGACAAACAATTTTCAATTTTATTTAAAATCAAAGGGTTCAATGTTTCGTTTTTCCGCTAAAGAAGTTAACGGACAAATCGGATATATAATGCCGCTTGATCTTGTTTTGGATTACTTTGGCGGATTTGGTGAAATCGTAGATTTTTCTTCATTAACTCAAACTTTTGCTTATTTTAACAAACTTACGCATTTTGTAATGAAGTTAATTGAAAAACTTTACTTTATACCAACTATTCACAGAAGAGAAGGCGTATCAGGCAGCTTTTTCAGAATAGTTTACGAACCGATTATTTCTAACAAAGAATCCGCAAAAATTATTAATGAGCTGGAAAATAATCTTCCCGAAAACTTGTTTATAAAAGGTACACAGCCTAAAAATTTCGTGGAAAGGTTTGTAAGAGAGTACTTAAACTATCTTATTTATAAATTTTTAGGAATAAAAGCTTACCGCTTTAAAGATATTAAATCCGGTCATTACATGATAAAAGATCTGGAACAAAAATGCTTGCTTAAAGGTAAAGATGTTGCAGAAAACATAGCACAATGGTTCGACGAGCTTTATCTCGGTAAATACGACCTTATTCCATTCTTTAAGATTAACAAAATTAGTGATAATGAATTTGAACTTAAAATTCATATTAAAAACAGAAAGACTAATGAATCTATTCTTCTTGATGACTTATACTCCAAAGACAAGATTTGGGATTTAGACACAGAAGATATCGGTAAAATTATAGAAAAACAGCTTAACTATGCTGTTCGCTATATGCCAGAACTTGAAACGTTGTTTGAGGACGAAGAGAAACTCGCTTTAACTCTAAGCTTAAACGAGGTATATAAAATAATTGCTCAAACTGCGTATTACCTACAAAAGGCACAAATTGAAGTAATTTTGCCTGATGAATTAACAAACATAATCATACCACGAGCATCTATTAACGCAAAAGTAAAGGCTTCACGTTCCGCAGATTTAATGAACATATTTAACACTGTATCTTCAAACGCAATTTCGCTGGATGATATTTTAGAATTTTCCTATGAAGTATCACTCGGAGATGAAAAAATATCGCTTGAAGAATTTAATAAGCTTGTAAATGAAAGCAATGGTCTAATCCAGTATAATGGAAAATATATTCTTGTAGATAAAGCAGAAGGATTAAAGTTAATAGACCAGATAAAAAATGCTAATCACAAGAAAATGACCCGATTAGAACTTATTCATGCATCTATGTCAGGTCAACTCCAAAACTACGATTTTAATTACGATGATGCTTATACAAAAGTTATAAGAGATTTTGCAAAACCAGTAGAAGTAACTCAGCCGGAAGAACTTAAAGGCGAATTAAGAGCTTATCAAATGACTGGTCTAAAATGGCTCTGGACAAATATTTCTAAGGGTTTTGGCTGCTGCATGGCAGATGATATGGGTTTAGGTAAAACTATTCAGGTAATAAGCCTTATTTTAAAACTTAAAGAAGAAAAAAAGCTTAAAAATCCGGTTCTTGTAATTTGTCCGACAACACTTATGGGTAATTGGATGAAAGAACTCCAAATGTTTGCTCCATCTTTAAAAGCAACAACATATCACGGCATAGACAGAAAACTCAACTTAAACAATGATGTTATACTTACAACCTATGCTATTATGAGAATTGATGTCGAAGAAATGAAAAAACAGAACTGGGGAATGGTAATTGTAGATGAAGCACAAAATATCAAAAATCCGGATACTGCCCAAACACTTGCTATTAAGTCATTAAAATCTGATATTAAAATAGCAATGACAGGTACTCCTGTTGAGAACAGACTGACTGAATTATGGAGTATTTTTGATTTTATCAATAAAGGATATCTTGGCTCATTAAAAGAATTTCAAAAGAGCTATGCTGTTCCAATTGAGAGGTTCAAAGAAACTTCAAGGGCATCAAAGCTTAAACTTTCAATATCTCCTTTTGTCTTAAGACGTCTAAAAACAGATAAACATGTTATTTCAGATCTTCCGGATAAAATGGTTATGAATGATTACTGCTATCTTTCTAAACCGCAAGCAATTCTCTATGAAAAAACTTTAAATGAAATGATGGAGAAAATAAGCGGGTTTACCGGAGTAAACAGAAGGGGCAATATCTTCAAGCTTATTACGGCTTTAAAACAAATATGCAACCATCCTTACCATTTCTTAAAGAGCGGCGAGATGTCAAAAGAGCTTTCCGGAAAAACAGAAAAATGCGTTTCTCTTGTTCAAAGCATTATAGAGAATAACGAAAAAACATTAATATTTACCCAATATAAAGAAATGGGTGATTTGCTTACCAAAATTCTTTCGGAAGAATGCGAGACAGAACCGTCATTTTTCCATGGTTCTCTAACTGTTCCGCAAAGAGAACATTTAATAGATGATTTTCAAAATAATACTCAAAGAAAGGTTATGATTCTTTCTCTGAAAGCTGGCGGCACAGGTCTGAACCTTACGAGTGCTACAAATGTCATTCACTACGACCTGTGGTGGAATCCAGCAGTAGAAGAACAGGCAACAGACAGAACCTATCGTATCGGGCAAGACAAGAACGTTATGGTACACAGACTTATAACTCTCGGTACCTTTGAAGAAAAAATAGACGAAATGCTCAAATCTAAAAAAGAGCTTGCGGATCTTGCTGTATTTGAAGGAGAAAAGATTATTACAGAACTTTCAGATCAGGAAATCTACGATATATTCTCATTATCAGCCGGCTAAAAGAGGTTATTTCGTGTAAGCTGTTCAACAAAATATTACATGTTAGAAAATTCGAGGGATTATGCCAATACTGACACCTGAAAAAATTTTGAAATTTTTGCCTTCTCTGTTTGAAGTAAATCTAAATGACTCTAAAGCAGGAAACAGCTTATTCAAAAAATTGGAAAATGTTCTTATATTTGATGATGGTTTTATTTATTTTATAAATCCGGATAGTATACAACTAAAATACTCATATAAAAATAATCATAAAGCAGATGAAATATTCAATATTAATTCCGAATTAAAGAATTTCATTTTTTCTAAAGAAGGCGGTATTTTTTCACCGGAAGAAAAGTTAATTCAAGTATTAAAATTAGACAATGCAAAATCGTTTATTGTTTCAAAAATCTTTATTAAATCAACAGTATTTGGGCTAATTGTCCTGACAAATAAAAAAGACAAATTTTATACTAAAGATGATTTGTCTGCACTTGATGTAATTGCATCTATTATTTCTTATGTACTTAAAGATGCAGAATTATCAAATGTTTTTAAACTTCAGCTTAGTGCTTTAAAAGATGGAATAATTGAAAAAAACGAAGCTTATAAGATTATAAAAGAGCAAAATGAAAAAATCTTAGAGTCAGACAAGATTAAAAATGAGTTTCTAGCTAATGTCTCACATGAGCTTAGAACCCCTCTTAATTCAATTCTAGGATTTTCTGATATTTTGAGTGCAAAATTATATGGTAATCTAAATTTGAAACAGGAAGAATACATAAGCGATATAAAAGTAGCAGCAACTCACCTTTTGGAAATGATAAATGAAATATTGGACATGTCAAAGATTGAAGCGAATGCTATGAAAATTGTCAAAAGCACATTCTGGATTTCAAGAGCTGTTGATGAGGCATGTAATATCCTTATGCCTCTTGCCCAAAAAAAGAATATCTTTCTGAAAAAAAATATACCGGCAGACTTTGAAGTTTTTGCCGATTACCAAAAAATTCAGCAGATTTTATATAATCTGATCAGCAATGCAATCAAATACTCTCCTGAAAATGATTGTGTGGAAGTTTCCATTGATGCGAAAGATGAATTTTATAAAATTTCTGTACATGATAACGGTATAGGAATTGATAAAAAATACCATGGCAAAATTTTTGCTAAGTTTGTACAGTTAGACAGTGCCTACACAAAAAAAGAAAGCTCGACTGGTTTGGGACTTACTATCACAAAAGAATTGGTTGAACTCCACGAAGGAAAAATTTCTCTTATAAGTGAAGTGAACAATGGTTCAACATTTATTGTTGAAATTCCTTTTTAGCTAAATCGCTATTAAAATAACCAACTATGAACTTAAAGGTTTTTAATGCAGTATCAATATGCATTGTTCTAGGGTTATTCCCTCTTTTTTCTTTTACAGTAATAGTATTATTATCCAAATCTACATTTTCAATAATGTAAACGTGCCATGACCGTCCATCAAGCATTTTAATACCAGTTCCAATTACAAAACTGTGATCTTTTTCTTGGTCCATACATTTAAAAAGCTCCATCACTTCACCTTTGTAATTCTCTAAATCTATATTAAAATCAGTTTCTGCAATTACTCTCGGCTCTATACCAGTAAATATTTTCATAAAATGGGATGGTAAGTTATTTTCAAATGGATATGTTTTAAACTTATCAGTAACTCTACAAAACCAAGGTTTAGATTTATATTTCTTTTCATATTCAGCAACAGAAATATCCATACTTCTAATAATCTCATTTGGTTGCTGTCTGTAAAGTTTTTCATATCCTTCAACTACCGCATTTGACGGAATTGTATATTTTTCTTTTTCACCGTTTTCCTTATACAAATAACAGTTGATAAGGTTAGGATTATTATCATCATACTCAATTTGCTCTTTCAACACTTTTCTTCCGTTAGGAGTATGAGAAAGAGTTTCCAGTGTTGACATTAAATAGCAATCGCTGAATTTTTGTCTAGCATGCTCAAAATTATCAATATCCTTGTCAGAAATTGACGCATTAAATACAGGATTAACAAAATTTATACGAGCTAGCATATCTATATTAAATATAAAAAATGTTAATTATTGATAAATTATTGCAAAAATGTTACAATCTTAACAAAGAGGATACTTAAGCATGAAAGTAATAGCAGGTTCAGACCACGGAGGATTTAGTTTAAAAACTGTTATTGTTGCTCATTTGGTGCAGCAAGGTGTGGAAGTAGAAGATATTGGTTGCTACAGTGAGGATTCATGTGATTATCCGGTAATAGCAAAAGAAGCTGCAAAAAAAGTTTTATCAACAGGCGGAAGAGGAATTCTTGTATGCGGCACAGGAATAGGAATGTCTATTGCAGCTAATAAGTTTAAAGGAATCAGAGCTTCTCTTTGTAGTGATACATATTCTGCGAGAATGACAAGAAAGCATAATGATTCTAATGTATTGTGCCTAGGAGAAAGAGTTATAGGTAAAGGATTAGCACTCGATATTGTTGATATATGGTTGTCGACGGATTTTGAAGGCGAACGCCATGAGAGAAGAGTGAACATGTTGGAGATTGAATGAGCGAAGAAGTAACATCTTATAAATTTGCCTGCATCGTAGCAAGGTTTCTTGAAGAAAAAATTGCAAAAAATATTTCTATATTGAATATAAGCAATGTTTCATCATTTGCAGACTATTTTGTTATTTGCTCTGCGCAAACTAATACACAGGTAAAATCGCTAACTGAAAATTTAACTGACAAGGTAAAACAAACTTTTTCACGCCTTCCTATCGGCAGAGAAAATGATGCAAAAAACAGATGGAACCTTATTGATTACGGTGATGTTGTAGTGCATATTCTCCACCAAGATGAGAGAGATACTTATGCTATAGAAAAATTCTGGAATCACGCTTTTAGTATTCCAGAAAAAACTTGGCTTGAAGAATCAAAAGAATATTCAGAATACAAAAATATTGAGAGATAAAAATGGATAAAAAAGAATTAAATAAAGCAATAGAAAAAACTGTTTTAAAAATGGCTCTGGAACCAAAAAATACAGATCATTACCACGAACTTGCAAAGTATTATGCAATTGATAATCAATATGAAAAGGTTATTTCTGTATATGAAAGTTTATTGGAGATTGATCCAAAAGATTTGCAAACACTGTTGAATCTTGGGAGTATATGGTTCTATTCAAAAGATTACAAAAAAGCCCTAAAATATTTTCATCAAGCAATGCTGGTTAATCCGAGCAATTATCTAGTATACTATAATCTAGCAAACACTTATGCAGAGTTGAAGAATTTTCCAAAGGCACTACATTTTTATAATAGAACCCTTGATTTTAATTCTAGGGATCCTGAAATTTATAATGCAATTGCACTACTTTATCACGATTTTGAAGACTATGTGGAAGCAAGAGCATATTACGAAAAAGCTCTTTCTCTTGATCCAGAAAACTTAACAGCACTTGTTGATTTAGGAAACGTGTGCTTTAAACTCTTTGATTATAATAAAGCTCTAGAATACTATTACAAAGTATTTGCTCTTGCTCCGGACAATAAAACAGTTGCTCTTTGTATAGCCAATACGCTTGCTGTAAATAAAGATAAGCAAAAGTGTTATGATTTTTTTGAAAAAGCTATTGCATTACCGGGAGATAATTATAAGGCTTATATCTGTTACGCTATAGCAAAGTCTGATTTTAAGGATTATGAAGATGCTGTTAAATTATACCAAAAGGCCATTGAAATTAATCCGAATGAAGCAAATGCTTACATATTAGCAGGTAATTTATATTCTAATATTAAGAAATTTAAAGAAGCAGAAGAACAATACAAAGAAGCTTTAAAAATTAATAAACTTGATCCTAGCATTTATGTTTTGATTGCTAATGTTTATTTTATGAACAATGAAGTTGAGCGTTCTATATACTCTTACAGAGCAGCAGTTAATATGAGACCGGAAAATGATGAGTATAAGCTTGTATTTATTCAAGTTTTAGAAGATTTCATTGATGAATATAGAAAGGAAGACATCGTTGCAGCCATCTAAGCAAATTTATCCAATTGAAAGAATTATCTCTGCTGCTTCATATTTAACAGCAGGTGGAGTTGGTTTTATGTGGTTAATAGTTACTGCTCTTTTAAAAAAACATTTAACTCCATTCCTTCTTTATCATATTATGCAATCCATTTTTCTTTCCATTTTATATTTCCTGATTGCAACCTTTGCAGAATTAATTTATGTGATTTTATACAGAATTCCTGTTATAAATGCAATTCCATATTTAATTAATATGCCATTGCCATTCGTGTACGGTTTGTCTATTATTCAACTAATAACTACGGTTATTATACTTTATCTTGCGATTACTGCTGTTATGGGATTATATAGTTATGTACCATGGGTTTCAGACATTATTAACATCAATACTGGCAGAAAATAATTCTTTATAATACCATTGCAAGAATCATAAGAATCATGGCACCAATTTCTATAGCAGTTGACATGCGTTGCGTAAATTTATTTGAGTCATATCGTTGAGATGATTTTTTTGCCTTGCTTATACTGTTAAGACGCTTAACTCTCGATACAGTATCTTCATTTGAAAATACTGTGCCAAAAGTTTCATATTCAAGCTGAGCCAGCTCATCGTTAAGATTTGTATTGTAATTTGGCACTGTTGAAGCCCCATCAGTATATTCATCACCGTAATTTGCATAAGGACGGGAATACTTACGCTGACCAAAAGGCATAGCAAATCTGCTTAATGAACTACGACCATTCAAATCATCTGTTGTTAGCATGTTATTTCTGTTATCACGATATTCATGAGCAAATCTATCAGTATAACCCACTGTTTCAGGCATAATTTCAGCCTTAATTCTATCCATTCTTGTAGCATAATCATCTACATCATATACTTTTCCAAAAAGTTTTTTTTCAATAGTAACAATTCTGGTATGAAAATCTCTATTTTTATATGTTTCATTAAACAGCTTTTTTTCAATTTCATCTACTATTGGATAATTTACAGAACTATCTGCTGTAACATCATCATCGTATGCAAAAGTATCTTCAACCGGATCAATTTCAAGTCCGATCACATCTGCAGAAATATCTCCGGAAAGCTTGGTTAAACGTTTATTAATGTCACCCGTGTTAACTTTACCATAAACTGTTCTTTCTAACCTTTCGACCCTGCTTTTTGCAGAGTCTTTTGGATAATCATAACCATATATATCATTTTCAATTTTAGAAATTGTACTTGATTGAGTTGATATTGCAGCATTTACAGGATATAAAATTGTAAAATAAAAAAATATTAATATTATTGAAATAAATTTTTTCATAGTGATACCACCTTGTGTTATCACTATAAAAGTTTGTTTTAACTATATCTATTGAACCATTAATTAAAATATTCTGAACATAAAATCAATAAAATTAATTAATTCATTAAACTAATTTTAAAAATACATTAATAATTTATTCTAATTCTTCTTGTTATATATAAAGTTTTGCAAAATCTAAATCACTTTTTATTGTAATTTTAATATTTGTATAACTTCCATTAACTATATATACAGGAATATTCAAATATTCAAGCATTGAAGAATCGTCTGTGAAACTGCTAGCTTTTAATTTTTCGTGCACATCCTTAATGACAGATGTCTTAAAGGCCTGTGGTGTCTGTGTATTATAAAGTTTTGAGCGATCAATTGTTTTGATAATGCGCCCTTCTGAATCGACTTCTTTAATCGTATCCGTTGTTTTTGTCATAACAGAAACGGCCTGTTTATCCTGTACGGCTTGTAATACATATTCTATAGTATCCTTTCTAATCAAAGGTCTTGCACCGTCATGTATAAGAACATAATCACTTTGCACAACCTGTAAAGCATTATAAACAGACTTCTGTCTTGTACTGCCACCCTCTATAACCCTTATTTTATTATCCGTGAACAATTCTTGTAATTCATATATAATAGATGCATTTGCAGGTATTATAATTTCTGTTATTTCATCAAAATCTACAAACTTAGATACTGTTTCTTCAATAACAGTTTTATCCTTAATCTTTTCTAACAATTTATTAGTATTACCATATCTTGAAGATGTCCCGCCAGCAGGTATAATTACAGAAAATTTATTCATTATCTCCTCCAAAATGATTAAATAATCCCAGCTCATCATAACAGCAATATTTTTTATCTTGTATTTTTAAAACATAATCCTGTCTCTCTATAACGTCACCAATAACAATATGATCGTCAATTTGATTCAAAAAACTTTCCGGAACAGCCGCAACAAGATTATAATCTTCTGCTCCAAACATACCCTCAACAAACTTGGAATCGATACTAAGCCCGCTTGCTTCTGCAATTTTATATAACGCATCTGCCAAACCGTCAGAGGTATCCATCATTGCATAATCTTCAGTAATCCTCTCTGATATGCTTCTTGAAAATTTTTCGTCTAATTGAGGCAGCAAATGAGCCCTTTTTTGTTTGGTATTATTGCTACAACCGTTTCTTAATTCTTCAAGTCCGGCTGAACTCAAGCCATATACCCCTCGTGTAATAACTTTATATCCGGCTTTAGCATTTCTTCTTGAAGATATTTTTCTACCTTTAGTCGTACCTACCGCCGTTATAGAAATATAAACTTTATCTGCACCAGTTATATCACCGCCTATAATTTTTGCACCGTATAAAGCCTCTGCAGCCCCCTTATAAAAGGTCTCAACAAAAGTTCCAGTAATGTCTGCAGGAAGAGAGAGTGCAATAGTAATATAAGCAGGCTTTGCACCTGAAGCTAGAATATCACTTATATTTACAGCGACTGATTTATATCCAATCTGCCAGGGTGTTGCCCATTCTCGTTTAAAGTGAACACCTTCGACAAGACTATCTTGAGAAACAACAATACCCAGCTCTGGCAAATATGCACAATCATCGCCTATATACTCATTACCTAACTGTTCTTTTATAACATTTATTAAATCAAGTTCTTTCATAGTTAAATTTTAAAAGGGGGCGGAGTCTTGAAAAAACTCCGCCCTTAATAATTAATTTTCAATTTTCTTTAATGTTGGAAATGCTATTACATCTCTAATTGTCGGAGAATTTGTAAGAAGCATTACCAACCTATCAATTCCCATACCCATACCGCCTGTAGGCGCAAGTCCATATTCAAGAGCATTGATATAATCTTCATCAATAGGCATAGCCTCTTCATCACCGTTAGCTTTTGCAAGAGCCTGCGCTTCAAATCTGTGGCGTTGATCAATCGGATCAGTAAGTTCAGAAAATGCATTTGCAATTTCCCAACCATTAACTCTCGTCTCAAAACGTTCAGTTAATCTGTCATTATCTCTGTGAACCTTTGCTAGCGGAGATATTTCCCTCGGATAATCTATGATATGAATCGGCTGAATTAATGTAGGCTCAACAGTAGCTTCAAATACAGCTTCTACTATTTGCCCCCAATTCATTTCTTCATCAACTTCTATATGCATAGATTTTGCTTTATCAAATGCCTCCTTTGCAGTAAAGAATTCGCCAAAATCTACTCCGGTATACTCTTTTATCGCTCCAAGCATTGTTTTTCTATCCCAAGGCGGAGTTAAATCTATTTCATTGTCACCATACTGAATCTTTGTCGTACCTAAAACTTCTTGAGCAACATACGCCACAAGGTTTTCAGTAAGCACCATCATCTCATTATAATCTACATAAGATTGGTAAAGTTCAATCATTGTAAACTCCGGATTGTGACGAGTATCAATACCTTCATTTCTAAAACATCTTGATAGTTCGAAAATTTTCTCGCTTAATCCTCCAACCATAAGTCGTTTCAAATGCAGTTCCGGAGCAATTCTTAATGTCAAATCCATATTTAAAGCATTGTGATGAGTAATAAACGGTCTTGCATTCGCACCGGATGCCTGTGTATGGAGCATCGGAGTTTCAACTTCCAAAAATCCTTGCTTTGTTAAGTACTCCCTAACTTTTTGGATTATCAGACTTCTTTTTCTAAAAGTATCTCTTGTTTTTTCATTTACTATCAAATCAACATATCTTTGGCGGTACTTTGTTTCAGTATCAGACATTGTATGATACATTTTTAATTGTTCAAGTTTTTCTTCACTTATTTGTTTATTTGGAAGAGGCAAAAGAGACTTAGAAAGTATTTTAAAACTTTTTGCCTTTATTGATAGTTCACCGCGAGGAGTTCTTCTAACAGAACCATAAAATCCAAGAATATCACCTATATCAACTAGTTTTAGCGTTTTTACCATTTCAGGATCCATGTTCTCTTTATGAGAAAAAATCTGGATTTTACCTGAAGCATCCATTAAGTCAATAAACATACCTGAATTTCTGATAGCCATAACCCTTCCTGCAACAGAATAAAAATCTTCTGTCTCATCGCCAGCCGGAAGGTCTTTGTATTTATTCTGTAAATCTACAGCATCGGCATCTTTGTCAAATGCATAAGGATATGGGTTAATCCCATTGTCTGCAAGTTCCGCTAGTTTTTGAATTCTTGTCTGTCTTATTGTTTCTTTTGCGGATACAGGTTCTTTTGTTTGCTGTGTCATTTTATTCAATCCTCATTTTAATGTTACTCTTAGTCAATATTTTATCATAAATATTTTTGTGCAAAAATAAAACTATGAAAATTTTACCAATTATACAAAACACTAATCGTAGTATTAAGGAAGCATCTGTAAAATTTAAAACAGCTTATCAGACAGGTCTTAACGATGCCAGTACTTATTCAAAACAGCATAACTATGGAAGGATAAGAAGAGCTTACGGAATAAGTAAAGGGGTAACGAAAGAAATAGTTAAAGCAGCAACTATCGATGATCTGCCATATATAGCAGGTGCTATTGGCATTATTACTCCAATACCGCTAGCAAGTCCAGTTATGCTGGGACTCGGTAAAATTGCTCAAGTCATAATCAAGACTCTTCATAAACCTTAATAAAATGATTTACAAATAAAGATTAATTTGGTATACTCAAGGTATGAATAGTTTCTTAAAAAAGAACGGTAATATTCCCGTTCTTTTTTTATACTTACCGTACAGAAAGGAAGGTATCTTATGAAGCAGGATATTAATCGGCATGAGATCTTAGAAAAGATTACACCGCTCATTGAAAATACTGCGATGAGATTTAACCTTATACCTATAGAAATTGAATTTATAAAAGAAAATCATAAATGGTTTTTGAGAATATATTTATATTCCTATGAAAAAAATATTACACTAGATGACTGTGAAAACATTACGAGAAGCCTAAATGATTTTCTAGATGAGTTGATCCCTGTCAAATATTATTTAGAAGTATCATCACCAGGATTAGAAAGAAAATTTAAATCTGATAAAGAGTTTTTAATTTTTAAAGGAAGAAGAATTAGCCTAAAGCTAAAGGCTCCGCTTGATGGTGAGACTGATAAAGTATTTAAAGGTGAAATTTTAGATTGGGATGATAATAACGGACTGAAATTTTTCAGGTTTGATGACGGCGAAGAAATTCAAATTCCTAAAGCAAACATTCAATCGGCTAAATTATACATAGATTAAATAAACATAGAAAATAGAAAAAGGAGAATATTTAATGATTAAAATCGGTACTGCATTATTTGAAGCTTGTGAAGAGTTAGAAAGAGAGAGAGGGATATCAAAAGAAGTTTTAATATCCTCACTTTGTGATGCAATGGTAGCAGCGTATAAAAAGCATATGCACGTAAAAGATGCTGCTAACATTGAAGCTATTTTAGATGAACAAACTGGTGAAATCGGTGTATTTAGTACCAAAATAGTTGTTGAGACAGTTGAAGATCCAGATACACAAATTTCCCTAGATGATGCCAAAGAAATTGACGACGAAGTTGAAGTTGATGATGAAGTCAAAATAGAAGTAACACCAGAGCAATTTGGTCGTATTGCAGCTCAATCTGCAAAACAAGTTATTACGCAAAGAATCAGAGATGCTGAAAGAAACAATGTTTTAAATGAATTTCTAGAAAAGAAAGGTACTTTGACAACCGGTATTATTCAAAGAGTTGAAAATAGAAATGTTATAGTAAATATAGGCAAAACAGATGCAATAATGCCTCAAAAAGAACAAATTCCACGTGAATACTACAAACCGGGAAACCGAATAAGGGTATTTGTCCTTAACGTTAAAGAAACAAACAGATTGCCGCAAGTTATAGTATCACATGCGCATCCTGAAATAGTTAAGGAATTATTTGAACTTGAAGTCCCAGAAATAGAAGACGGCATTGTTGAAATTAAATCCATTGCAAGAGAAGCCGGATTTAGAACTAAGATTGCGGTATGGTCAAATGACCCAGAAGTTGATTCTGTAGGTGCCTGTATCGGACCAAGAGGTTCAAGAATTCAAACAATTGTAGGTGAACTAAAGAATGAAAAAATAGATATCGTAAGATGGTCTCAAGATCCTGTAGAATACATCGTAAATGCTATATCTCCAGCAAGAGTAGTATCTGTAGATATCATGACAGATGATGAAGAAACAAAGGACGCATTAGTTGTAGTTCCTGACGATCAATTATCACTTGCAATCGGGCGTGAAGGTCAAAATGTAAGGCTTGCTCACAGATTAACAGGCTGGAAAATTGATATTAAGAGTATATCTCAAATGGAAAATGAAGAAGCTTCCAGAACTGAAAACTACGATTATAATAATGATATAACAGAAGAGGAAGAACGAGTTGTAGATTCAGATGAAATTCAGGAAGAAATTGAAGAAGAAATGAACCAACAAGTTCTGGATGAAGAAGATTTGCAAGAAGAAACTCCTGAAGATGAAGTTTCAGAAGATGAATAAAAATTAGTCTTAAACTTCTAATAAAAAAGACCGGATAAAACCGGTCTTTTTTTAGTTTAAATTCACTTCATCAGGCTTACTTTCAACCTGAGCATCCGTATCACAGCTATCCTCAACATTCTGCAATTTTAATTCTGTCTCTCTTGCCTTAAGCATTGCCTGTATTATCTTATCTTCTTGACTATTTTTCTTTATATCCGCAAAAACAGCTTTTAATTCTTCTTCATTCAGTCCTTTTGGAGTTTTGAAGCAAATCACAATTTTATTTTTTTTGAAGGTCAAATATGAAGCTATGATAATCCCCCAGAGCAACACTCCTTGAATCAGTCCGATTGAAGGCAGAGAATCTATATATGCAGTAATGAAGTTCCAAATATGCATAGATACCCAACCCGGAAAAACAATGAAACCAGCTGCTAAACAGCATAATACTGCACCTAAAATTATTAATCCTCTTATACCTCTAATTTGTATAACATTTAAATTTTTTTTCATCCATACCTCGTTTATTTCTCACCTAATAATTCAAGAAATTCATCCTCATTCAATATTATAACACCTAAATTTTTAGCTTTTTCAAATTTTGACCCGGGATTAGCACCTGCTACTACGTAAGATGTCTTTTTAGACACAGAAGAAGAAGTTCTGCCGCCTCTTTGCTTAATCTTTTCTGCTGCTTCATCACGTGTCATGTGAACCAAAGTTCCTGTCAGCACAAATGTTACTCCATTGAGTTCATCAGTTTTTTGTACCGCAGTATTTTCGAATGAAAAACCATATTGCTTAAACTCATTAATCATCCTTATATTTTCATCATTATGAAAATAATCATAGACACTTTTTGCAATCTTTTCTCCAATACCTTCAATACTTGATAATTCTTCTACAGATGCATTAATAAGAGCATCAAATGAAGAGTATTCATTTACAATAATGTCAGCAGTCTCTTTTCCTACATGTCTTATTGATAAAGCAGTAACGAATCTTGCTAGAGGTCTTGATTTACTTATCTGAATAGAATTATACATATTAGATGCTGACTTTTCTTTAACTAAATCTAATTTCAAAAAATCATTAATTGTTAACTTATAAAAATCCACAGGAGATTTTACTAAGTTAAGTGAATACAATTGTTCTATTACAGAAGGTCCTATAAAATCTATGTCCATCGCTTCTTTTGATACCCAGTATTCCAATTTTGCCTTTATAACAGAAGGACATTTATCATTAGAACAATATAAACTAACCTCACCCTCTCTACTTTCCAGATGAGAATAACATACAGGGCATGTTGACGGTGGAACATAGATTGGAAGAGTATCGTGCTCTGGAGTCTCGACGGCTTTAATAACTTTAGGTATAATTTCCGCCGCTTTCTTTATTAATACTCTGTCACCTATTCTTATATCAAGCCTTTTTATTTCATCAAAATTATGTAGACTTGCACGAGAAACAGTAGACCCTGCAAGAAGAACCGGTTCCAGTATTGCGACAGGAGTTACAGCACCTGTTTTTCCTACACCAACTTCTATATCAAGAAGTTGAGTAGAAATTTCCTCCGGAGGAAATTTAAACGCTGTCGCCCACTTCGGAGCCCTTGCTGTAAATCCCATTTCTCTCTGGCAAGCAAGAGAATTAACTTTTATTACAACTCCGTCTGTTGCATAATCCAAATCAAAACGTTTTGTTTCCCAGTCTTTACAGAAATCTATTGCACCTTCTATATTATCAACAAGCTTGATATTTGGGTTTGTCTTAAAACCCAACTTTTTTATAAATTGCAGACTATCCCAATGAGTTTCCGGTATAATATCAGCCCTTTCAACTATTGCCGTATATGTAAACATCGATAAATCCCGTTTTGCAGTTATTGTACTATCCAGCTGTCTTAAAGAACCTGCTGCTGCATTTCTAGGATTCGCAAAGGTTTTTTCCCCATTTTTAATGTTTTCTTCATTCAGCTTTTCAAAAGAAGTCTTTGGCATGTAAATTTCACCCCTTACTTCAACATCGGCATTTTCAAAAAGCTTTAAAGGAATTGCCTTTACTGTTTTGAGATTCTGAGTTATTTCTTCGCCTATAATACCATTGCCTCTTGTTGCACCTTGAACAAAAACACCATCTTTATAGGTTAAAGCTATTGCAAGCCCATCTATTTTCAGTTCGCATACAAGCTGAATATTATTACCACATTCTTTCTGTACTCTTTCGTACCATTTTCTCAACTCTTCATAACTATAAGTATTATCAAGACTGTATAAACGGTATTTGTGCTTCACTTCTTTAAAACCGGTACTTATTCCTCCAACACGTTGTGTTGGACTATCAGGAGTTACAAGCTCAGGATGCTTTTCTTCCAATTCTTTCAATTCTGAAAAAAGCTTATCATACTCAAAATCACTTACTAGCGGATTATCCAGTACATAGTAATTATACCCTAACCTATTCAGTTCATCCCGTAAAAACTTAATTCTCTCTGCAACCATTTTCACTCCTTAATATTGCTGCCATCGTCCAGAAAGCAAATTGTATCTGCGGTCTGAAAAAAACAGTATCGACTATACCATGCACTAAAATACCTGTAAGAGATATTAGAGCACATATTACATAAATTGAATTTATATTCTTTAATGCTCCTTTAACTAAAAATATAATAAAACCAATAAATGCTATTAGTGCAAAAATTCCGCTTTCTACAGCAATTTCCAGATAAATATTATAAGCACTTAATGCATCAAACCCCGTTTTCATATATAAACCATAAATTTCACGGAAATTTTGATTACCGACACCTATTCCCAGTAACCAATTATCTTTAAACATATTAAAGCATGAATTATATACATTGAATCTAAAAGAATTTGAGCTGTCTCCTCTCATTGCAAATATAGAGAATATTCTTGCCCTTAAAGCAGAAACCGAAAGTATAAAGAATGTTACAAGACAAGCTATCATTCCTGAAATTACCATAAATATTTTTCTATAATATGGTTTTAATTTTATATACACAATAACAGCCAGCAAAAGTAATTCAAAAAACAATCCGATATACGCTCCCCTACAGCCAGTCATTACTATTGCAAAAGTTGTCATCAGAAAACCTGAAATAGACCAGATACGTAAAAATTTCGGAAGCGCTATAAACACAGGTAAAAGTGCAAGTAAGTACCCCCCAAATAGATTTGGATTATAAGGCTTCAATGTTCCGTAAACTCTGGTCATTATCTCCTCGGGATTAAGCCTTGAAGTATCTTGCCATCCTGCAATTTCTCCAACAGAAGAAAAATTTTGCAAAAAAGCAACTAATGACTCAAATGTTAGGCAAAGCGCATACGCTATAAAAATGTATTTTATATGATTTCTGTTTTCCTTAAGGTAATGCAGCAACACAACATAATAACCAAGATACGTTAGTGTCTTGAAAAAACCCTTTAAACTTAAATAAAAAAGGGTCGAACCGGCAACACTTATAAGTACAAATAGAAAGTATACAAGTAAAAATTTATCTGCAACTGAAAACTCAAATTTTTCACCGGATTTGGTTACAAGCTTTACAATTGTCAACATAATTGCAAAAATTGCAAAATAACCAATAAAATCAGAATTGGCAAACGTTGATGAAAATATCACTAAGAAAATACATAAGCCAATAAACAAATCTATTATTTTGAGAAAATAACTTTTCTCGTATAAAGGTTTGAAAAAGTTTTGCAAAGAATATAAAATACTGTTTAAAAACATTTATACACCCTGAACTTAGCCAACCAAATTATTAACACCTGCATCTTCTACCGCAGGCTGAAATTTAACTCTCACATCAGAGATTGTTCCGTTAAACCTATAATTTTTACCTTCCAAAGTCACAGGAAGCCCCATTTTAATTTTATTTCCACCTACTACAGCACCGTCTTTTGTAATTTTTGCAGTATCAGATATTGTTATTATCGCATCATATATAGAAGGCTGTGCCGGATCTTTTATTAAAATATACTGCTCCTTTGCTTTTGAAGATGCAATAGCTGTTTGTCTGGCCTGAGATGTAACATTTAATACATTTAATTCTGTATACGGTACATTTCTTATCGTAATAAAAGCTTTATCATTAGCTTTTATTGGAAAATCATCACCTGTTACGGTTACACCTCTTAAAAATACCTGAAAAGTTATAGGTGAAGTGGCTTCTATCTGTTTATCAGCTGTTTGCCTGAAGTGTTTTGTAGTAGCAACTCCAACAAGTAATGCCGCTATAACCCCAAGAACTATTATAATATCAACTATATTAAACTTTTCAAATAAATTTTTCACAATTATTCTCCTTCATCCAAGCTAAACTTATCCGGAATAGAATCTAGTATTTCTTCTATAGATGTTGTTGCACATCCAAATTGTTTAATCACAATACCGGCTGCGATATTACCTATAATAGCAGCTTCTACAGAGGTTGCACCTGCTGCCAGTGCTAAAGTGTAAAGAGCAGTCACTGTGTCGCCAGCTCCAGTAACATCAAATACTTCTACTTTATTAAATACTGGTATATGCGTATAACGTTCTTTGTTATCCACCACCACCATACCATCAGAACCGCACGTTATAAGAATTGACTCCGCCCCTGAATGTTCTAATAAAATATTAGCTGCCTTTATAAAATCATCTTTTGCCTTTAAGCTAAATCCGACATGATTTTGTGTATCAGGTAAATTCGGTGTCATTGAAGTAATTCCGTAATATTTATTCAGATTTTTTTGTGCATCTACAACGACCTTTTTATGTAGTTTATTTGCAATTTCTATAATTGTACAAATAATTTTTTCTGATAAAGTTCCCACATGATAATCGGATATTATAACTGCATCACATAAAGGCATCAATCTTTTAATTTCTTGTATAACCTTTTCTTCGGTTTCAGATGATATCGGTTCTCTAGTCTGCCTGTCTATCCTCACTATCTGCTGTGTTATAGACTGTGAACAAGAACCAGATATCCTGGTTTTTGTAATTGTTTTTCTGTATTTATCAGTAATAAGCGATGAGCAATCAATATTTGCCTCTTTAAAAGCATCTTTTAAATCACTCCCCTGATAATCCTCACCAATAATACCAATTACAAAAACTTTACCGTCATTAATATCTGCCACATTGTGAGCCGCATTTGCAGCACCTCCTAAAATATACTTCGTGTGTGTATGTTGCAGAATTAAAACAGGAGCTTCACGTGAAATTCTCTCGGTATCTCCGTATACCATTTCATCCAGAGCCATATCACCAATAACAAGAATTTTCGAATCTTTAAGTTTATGAATTATATTAACTAATCGCTCTTTATCAATATACATTTCAATCTCTCTTATAATTGCTTAATGATGAAATCTCATATATAATACAATCATACTATAAACATAAAAGAGAGTCATGTATGAATGATAATAACATTTCTAATGATAAAGAGAGTAATTCAAATTTTAATGTTGCTGACGATACAACCCTGTTTGAAGAACCCTCTGCTGATATTGAACAGTCGCAAGATGAAACTAAATATCCAGAGATAACAAATACCAACAAAGAAATGCTTTTTAATAAAAACTTTGATGATAATTTTATAAACAATTCCAATGCAAATATTGACAAACAAAAAGAAATCGAAAACTCTGGATATGATACTATAAACTTAGAAACTTCTAATGAAAATATAGAGCAAATTAATGGCAGTATATCCGAAAGAGAATATACTACAGCACAAATGAATTACAGCGACAGCCTTGACTATTTAGACGACAATATTAAATATTCAAAATATGTAATTTATATAGATCCTCAGAATGTTGATTTCATTGATAGTTTAACCGTTAAAGAACGAAAAAATTTAATTAATAAAATTCTGAGAGAACAACATGATATTGCTACTGCAAATCACCGCTTTAAAATTATAAACAATATCATCAAACACGTTATAGTAGCCATTTTGACTATTACAATATCCATTCCTGTAATTTATTGGGCAATCAATACTTCATTTGAAGCTACTATTAATAATTACAGACATTCTCAAAGAATTTTTCAGACTTTGTATAAAGAAAACGGAAAAATTACAAACATCAGATAATATTAATTTTTATCACTTGTAATTAAACCGGCTAAACTAGTTCCTAATTTATATCCAGCAATGGACGCACATACAAAGCCGGTTCCTTTGAGCATTCCCGGTAAAAACTTTAATGATTTATTGAAAAGAGTTTTTGTGTTGCAATAATCTTTTAATGCTTCAACTTGTTTTGCAGCAAATGGGTTCTTTTTATACAAACCTTCTCTTTCAACAGCAGTTCTTTTTCCGTCAATTTTCTTTATCACAGGCATGCCGATGATCCTCTTAGCTGTAGCTTCAGCTGCAAACATAGTACCAAGCCCCAGTGATTCTCTAACTGCAGCTTCTTTTTTGTCATCAGCAGTTATAACTTTTACAGCACCGGTAAGTGCAATTAAATGGTTGATATAATTTGAAGTGAAATTCAAAACTTTTCCGAATCCATTTAAAACTTTATCACCCTTCGTTAAAGCTTTTATTGATTCTTCTGCACTTGTAAATCCAGTTGCAAATGTATTATTAGATTCTTTTGCGATAGCTGATACACCTTTAACGGCATTCAAAACCTGACCACCAGCTATATCCATATTCATTGCGGCTACAAAAGGATTACTGTGTGATAACGCATCTGCTCCGGAATTAGCTCTTCTGGAAGAAAATATACTATTGGATACAATAGATGGCATAAACGATGTAATTGCTAAACCTGTTGGCATGTATTAAAACCTTACGATACTAACTAATAACACACTATAATTAAATAAAGTATCCGATGTATAAAAAATTTCATCTATGAAATAAAATCTTTACAAATTTTAATATTATGCTTCTTCTGCATCTTCAGGTACTGCAACAGGTTCTTTGTATATTTGAAGTTTTGTAATTCGAGCGCCATCTATTTCTTTTACTGTAAAAGTAAGCCCGTTATAAGAAACATTATCACCAACTTCTGCAATTCTTCCGAGAAGCTTTACAACCAGACCTGCAATAGTATCTACATCATCTTCTTCAAATTGAGATTCTTTTAAATCAAAAAATTCTACAAATTCATCAATCCGAAGCATACCATTTGCAATATAATTATTTTCTCCTATTTCTTTTATATCTGCTTCAGCTTCATCGTCAAATTCGTCTTGAACATCCCCAATTATTTCTTCTAGAACATCTTCTAATGTTATTAACCCAGAAGTTCCGCCAAACTCATCAATTACAACAGCAATCTGGCAATGGCGTTTTTTAAATTCTATAATCAAATTATCCAGTGTCATAGTCTCAGGAACTAAAATAAGCGGTCTTATTAATTTCTTGATAGAATATTTTTCACCGGACATTGCCATAGAATACAAATCTTTTACATGAATAAATCCAAGAATTTTATCAATATTTTCTTCGTACACAGGATATCTAGTATATTGATTCTCTAGAGCAGTTCTATTCAATTCATCATAAGAAATATCACTCGAAATACAAACCATATCCGTTCTCGGGAGCATAACCTGCTTTGCCATTAAATCCGAAAACTTAAACATATTATGAAGCATCTCTGCTTCGGTTTCATTTAAAACGCCTTCATTATAACTTGCATTTACAAGCATATCCAGCTCTTCAGTTGAATGAACAAGAGATGCATCTTCTGAATTAGCATGACAAGCTGCTAAAATTTTGTTGCCAGAAACCTCTAAAAGCCATACAAAAGGCTTCAATAAAGTTATAAACATATCCATAGGCGTTGCTATCAAAAGCGAAAACGTTTCAGGATGTCTCAAAGAAATACATTTCGGCAATTGTTCTCCGAGTAATACATGAAAATATGTTACAAGAACAAATGAAACAGGAACTGCAATTACATGAGCTGTAGCAAAATTATATGAAGCAGTGAAAAAACTTATGATTGGCTCAATAATTTGCACAATTGTTGATTCTGCAACCCAACCTAAAGCAATACTAGCAATTGTAACACCTAACTGTGCCGCTGCTAACATTCTGTTTATATCGTTAACAAGTTTTAACGCTTTTTTAGCATTTGAATTGCCTTCATTAGAAAGCTGCTCTAATCTGGTTTTCCGGACTTTTACAAGAGAAAACTCAGCAGCTACAAAAAAGGCATTAACAAAAAGCAAAAACAGAATTATAAAAACATTGATAAAAAAATCCGTTAGATTCATTTACTCTCATTTACCTTTAAATTATACTTTTAATTTTACAATACAGTAGATTATTTTGCAATATAAAACTATCCATACTATAATTGTAACTATGATTGGAGCATTTATTGTACCTACTGGGATAGGAGCTTCTATAGGCGGATTTGCTGGAGATGCAAGTCTATGGGCAAGAAAATTTGCTGCCCAAAGTAAACTCATTGTAAATCCTAATGTAGTTAATGCTGCCTGTTTTTCCGGTATCACTGAAAATATGCTCTACGTTGAAGGATATTCGCTTGATGAATTTTTCAAAGGTAAATTAAATCTAGTAAACTCATACAAGAATAAAATAGGGGTTATTTTTGACAAAGCTATCAAACAAAAAGTTTTAAACGTTCATATCAATACTATAAATGCAATAAAAATAGTTTATGGTATAGAAATCGATAAATATGAAATAACTGACGAAGAAGTTGGTGTCGAATTTTATATTGATGAATCAGGAATTTCAACGGGCAATGTAAATAATTTAACAACACTAAAACGTGCCGCAGAAAAACTTATCTTGAATGGAACTGATGCCATTGCAATAGTTTGCCGTTTTCCGGATGAACAGGGTAAAGATTATGCAAACGGTATTGGAGTAGATCCGGTTGGAGGTGTCGAAGCAATTATTTCTCACTATATATCTAAAGAATTTTGTATTCCTTGCGCACACGCTCCTGCATTTGATGATTTAACTATTAGCACAGATATTGTCGATAAAAGATGCTCTGCAGAATTCATTACTCCAACATTTTTACCTTGTATTTTATTCGGATTGAATCAGGCACCAAAATTATCAACAATAGAGGGAATTCATATTAATGACTTAGATTACGCTGTTATTCCGTACAATTCTATAGGTTGTATACCTGTACTTGAAATGGTAAAGCGTCATAAACCAATATATGCAGTAAAAGAGAATGCCACAGTTTTAAATGTAACTCCTGATAATTTCATATCAGGATGTACTTTGGTAAATTCATACGCTGAATTATACAATAAACTTTTTGCTTAATAAAAAGCGGACTGCTGATAATCAGAGTCCGCTTTTATTAAACTTAATTATTTGAATTTTACCGTATTATTATTTGCTAAAAATTGTGTTACTTTTTCATTCAACACCTGATGAGAAATGGCATTAAAGACTCCAGGAGCCTGAGAAAGCTGCTTAACCATTGTATTAGGATCAAGTTGGTACATTCTACTTAGTTCAGATATTTTTGCACTAAACTCTGATTGTGATACTGTAATCTTTTCTTCTTTAGCAATCTTATCGATAACCAGAGAATTTTTAACTCTTAAAGCAGCATCGTCCTTAATATTTTTCATAATATTTTCATAACCTTGAGCCTCTACTGCTTGCTCCCAAGAAAAACCTTGGCTTGCGAGTTTTTGTTTATATTCTTCTGTCAATTGTTTAGCTTCTCTGTCAATCATTGATTGTTGTATTTCTACTTTAGCCTCGGCTGTTATCTTTTCAAAAATAGCTTTTTCAGAATTTACTCTATCAACACCAACTTTTTGGTTATCCAAATATTTCTGAATATCAGCTTTTAATTCATCAACTGTTTTAAAAGGACCTATTTTTTGAACAAATTCATCCGTCAATTCCGGTAAAACTTTTGATTTAATCTCATTTATTTTACATTTAAACACAGCCGGTTGTCCTGCTAATTTCTTTTCGTGATATTCTTCAGGGAAATTAACATTTATTTCAAATTCTTCACCAATGGCTCTATCAACCAATTGCTCTGCAAATCCAGGAATAAAGCTTGAATGTGCTAAATCTAAAGTATAATTTTTTGCATCACCATGTTCAATTTTTTCACCATTAGAAAAACCTTCAAAATCAAAAACAACAATATCTGCAGGAAGAGTTTTTCTATCAGTCACAATGACACTACTAGAATGTCTTTCCAATAAACTGTCTATAGAGTTCTGCAAAGCAGTTTCAGGAATCTTATATTCATCTACTTCTATAGTTAATCCTTTATATTGTCCAAGCGTAACTTCCGGTCTTAATTCTATTTTTGCAATAATTTTTAAATCTTCACCAATTTTATAGTTATAAGATTCAACATAGGGTTGAGCAACAATGTCTAAATTATTTTCCTTGATTACTTCAGAAAAAATCCTTGGAAGTGCTTTTTCTAAAGCTTCATGTTTAATTCTATCTTCTCCAATATTTTGTTCAACAATATTCCGTGGTGCTTTACCTTTTCTAAAGCCGGGAATATTAATATACTGTGCAAGTCTTTTTGCTGCATTATTATAGTAATCTACTGCCTCTTTAGCAGGAATCTCAATATTAACCTTTATTACATTTTCAGGTTGTTTTTCAATTGTCGCTTTCATTTACAAAACCTCTTTTTCGATACTTTCACATATATAAAACTACTACAAACAGAGGATATTGTAAAGATTAGATATTAATATAAAAATGAGAGGCAGCTTATAAACTGCCTCTCACAAGTTATACCTCTCTTAATATTAGTTTGAAGATTCGTCTTCTGATGTTAATTCCGGAGCTCCAAACATACCTTCTATTTCTTCCAAAATTGCAGCAGGCTTGCGAGCTTGGTTTCTTTGTGCAGCACGTTTTTGTGCTTCTTTATCACGTTCTTCACTTGCAAAAGTAAGATGATGGAAACCGGTACCGGCAGGTATCAAACGACCAATAATAACGTTTTCTTTCAAACCTCTTAATAAGTCTTTTTTACCTTCTACAGCAGCTTCTGTAAGAATTCTTGTAGTTTCCTGGAAAGAAGCAGCTGAGATAAAGCTTTCAGTATTCAAAGATGCTTTTGTAATACCAAGAAGCATATACTCACAAGTAGCTTCCTGACCACCGTGTTCTTTTACAGCTTTATTTTCATTTTCAAATGCCTGTACTTCAATTAACTCTCCAGGTAATAAGTTTGTATCACCTGATTCAATTACTCTTACCTTTTTAGTCATTTGACGCACAATAATTTCAATATGCTTATCTGCAATTTCTACACCTTGAGAACGATATACCCTCTGAACTTCATCAACAAGATACTGTTGAGCCTCTTCCGGACCGCATAACCTTATTACATCATGAGGATTTAAAGGTCCGCTTGTTAAAGGTTGACCTTTTTTAATTTTTTGCTTGTTTTGAACAACAATACTTGCATCGATTGCAAATTTGATTTCTGTTCTGCTTCCGCCATCAGTTACAAGGAATAACCTAGGAACATCGTCCTCTATTTCAATTTCCGCAACACCGTCTGATTCAGCTAAAATAGCACAATCTTTCGGTTTGCGTGCTTCTAAAAGTTCTTCTACTCTCGGCAAACCTTGTACAATATCACCGGTTTTTTCTCTTTCAAAGACTAATGTTGCCAGCATATCGCCTCTTAGCACTAAAGACCCTTCTTCTACTTGTAACATAGTACCAGGGCTGATTAAGTATGGACGTCCATTTCGTATCGTTACTGACTTTGGAGTAACAGCAACAATTTTTCCAGAAACAGTAGCAGTTTCGCCTGATTCTGCTAATACAGTATCAAGTTTAATAAAATCGTCTTTTTTAACTGTAGGTTTTGATTTTGTTTCAACTACAGTTTCAAAATTTTGACAATTCAAAAGCAATCTTCTTGACTCGCCGACTTCACCTTTAATTGAAGCAACACCATCATTCAGAGCTAATACTTCTGTCTTTGCAATCGGAGTTTTAGGTTCAATTACCTGACCGTTTTCTACAAGCAATTCGGTTTGCAAAGAACTATTCAGCTTAGAGTTTCCTTCCAATTCTCTTCTGACAATTAATGTCTCTAATACCACGATCTTCAACTCACCTTTTTCATCCAATTCCACAAGACCTTTTAAGTGAGATAGATAACCTTGCATTTGAAGAACTAAGCTTGTTCTTGTTAAAGTAGCACCATCGAGGTTTCTTACTCTGGCACCATCTTTATATTGTAACTGTGTAACCGGTACAATATTAATCAATTCATCCGTAGTATTAAAATTAATTGAAACATCTCTCTGTTCAATAAACATTGGTTGAACAGGTCTTATAAGAATTTGTATAGGTTTATCTTCCAGTGATTCTTCTTCTAAAGATGAAGTATCAATTTCTTCATCTAAGTCATCGATATCCAAATCATCGAAATCCATTTCCATTATGGTTACAATTGAAGTTTCATTAGCCTTAATACCTTTTGCAATTATAGTACCAGCTTCAACCACAGAACCTTCTTCGACCTTTAGTTCTGAAACACTTGATAAAGTATGAACTTCTCCCGGTCTGATAGTAACCTCATGTATAACCTCATTAAATTCTTTGAATTCAACAATACCATCTATATGACAGTACACATCTTTTACAACTTCTGTACCGGCAGTAACAAATGTTCCGTTTTCTACCATTTTTAAAGAAGAATCTTTATTAATCTGGTAAACTTCCTCCGGTACAAAGACAATGTTACCAGGTTTAGTTACAATTTGATTTTCATCTACTTCAACATCTAAATATTTAATTTCTCCTGAAGAAGAAACAGAACATTCATCGTCAACAAGCTCTGCTATAATCATTCCGTTTTCTACAGTTGTGTCTATAGGAGCTTTAACAATATACTTTTCACCGGACTTTTTAACTGTCCACAATTGTTCTTTTTTAGTTTGTTCAAAAGATGCATTTGCAGGAGTTAAAGAAGCTATTACAATAGTGATTTCTTTACCTTGAATAATTTTATTTATTTTATTTTTACCAGATTTAACTTCTTCTACAACTAAATCTTCTGCATAACGAACTTCACCGCCATGCTCAGATATCATAATAGTTTCTGCTAATCTGTCACCGGCAACAACCTTCTGTTCATCTGATACAAGAACTTTTGAACCACCAGGTAAATTGTATACATCACCTCCAATAATCCATACAATACCATTTTTATTTGCAGTTCTAGAAATATTACCTTGTCTATCTTTCTTTTCATCCGCAACAAAATCTTCAAATAAAACCATACCTGACATATCAGCATTAATATCTTTTGTAGCTTTTTCTGTCAAACGTCCGGAATCATTTGAAGAAGGTCTGAATTCTGCTAGTTTAAAGTTCTTTTCAACCTTCATTCCATCTTCAAAAAATACGGTTGCACCAGCAGGTATATGATAAGATGTAGATTTCTTTTCACCTTTCACTTCAATATCAGCTTCATATATTGATACTCTTACAACATCACCGTGACGAGTTCTAAGTTCTCTGGTTTTAAGCTTAGATTCAACCATACCAGCTTCTGCAGCATGGATTTCTTTAGTCGCTTCTTTTACACCGACAGCACCTCCAGTGTGGAAAGTTCTCATGGTTAACTGTGTACCAGGTTCTCCAATTGACTGTGCAGCAATAATACCAATAGCTTCACCAACATCAACAAGTTTTTGAGTAGTCATTGCCCAGCCATAACACTTTTGGCATACGCCGTATTCAAGCCCGCAGGTTAACCCTGAACGAACTTTCAACTCTTGAAGATTTAAATGAGAAATCTTTTTAATATCTTTTCTATCCATTGTAGTATTTTTTGCAACTAGCAATGTTTCACCATCTTCATCAAATATATCTTGAGCAACCGTTCTGCCTAATAATCTGTCAATCAATGGAACAATAACATTGTCACCATCACAAATAGGCTTCATGTTGATACATTTATCAGTTCCGCAATCTGTATCTCTTATGATTACATCCTGAGCAACGTCAACCAGACGCCTTGTTAAATAACCTGAGTCTGCTGTTTTAAGAGCTGTATCTACCAGCCCTTTACGAGCACCGTATGAAGAAATGATGTATTCCGTAACTGATAACCCTTCTTTAAAGTTAGAAGTGATAGGCATGTCAACAATTTGCCCCTGCGCATCTGCCATCAAACCTCTCATACCAACCAATTGTGATACCTGAGATAAATTACCTCTTGCACCGGAGAATGCCATCATATATACAGGGTTTAATCTGTCAAAATTTTCTACAACTTGCTCAGTAAGTCTTGCTGTAGTTTCTGACCAGGTATCTATAACCTTTGTATAACGTTCAACCTCAGTAATTTCACCTTTCAGATACCTATTTGTAGACTTTTCAATTTCTTCTTCTGCTTCTTTTAACAATTCTTTCTTTGATTCAGGAACTGTAAGGTCAGCAATAGAAATTGTTACACCTGATTTTGTTGCATATTTATAACCCAAATTCTTAAGTGTATCTGCAAGTTCAGCAGTTTTGGCACCTCCAAACTCTAGATAAATTTGAGCAAGCAACTTATTCAAGCCCTTTTTGTCCATTTGCTTGTTAATGAACTCAAGAGTGTGAGCTTTTGCATGTGTATAAGTATTTTCCATATTTATATATTCCTCAATTTTTCTATTTTTATACAATTAAGCTAATGCTTTTCTAACAGCTTCATTAAATATAATCCTACCTACGGTAGTCTCTATTCTCTTACCTTTTTCATCTCGTACTACTATCTTGTCATGCAAAGAGATTACTTTAGCTTCAAGAGCAGCTATTGCATCATCAAAACTGTAGAAATAACCTTTTACATCTTGTTCAGGGTTCTTTAAGATTGTCAAATAGTAAAGCCCCAGAACCATATCTTGTGAGTGAGTTATAATAGGTTTACCGTTTGCTGGAGCCAAAATGTTATTTGTGGCCAGCATAAGCATTCTAGCTTCTGTTTGAGCTTCTATTGAAAGCGGAACGTGAACAGCCATTTGGTCACCATCGAAGTCAGCATTAAATGCTGTACATACAAGCGGATGAAGCTGAATTGCACGACCTTCTACTAACTTAGGTTCAAATGCCTGAATACCTAATCTATGGAGAGTTGGTGCACGGTTCAATAATACCGGATGTCCGTCAATTATTTCTTCCAAAATATCCCAAACCTTTGCATCAGATCTTTCAATCATCTTCTTCGCAGATTTAATATTTTGAACATATCCTCTTTCAATTAATTTATTAACAACAAAAGGCTTGAATAACTCAATAGCCATTTCTTTCGGAAGACCGCATTGGTTAAGTTTTAGTGAAGGACCTACTACAATTACTGAACGACCAGAGTAGTCTACACGTTTACCTAATAAGTTTTGACGGAAACGACCTTGCTTACCTTCAATAATATTAGATAATGATTTTAATGCCCTGTTATTTGGTCCTACAACAGTTCTGCCTCTTCTACCGTTATCAATAAGAGCGTCAACAGCTTCTTGCAACATACGTTTTTCGTTTCTTACGATAATTTCTGGAGCACCCATTTCTAAAAGTCGCTGTAAACGATTATTACGGTTTATAACTCTTCTATATAAGTCATTCAAGTCAGAAGTAGCAAATCTGCCACCGTCCAGTTGAACCATTGGTCTTAAATCCGGAGGTGTTACTGGAAGTACATCCATAATTAACCAGGTCGGATCTGTTTCAGATGAAATCAATGAATCAAGAAGTCTTAATCTCTTGATTAATTTGCCTTTTCTTTGAACAGATGTTACATGACCTGCAAGTTCTGTTCTGATTTCATCAGCCAATTCATGTATATTTATTTCGCCGAGCAACTTTTTAATTGCTTCAGCGCCGATACCTACTTCTAATTTTGACTCTTCATTTTCCATAATGAAGTCTTCATACTCTTCTTCAGAAAGAAGCTGTAACTTCTTGAACGGGCTATCTGCCGGATCAATTACAACATAGTTATTAAAGTAAATAACCTGCTCTAAATCCTTAAGAGTCATATCAAGAAGCAAGCCTAGATAAGAAGGTATACCTTTCAAGAACCAAATGTGAGATACAGGAGCTGCAAGCTTAATGTGTCCCATTCTGTGACGTCTTACTTTTGAATCTGTAACTTCAACACCGCATCTTTCACAAATTATACCTTTGTGACGAACTCTTTTGTATTTGCCGCAATAGCATTCCCAGTCCTTAGTAGGTCCAAAAATTCTTTCGCAGAAAAGACCGTCACGTTCAGGTTTCAAAGTTCTGTAGTTTATAGTTTCAGGTTTTGTAACCTCGCCGTAAGACCACTTCAAAATTCTTTCAGGTGAAGCGATACTTATACGTATATAATCAAAATAATCAATACTTGTAGACAATTTTCTATCTCCTTATATTTCACCCAGTGTAGCAGAAGTATCAAAGAAGTTTATATTTAACAACTCTGAATCAATGTCTGATAATGTTCTTTTAGGAGCCGCTTTTCGCAAATCATCCATATCAGACATCAAATCTACTTCAACACCGTTCTTCTTAGCAACTGTAATATCTAAACCGATACTTTGCAATTCTCTTACAAGTACCTTAAATGATTCAGGAATACCCGGTCTAGGAATATTATCACCCTTAACGATTGCTTCATAAGCTCTATTACGCCCGTTAACATCATCTGATTTAATAGTCAACATTTCCTGCAGAGTATAAGCTGCACCGTAAGCTTCCAATGCCCAAACTTCCATTTCACCGAATCTTTGCCCGCCGAATTGAGCCTTACCTCCTAACGGTTGCTGTGTAACTAATGAGTAAGGACCTGTTGAACGTGCGTGAATCTTATCATCAACAAGGTGAACAAGTTTCAGAATATACGATAAACCAACTGCAATTGGCTCATCAAATGGTTCACCGGTTCTTCCGTCTATCAGGTAAACTTTACCATCTTCTCTTACCCAATCACAACCTGATTCTTTAATACCTCTCAATAATTCTGCTTTAGTAGCAATTTCAGACTGGTTATCACCGTATCTCTCATCGAAAGAAGGAGCTTCATAGTGTTCACCTGTCAGGTACGCAGCTAAACCAAGTAAACATTCATAAGTTTGACCTACGTTCATACGTGAAGGAACACCTAGAGGGTTCAATACAATATCTACCGGTGTACCATCAGGCAAAAATGGCATGTCTTCTTTTGGAAGAATTCTTGAAACGATACCCTTGTTACCGTGACGACCTGAAAGTTTATCACCGACAGAAACTTTACGTTTTTGAGCAATGTAAACTCTGATAACTGTATTAGCACCAGGAGGTAATTCATCACCTTTTTCTCTGTCGAATACTTTAACATCAAGTACTCTGCCGCCTTCTCCATGAGGAACTCTTAATGAATTATCTTTAACATCTCTTGCCTTTTCTGCAAAGATAGCTCTTAAAAGTTTTTCTTCAGGCGGATGTTCAGATTCACCCTTTGGAGTAACCTTACCAACAAGGATATCATCCGCATAAACTCTTGCACCAATACGAACAATACCACGTTCATCCAAGTGTCTAAGAGCTTCTTCGGACACATTCGGAATTTCTCTTGTAATTTCTTCCGGTCCGAGCTTAGTTTGTCTTGCATCGATTTCTAATTTTTCAATGTGAACTGAAGTAAATATATCATCATGTACGCATCGTTCAGAAAGCAAGATAGCATCTTCGAAGTTATATCCTTCCCAAGGCATATATGCTACCAGAATATTTTTACCAATTGAAAGTTCTCCGCAGCTAGTTGAAGCACCATCTGCAATTACATCACCGGCGTGAACCTTGTCGCCTTCATGAACAATCGGTTTCTGGTTTATACATGTATCCTGGTTAGAACGTACATATTTCATCAACGTATGTAAATGTTGTTTTCCGTGAACATCTCTTATTATAATTTCTTCACCGACAACTCTTTCTACAACACCGTCAACCTTTGCACAAACTACCATGCCGGAGTCTTTTGCCACCCTTCTTTCCATACCGGTACCAACTACAGGTCTCTCTGTTATAAGAAGAGGTACTGATTGACGTTGCATGTTTGAACCCATCAATGCACGGTTAGCATCATCGTGTTCAATGAATGGAATCATTGATGTTGCAACAGAGATAATCTGAATTGGGCAAACACCCATATAGTCAACTTTTGAAGATTCGCACATAATAAATTCTGATCTGTAACGAACCGGAATTTGTGCAGCTTTAAAAGTTTTATCCGGATTCAACTGAACATCAGCCGGAGCGCATCTGTAGTTTTCATCTTCATCAGCAGTCATGTAAACAACTTCATCAGTAACTTTGCCGTCTTTTACAACAAAGAACGGAGATTCAATGAAACCATATTCATTAACTCTTGCGTGAGTAGCCAATGAACCTATCAAACCTGCGTTTGGACCTTCTGGAGTTTCAATAGGACAAATACGTCCGTAGTGAGAAGGGTGAATATCACGAACCGCGAAACCGGCTCTTTCTCTCTGCAAACCGCCAGGTCCTAATGCAGAAATACGTCTTTTGTGAGTTAATTCTGCAAGAGGGTTAATCTGATCCATGAACTGTGACAACTGAGAAGAACCAAAGAATTCTTTCAAAGAAGCCACCAAAGGTTTTGTATTTAACAAGTTCAACGGAGTTAATGTTTCAGAATCCTGAAGTGTCATTCTTTCTTTAACAATTCTTTCGATTCTTGACAAACCTACTCTAAATTGGTTTTGAAGGAGTTCACCAACTGAACGGATTCTTCTGTTTCCTAAGTGGTCAATATCATCAAGAGAACCTTCATCATAAGTTAAATTAATCAAATATTCAATTGATGCAACAATATCCTGAACAGTAAGAGTTCTTTGATTCTTAGAAATGTTCAGGTTTAATTTCTTATTCAATTTATAACGACCTACACGACCAATATCGTACTTCTTTTCATCAAAGAAACGAGATTCAAGAATCTGGCGTCCTCCCTGAGCAGAAGCAGGGTCACCCGGTCTTAATTTCTTATATAAATCAATTAAAGCGTCATCAGTAGTTTCTGTAGTATCTTTATCCAGAGTTTTCTTTAAGAATTCAAAGTGAGTAAATAAAGATTCCATTTCAGAAACAGTAATACCCATTGCCTTCAATAAAGTTGTAGCGAGGATTTTTCTGTTCTTATCAATCTTAACGTAAATAATATCGTTAGAATCTGTTTCTATCTTTAACCATGCCCCACGGTTAGGAATCATTGTAGCGTTATAAAGTCTCTTACCTGTCGGCGAAATTTCTCTCTTAAAGTAAACTCCCGGTGAACGAACAATTTGAGATACAATAACACGTTCTGCACCATTGACGATAAATGTACCTTTATCAGTCATGGTCGGAATATCGCCAATGTAAACTTCTTGTTCTTTAATTTCACCGCTGTCACGGTTAACCAGCCTTACCATTACACGAAGCTGTTTTGCATAAGTTGCATCGTGAATGCGAGCTTCTTCAACTGTATATTTAGCATTATCGAACGTGTAGTTTGGCAAGAAGTGAAGTTCTAACCTTCCCGTATAATCTTTTACAGGAGAAAAAGCCAATAACTCTTCTTTTAAACCTTCTTTTAAAAACCATTCAAATGATTTTTTCTGCACGTCAATTAAATCCGGTAAATCATCCAAACGAGTATTAGGTATACCCATCGGAGTTACTCTTTTTGCATATTCTGTCGACATTAATTCACCTCATCTATTCTAATGATGTACTGTATAAAAAAATTTATTTATTTTGTTCTACTTTTATTTCGGACATAATTATCCCATATACTAGCATGTTATTCCATCGTACAACATCAAAAAAGAACGTCAAGTTAATAAGGGTATAATGTACAATTTTTCAAGTGGTTTGTTTACAAAAATTTACAATATAAGCTTAAAAGCTTACATATAATAAACTCAGCATCACGATTATTCTTTTGATTTAAAACCATAATTGTTAAACTTTCAGCAGGTATTCTTCCTTTTTTTAATATAACCAGTAGAGATTGCAGTAAAATTTACTAGTCACCAAACACAATAAACGGAATATTGTGTTCCAGAGCGTACCTTTGGAGGAATTCGGTCCTATAATATACCAAGTAGCCTTTCTCCTCAACACTGATTTCAGTATTTCCGAGAAAATCAATCGGGTTTCCGACCTGGCTCGAAGCATCCATATCATATGCAAATACAGCCATAACTTCTTTAGGATTAGAACCATACATTTCATTATAGCTTCTGCTACCCTTTCTAGTATTAGAATTTATTGCGGCAAATGCCTTTATTATCGGCTCCCTGTATTTAACCGGTTCTATTTCTGTTAAAGCTCTGTTTTTATTAGCTTCTACAAATTTCACGTAATCTGCATCACTCATACCAGTAGCCTTTTTTATCAGATTAGAAATATAAGTCCTGTCTGATTCCTTGGAACCGCCAAAGATATAATCTCTTTTAAAATCTTCTATAAACTTACCGCAGCCAGAACCTGAATCGGTATTCCCGCCGCCGTGAATATATTTTGTGTCTATATCAAGCAAAACTCCTTGCGCTCTGAAAAAGCGATATTTTGATTCCGGTCTTTCTGCATAACTTAGCGATAATAATACGTCTGAATCAATAAGAGAGAATGCATCGAACTTTACAAGCTGATCCTCATAATCAAGAGCATGTACAAAGAACTTAATATTTCCAGTATTAATATCTTCCACATAATTACCTTCAGCAGCTTTAGTTCCTGCTATTGCTTTATACCCTTTGGAAACAGAACCTTTGGCAAAACCAATTGCTTCCCAATCTTCCACTTCATTAAATTTTATAACTACAAGCCCGTCTGAACGTTTATATACACCTTTTATATTTGTACTACCGTCGGAATTTACTTTTGTAATAGTGGCATTAATTCTGTCAGATTTAGGAATCTTTGTTACAGGAAGTAAAGGCTGCGATTTCTTAAGTTCCGCAATATATCCTTTTATTCTTTCTCCATAAACATTCGCAGACTCTCCAAAACTTCTTACGTTACCGTTAAAATCAACTCGGCTCTTGCCGATTGTTGAGTTATGGAATCCGTCATCGACTTTTACAGCCATTAAGTCTGCATGAGTAAACATCAGCGCCATTTCAAATAAGTTGTCGTGCTGAAGGTCATAGGCGACCGACTGTAAACGTTTGGTCAATTCTTCACTGTTCTTAGAAGTATTAACATATTCAAGCCATTCATGATGACGTGTGAGGGTATATAGTTTAATTTCTTCATCAGGAGTGAGATTAAATTTCTTAGAAATAAAGAAGGCATCAAAACTGCCCTGTGCTGCGTGAGTTTTATCTGAAAAACCTTCACATTTGGTTATATCATGCAGAAGGGCAGCAAGCATCATAATCTTTTTGTCAGATTCGTCAAGATTTTTGAAATTCGGATTCTGTGCAACTTTTTGCATGACTTTTAATGAGTGTTTGAAAACATCAAAATCATGCGTTTTATGCTGAACTTTTCCTATTTGTGTTCTCAGTTCAGGAAGAATGTCCACTATTGCATTTAAAAGTTTTTGTACATCCGGATTATTGCATTTCACCGGATTTTGTTCGGAAAACTTAATTACATCTGACCTCAGTCTTTTTACAACAGCTTTTGTTTTCGGATCAGTTATCTCAGCGAGCTTTTTAACGTTATTCAAATTTATCGGGTAACCGGTAATAGAAAATCCGGTCTGATTATTTTTATTATTATGGAGTTCAAAACCAAAACAGTCATATACTTTTTGTCGTTCATTCGGGGTTAAATCTTTTACTTTATCTAAAACATCGGATATAAATTCGTCTTTCGGATAATCAAGTTGTATATCTAATGAAGCAAAATCCCGATCAGAAAGTTTTGCAACAGAAGTTGAAAGAGTTTCAAGATTATTGTTAAACTCTTTTATTCTTGAAGGCGGTTCTATTGTTCTTATATCAACCCCTAATGATTTTACAATTGAAGGCAGGAGCGAACAGTATGTTTCACGGTCTGTCGGTATAAGCGGGAAGCCTTTTTTCATCTCATCACTTATTTGAAAAAGTTCCGTATTTAAACCCACAAGTTTACGAAGAAGGTTTTGTTTGGCTCCCAACGGTATTTCATTAATACTTGTCTTACCATATATATCAACTATTTGGCAAGCTACAAGTAAGTCAACATCCGAAAGCTTTGCAACCATATCCCTTCCCATCACACGGATTAGTTTCTGTATATCTTTTGGTGATATCACATCATCATTGAGTAGAAGATTATGTATTGTATTTCTAGGGATTGCCTCATTTGCTACAAGCTCACGGGCAAAGGCTATATTATCATCACTAACAGACCAAATAATTTTTACCATCAGTTCTTTCGGGAAATCTTTATTTGATATAAGTTCACGGGCAAAGGCTACATTATCATTACGAACAAAACAAATTACACCTGCCATCAGTTCTTTCGGGAAATCTTTATTTGATACAAGCTCACGGGCAAAGTCCATATTAAAAACATTAACAGCACTAATTACATCTGCCATCAGCTCTTTCGGAAAATCTTTATTTGATATAAATTCACGGGCAAAATCCATATTAAAAACATTAACAGCACTAATTACATCTGCCATCAGCTCTTTCGGGAAATCTTTATTTGATATAAATTCACGGGCAAAGTCCATATTAAAAACATTAACAGCACTAATTACATCTGCCATCAGCTCTTTCGGGAAATCTTTATTTGATATAAATTCACGGGCAAAAGCTGTATTATCATCACGAACAGCATTAATTACACCTGCCATCAGTTCTTTTGGAAAATCTTTATTTGCCTCTAATTCACCGGCAAAGTCATTAACTATAGGTCGCCATTTTAAATCTCTTGAATTAATCTCTTCCATCAATTTATCAAAACCGGACTGCTTAATATCTGGAACGG
>CAZXQM010000003.1:38473-39854 GCA_964643455.1 uncultured Vampirovibrio sp. | reverse complement strand
CCATCTCCTAAATCAACAATTAATCCGCTGCTTACTAATGATTGGAATAACTGCGTTTTCTTTTTGAAGAATAAGAATGTATTTCTCTTATCTACAGCATCATGAACTTCTTCTCCTGTAAGTCCATTTTCTCTGATATCGAATACAAGATTTTTTCTTGCTTGATTTTTTCTTGCAATTTTCATATCAGAATCATGACCAGAAATCCATTGTCCAAAGTTATTTTCACCGCCAAGAGCTTTTTTGGTGTATTTATTCCAATCTCCATCGCTCTTTAATTTTTCTTTAGCATCTTTTTTAACACCTTTAGAGCTTGTTGCATCTGAATCGTAAATAGCCTCTCTTACAGCAACCCTTGCATCCGGCATAATCTCATTTTTTTCAAATTTGCTTTGTTTAGTTTTGAAAAAGCCTCTTTTTCTCACAAAATCACTATAATAAGACCCTTTTTTCTTGAATTCAGCTTTGAGTTGTTTAAAAGCTACTTTTTCGTCCATACCTGAATTTACAAGTGAATTATAAGTTTCTTTTATTTCACCAAATTCTTTTGATATTTGTACATACTCGGCATTTTTAACAAGTGCTTTTAATGCATCTTTTGCAAAATCATCCTTTCTTCCAATACCTAATTTTTCTTTTACTTTGTCATAAAGTTTATCAACGTCATCTTTTGAATTATAACCAACTTCATTGATTGCATCCATAATATATTTAACCTGACCCTGCAAGTCCTGATACATAGGATCATTTGCTTGGACACCGAGTCTTTCTGTTAACCTTGCCAGAAGTTTTTTAGGAGAAGCAGCATATTCTTCATTAAGAATATTTATAACATAGCTTTCCATCTGTTTAACTTCTTTTTTTGAATAAGTTTTCTGTTGAGGATTTGTAACTATTTGTTGTTTCATTTCTGAATTCTTTGCTTTAATTTCTGAACCAAAAATAGCTTTGTAATCAGCATCTTCTATCTGTCCGTTTGCAAGAGCTGCTTTTGCATATTTTGCAAAGATAGTTTTTTCCGTTCCATCTTCAATAACATCATTTTTGTTACTGTCAGCTAACTCTGCCAATGTTTTTAAAGTTCCAGTTAAATTAGCAATCTCAATTCCCATAATATGCTCCTTTTCCTCGTATTTCTTTCTTTAAATATATAAAGTAATTTTCTACACGAGAATTGCCTTTTTAATTTAAAATTGCTTAACATTTCTTAAAATATGAAATTCGCAAAAGGGAAAAAATATTAGGTTATGTTTAAGTTTTGCAGTGTTTCTATTGAGCGTTGCGCCAATAGTTCTGTTTTCAGTTTTTTATTCCTTCTTTCTTTTTTAGGTAATTCAATTGGCTTTACAATTGCCCAGTTTGAGTTTGTCGGCTGAAGGGG
>CAZXQM010000003.1:32506-38373 GCA_964643455.1 uncultured Vampirovibrio sp. | reverse complement strand
TAGGTAATTCAATTGGCTTTACAATTGCCCAGTTTGAGTTTGTCGGCTGAAGGGGTAAATACCTTATTGAATTATCACGTGAAGATACGTGTTTTAGATGGGCAATATCAGTAATATAGAATGTTAAAGCTCCTAACATTGTTTCTTGAGGAAGTATTAGTTGTGCATTTCCAAGAATTCTCTTAGCCATATTTATTCCTGCAAGCATACCTGTTGCAATTGATTCTGTGTAACCTTCTGTTCCGGTTATTTGTCCCGCAAAGAAGAGCCCTTTTCTCTTTTTTGTTTCAAGTGTCGGATTAAGTATTTGAGGACTGTTTATAAATGTATTTCTGTGCATAACACCGTATCTTACAATATTAGCATCCTCAAGACCGGGAATTGAATGAATTAATTCTTTTTGCGCACCCCATTTAATATTTGTTTGGAATCCTACAAGATTGAACAAAGTTTTTGCGGAATTATCCTGTCTTAATTGCACTACTGCATAATTTTCAACCCCAGTTCTTTTATCAATTAGTCCTACAGGTTTCATCGGACCGAACCTTAGTGTATCAATACCTCTGGACGCAAGAACTTCTACTGGAAGACACGATTCAAAATATTTTGAATTTTTATCTACATCGTGTTGCTCTATTCTCGGTGCATTTATTAAAATATTATAGAACTTTTCATATTCATCTTTGTTCATAGGACAGTTGATGTAAGAAGCTTCGCCTTTGTCATACCTTGAAGCCCAAAAAGCTTTGTCAAAGTTAATCGAACCAACTTCCACAATCGGTGCAATTGCGTCAAAGAAATGAAGATGTCCGCTCTGAGTAAATTTTTTTATGGCTTCAGCAAACTTATCGCTTGTTAGCGGACCAGAAGCAATAATTACATAACCGTCAGGAATTTCAGTAATTTCCTCTCTTATTAACTCAATATCCGGTTCCTCTTCTATTCTTCTTGTAACAGCTTTCGAAAAGTCTTCCCGAGCAATTGCAAGAGCGTTGCCGGCAGGAACAGAATTTTCATAAGCTATCTTAATTAATTCTCCGCCTATAATTTCCATTTCCTTTTTGAGAAGCCCACTTGCATTAGTTATATCAAAAGACCCTAAACTATTTGAACAGACAAACTCTGCACAATCAGAAGTAACGTGAGCTCCTGTAGTTTTTTCCGGACGCATTTCATATAATTTAACTTTTATCCCTCTTTTTGCTAATTGCAGGGCAGCCTCTGAACCTGCAAGACCTGCACCGATTATTTTTACTTCGTCCATTAAAATTAATACCGTCCTACTTGATTTCTGCCATGTTCTTTTGCATAGTAAAGTCCTTTATCAGCCCATTCAATTATGTCTTGCGGTGTTTGAGCATTATCTGGGAAGGTTGCAACACCGAGACTTATTGTAACATTTACTTTATCTACCGGAGTAAGATGAAACGGATTATCAGCTACAGCTTTGCAAATTCTATTTGCATTGAATAAAGCATCTTCAGCTGAAGTATTAGGCAGTATGATTGCCATCTCTTCTCCGCCATATCTGCAAACATAGTCCGTTACGCGCGAATTGTTTTTAAGAATCTTTGCAACTTGCCTTAATACAGCATCACCAGCCTGATGCCCGTACGTATCATTAAATTTTTTAAAGAAATCAATATCAATTATAATTAATGAGAATGGTTGATTATATCTTCTTGCGATATCAATTTGTTTTCTCAATGTATCCTGAAAATATCTGTGATTGTATAATTCCGTTAAACCATCAATTGTAGCAAGCTTATATTGATATTCAAAATCACGTGCTTTCATAAGATATTTTACAAGGAAAGAAAGAGCAAATGCTACCATTATGGCTATTATTGGGAGTACGACCGGTATCCAGATATTATATAATTCCATTGCATAGTAAGATATAAAAAGATATGCGATTCCGAACAACGTTGTTGATAAAAAGGCAAACAGCGTTGAAGTCGAGAGCATAACAATCCCACCAACAATTGTCACAACTCCCGTTAGAATGATAATGTCAACCGTATTACCAGTTTTCTTGATAAAATTGTTATCAAGCATATTGTTAAAGAAAGTTGCATGAACTTCTACTCCTGGATAGACTCCTTCTTGAACTGGAACACTTTTTGTATCATGAAGACTCATGGCAGTTGTCCCAATAATAATGATTTTGTCCTTAAAATCGAACTCGGCAATATTTTGTTTATCTTTATTTTCCATATCTTTAATAACTTTATACATCGGAATTATTGTATGTGTGCCACTTTGACCGTACCAGTTAAGAATAGCATCGCCTTCTTGAGTGAGCGGAATCTTAGTACCGTAAACAAGCAAATCGGAATTAGAATCAATTACAAAGTCTTTTTCATTTTTCTGGGCAAGATAATCCGCACCAGCTTTAAATGTAAGATAAGGATAATACTTGTCTTTATAAAGCATTATAGGAGCAACTTTTCGTATGATACCATCGTTATTTCTCATAACATTCGTCATTCCAACATTAACACTACCGTTAATCATTCCATCTAATATCGGACGGCAATTAATAAATTTATATTTTTTTGAAAAATCTACACTTGAATTATTTTCAATATCAAGAGCCAGCCTTTCAGGTAAATTTACTGGTATTCTTACATCTGTCGGCTGATTATCAAAATTCATTGCAGTGTATACATTATTGTATTTGTTCATTGTGTCAACGAGATATCTATCAGCCTGCTCCATAACCCTGATAGATTTAATAAACATTAAATCAAAAATAATAACCTGAGGTTCCTTTTGTTCCAGATAATTAATTAAATCTGCATAAACATTTCGCGGAATCGGCCATTCACCATACTTTTCCCAAAGAGTTTCAAGGCTTGCGTCATCTATAGCAAGAACCACTATATCCTTATTTGGCATCGGTCGTTTATGAATTACTTGTAAAGATTGTCTGTAATCAAAAGTTCGATTTTCAGCTACTTCAAAGAACGACATAATTACATTTTTCATAGTTCTGTTATTTTGTAAAAGTACAAAACCTATTAACAATGCTGCTAAAACAAGCAGTAAATATGTTCCATAAATAAACCACTTAGTTTTAATTAAATTTTTCATCGCTCCCTCAAAAATTATAAACTATATTCTAGTATAGTTAATATTAGTTTTCTTTGCAAGAAATTTTTCACTGCCAAGACTCTTCTCTATCATATTATTATTGGTTTTCAAAGCTTCTGTTGAATAAAGTAAATCAAGCGGATGAAGCAGATATTTTAATAAACATTCTTCGTGCAAATTCATATTTTTTCCTTTTCTTGCTCTTTAAATTAATAACGGTAGATCTTGACATTTCTTTAACAATTATTAAAACGATAGTACAAATGGAGTATTTTAGAAAAAATATCTAAATTATTTCAAAAAATATCCGATAAAAGATATAAAGAGGTGAAAAATATGTTTAATGGTTTTTATCCAAGATATGATTTAGAAGCTCGAATTCAACACACAAAACTTGACAGTTGGGGAAATATTCCATCCGCACGAATGAGCAGAGTTGAAGAACCTGCAACGGCTGATTTCCAAAGTGTTATGTCAGGTCTGGTTGAAAACCTTAATACAACGTTGGAAGCTCCGGATAATTTACTTAAAGACGCAATGATGGGATCTGAAAATGTTGATATACATGATGTAATGGTTGCTATGTCAAAAGCAGAAATTGCAGTATCTGTGGCAACGACTGCTACAAGCAAAGTCATTCAAGCGTATGATAAAATAATGCAAATTCAGATTTAGACTTCTCATATTATATTGATATGTGTATAATACTAATAGGGTAGGAATATGGATTTTAAAAAGTTATTGGAGAATAAAATTCTTTTAGCATCAATAGCAGGAGGTCTCGCCCTCATACTGGTATTATTTATTATTGTCGGTTCTGTTGCTGCTTCAAAAAAATCTACCGAACCGGTTGATGTAAGTAAAGAACCTTTAAAAGAAGATGTTGATTTATTAACTACTGATAATCTTGGCAAAGCTCTTGAAATCCAAGCGCTTCTTGCCAGAAATAATATTGTCGCATCTCGTGCAGTTGACGGTACAAAATCAGTTTTACGTCTTAAAAAAGGAGACTGCACTCCGGGCATGAGAAAGTGTACAACAGAACAAAGGGATCGTGCAATTATGGTTATAGTCGAAAGCGGATTATATGACCAGAATGTCGGTCTTGAGATTTTTGATAAGGGTGATTTCACATCTACCAAAGAAGATAAGAGAATAAGGCTTGTAAGAGCTATGAACGGAGAATTAGCTCGTCTTATAAGAAGAATTGATGGTGTTGAAAATGCTTCTGTATTTATTTCAATTCCAGAGCAAACAATGTTTTCTTCTATGCAAAAACCTATTACAGCAACTGTTCAGCTTCAGGTTGCCGTTGGAAATACACTTAGTATGAATACCGTAAAAGCTGTATCTAATCTCCTTTTGGGAAGTGTTGCAGGACTTAAATCCGAAAATATTTCAATAACGGATACAAATGGTCATGTATATAGCAGTCTAATTGATGCTCAATCAGAAATGCTTGCAAGACTACAGGAAAATGATAAGTATATGCAAGAAAAAGTTCAGGCACAGTTAAATCGACTTATCGGTCAGGGCAAGTATGTTGCAACAGTAAGTACTTTCCTGAAACAAGCACCGGTAGAAAAGTTTACTATAGAATATGACCCTAATAAAAAAGCGTCTGTAACCGAGCAAACCTTCTCAGAAGGTTTGGGAGATCAGACAATAGATACAAATAAAAATACCAATGCTGTTAGCGTATATCTTCCAAATGGTCTGCCTGCAGGAAGCTCTGATTCATCACAAAACAGAAGCTATTCAAGAACAGCTCGTGAAACTCAGTTCGGTGTAACAAAAGTTCAGACAAATGAGTATATCTCTCCGGGAACTCTAGAAGAAATATCCATTGCCGTAACGTTGGAAAAAGATGCGCTTCCTGTTGAATTAACTCTTGAAGAGTTAAAAGAACTTATAGCTCACGCAGCAAGCCCTAAAGCTAATCCTGCAAACGTAACAATAGCCTTTGCAGATTCTCTTGATCCGTTTATGGCTGGTGATAAAAATGTTAAAGCTCCTATTAAAGCCGAACACGGAAATCCTTGGTGGCTTGCGATTTCTCTTCTTGCATTCGGCTTATTCTTCGGACATAGAATGCTCACACAAAAAATTAATGCTGCAAAAGCTGCACAGGAAGAAGAGTTAAACCGTTTAAGAGCAATGAATGAAGCACAAGAAAAACAAATTAAGGATTTGAGTGTAAACGCTGCCGATTTAATTCAGAAGCAGTCTCAATTGCAGCAAGGTTTACTGGAGCAGCAAAATAGACCTGTTTCAATCCCTACTTCCGGCGCAGAAATCAGAGAAGCTTTAAGAGAATTAAAACGAGAATTTGATGGCGTTGATGAAGCTGAAGCCGGCGAAAAAATCCGCAGCTGGATTGAACAGGGCTAGTTAGGAAGTAAGCTGGCAGCTTATTATAAGCTTGGTATAAGCGGATAAATATCATTGTGCTAGCAGATATATTTGCCAGATTGAGCTTATTTGGGAGTTAGATAAATACATAAATACATGTGTGAACCTGTTAGCTAGCTGTTATTTTTTTGCAATTATCACCCACCCCAATCTCTCACGAAACTGACGCACTCCTTCCCACAAAAGGGAAAGCTAAAATGGGTCTTATTGTTAATATTCAAACTCCATAGTATGTGGATTTACCGCATCAACATACAGACATTAAATTCACTAAAAAATTTATCCTAACTGATTTACAAGTTCTTCAAACTCCGGAAACGAAATCTTAGTCCATTCAAATCCGTTTATTGCAATTTCAT
>CAZXQM010000003.1:0-32406 GCA_964643455.1 uncultured Vampirovibrio sp. | reverse complement strand
TCAAACTCCGGAAACGAAATCTTAGTCCATTCAAATCCGTTTATTGCAATTTCATTTTCACTCACAAACCCTGCTATGTAAAAACTCATTGCTAACCTGTGATCGTGGTAGCTCTCAAGGGGACTGACTGCTGCAGCTTTTTCCAAAGATTTACCCATCAAAGATTTCCCCCCTTCACCATGTACAATAAATCCGTCAGGTGTTTCTTCTATATTGACTCCTATTTTTGTAAGCTCTGTTACTAAACATTTAATCCTGTCAGATTCTTTGTTTCGCAAGTCTTCTGCATTCTTAACAACAGTATCGCCTTCCGCTTGCGATGCTAATACTGCTATTACAGGAAGTTCATCAATTAATCTTGGAATATCTTCACCTTCAATTACACAGCCTTTTAATGAGTCATTATATTGAACTTTAATATCTGCACAAGGTTCACCGGATACAATTCTTTCATTTAATATACTTACTCCGCCCCCCATACGTTCAACGACATCGAGAATGCCAGAACGGGTAGGATTTATACCTGTATTTTTGATTACAAAATCAGAGCCTTTCACAATTAAACCTGCAACAATAAAGAATGCCGCAGAAGAAATATCTCCTACTACATTAATATCTTTTGCAACCATTTGTGACGGAGTTATTGTAATCTTTGTTCCCTCTGTTTTGATATCAGCCTCAAGGTACACAAACAATCTTTCAGTATGGTCTCTTGAAACGTAAGGCTCTGCAAATATTGTTTTTCCCTCAGCATTTAATCCTGCAAGAAGTATGCATGATTTTACTTGAGCACTTGCAAGCCGTGAGCTATAGTCAATTCCGTGTAATTTTTGCCCTCTGATAGTAAGAGGTGCATGCCCATCAACAGAGGTTATATCAGCACCCATTAAGGTTAATGGCTCAATTACACGCTTCATAGGGCGCCTAGAAAGACTTTCATCCCCGACCAGAACCGAATCGAAATTTTGCCCTGCCAAAATACCGGAAACCAGCCTCATTGTTGTTCCGGAATTTCCGCAGGAGTAAATATTTTCCGTAATAACAGGTTTTAACTGCCCAACAGCTTTTATTTTTAATGTCTTCTCGTTAAGAAACTGAATATCTACACCTAATTGTTTAAACAAATTCAAAGTCGAATGGCAATCTGCACCGCTTGAAAAATTTTTTACAATACACTCACCTTTAGCGATAGAAGAAAACATTACTGCTCTGTGCGAAATTGACTTGTCAGCAGGAATTGTTACCTCACCTCTTAGCCCTTTATTTAATTTTTTTACTATTTTTAGCATAAATTTCTCCAACATTTTCCACTCTTCGGAAAGCTTTAGCAAAAGGCGATGTAGGTCAGTCATTGCCTGACATTAATTCATACAGCGGCTAATTTCTAACGACGTAAAAAATATCTCTGCATTTTTTGAAAACGTTCTTAGCGTCGCTTAAAGCAAGCATATTCGGTCCATCGCAAAGCGCACAATCAGGATTAGGATGAACTTCAAAGAACAGAACATCAGCTCCCGCTGCCATTGCGGCATTTGCAAGAGTCGGGACAAACCTTCTGTCGCCGCCGGTTGAATCCCCGTTAGAGCCTGGCATTTGAACACTGTGGGTTGCATCAAATACAACAGGATAACCAAATTTTTTCATTATCGGAATCGCTCTAAAATCTACTACAAGGTTATTGTATCCGAAAGATACTCCTCTGTCAGTCAGCAGAATTTGTTTGTTTCCGCTATCCTCAACCTTTTTGACCAAAGATTTCATCTGCTGCGGAGCCAAAAATTGACCTTTTTTTATGTTGACTATTTTTCCGGTTTTAGCGGCTGCGACAAGTAAATCTGTCTGCCGGCATAAGAATGCCGGAATCTGAAGAATATCCGCAACTTCTGCAACGATTTCTGCCTGCTCCGGAAGATGAATGTCAGTAACTATAGGAACATCAAACTCTTTTTTTATTTGAGACAGCATTTCAAGCCCTTTTTCGAGCCCAGGACCTCTGTATGAAGTTATAGAAGAGCGATTTGCTTTATCAAAAGAAGACTTGAAAACATAATTAATTCCAAGTTCCTGACAGACTATTTTCAAACCTTCTGCAGTTTTACGCAGAATATCCATAGACTCGGCGGCGCAAGGTCCAGCCAAAATTGTCAGTTTGTCTTTTCCTATTTCAAAGTTTTTGAGTTTCATTTTTTCTCTCCTGATAGCGTTAAGAAATAGCATTTTCGAAACGATAGCGAAAGGCAGAGCCGGAAATGCGTTAATACTATCCTATATCCCATCTTCCGCAGGTGCCGCCCCAGCGAGCGATGATATTACCTTTGATATCACCGATTTTTTCAACATGTCCAACAGGTTCAGCACCTTCCAAGATTGTGATGACCTCGCAGTTGTTTGAGCATCCTGTACACTGGCAAGTTACTGATTGAAAATTCATATTTCCGACTTCCCAGCCTTTGAACTTAGTTTCAACTTCAGTGTACTGATGATTTTCCATAGCTAGAAGTGCTGCACCAATTGCTCCCATTGTCTGGTGGTTTTCCGGAACAACAATCTTTGTATTCAAAGCTTCTTCAAACGCTTTTACCATGCCGGAATTTGTTGCAACACCGCCCTGAAATGATATTGTAGGCAACAATTCTTTTCCGAGAGCCAGATTTGAGAGATAGTTCCTGACGAGCGCCTGACAAAGCCCGTAGAGAAGATCTTCCACAGGATATCCCAGTTGCTGCTTGTGAATTAAGTCACTTTCGGCAAAAACACCGCAGCGTCCTGCAATTCGTGCAGGATTTTCTGATTTAAGTGCAGTTTCTCCGAATTTTTCTATCGGAACATTTAACCTTTGTGCCTGATGGTCTAAAAAGCTTCCTGTACCGGCTGCACAAACCGTGTTCATTGCAAAATCTGTTACAATACCGTCACGGAGGATAATAATTTTACTGTCTTGGCCGCCTATTTCAAGAATAGTTTGAACTCCCGGTATATTTGTACTTGCAGCCACAGCGTGAGCTGTAATTTCGTTTTTAACAACATCTGCTCCGACGAGTGCTCCTGCTAGGTTTCTACCTGAACCTGTTGTTCCAACTCCTTTTACGGAATAATCACATAATGCTTGTGATAATATTTGCTTTAATCCGTTTTGCACAGCATCTACTGGTTTACCTGCAGTTTTAAGCATATAAGAATCTATATACTTTCCTTTTTCATCAACCAGTGCCAATTTTGTCGTAACAGAACCGACATCAATACCTAAATATACATCTAAACTCATCTTTTACCTTCTTCCCTCTGAATTTAATGTAACTATTATAACACAAAATTTATAATAGAGATTTTATTCTGGCAGTTTAATTAAAATAACTAAAAAGCACACATCCTAGCCATCCCTCATTACTTAAGAAATGTGCCAATTTTAAAATTCTCCATCCAAATGAGAGGGAGGGGAGGGGAATAATTTTTCTTTTATTCTTACCCTTATATTTACCCCTAGAATTTTTTCAATCTTGCGTAAGCGGCGTCCATGGCTTTTTTGCCGAGTTTACCGAAATCTATCGTATACATAGTACTGTCGCCAATCTGAATAACGTCTGTAATATGCCCGATACCTAATTTATCGTGGAAAACTCGTTCTCCGACATTAAAGAAATACTGCGTTGCGCTGCTTTTTTGTTCTTCCTCTGCCTGCTGTAGTTCTTCTATTTCAGCCTCTTTACGTTTTTTCTCTTCAAGCTTACGCTTCATTATATTGTCTTCAAAGAAAGCCTTAATCTTCTCATCCTCTTTTTCTTTGTTTATCGGGCTTTTTTTGATAATAACCCTGCTTGGAGTGCGCTGAACAACATTTGTAGTCTTTTTAGCGACCGGCGCAACAAAATCTTTGCCAAAACCTGCACTTCGTTCCTGTGAGGAAGCAGCTCCCCCATTATATTTACCCGCGGGAGCAACAAAATTGGCTCCAAATCCTGAAACCGGTTTTACATAACCATCTGAGGTAGTTTGAACTTTTGATTTTCCTCCGCCAAAACTCTCAGTGTCAGAGCGGGAGCTGTTTTTTGAGCGAACTGATTTAACAGCACTTGTAAATGTACTCTCCCTTTCATATCCGGAAAATACGGATTCCTCTTCTTCTATGAGTTTTGGAGGAATTTCTTCAAGGAATCTGCTTGGAGAATAGTATTTGTATTCACCCCACATCTGGCGTCGTTTTGCAGTTGTAAGATAAAGCTTATTTTCCGCCCTTGTAACTCCGACGTACATGAGTCTTCTCTCTTCTTCCAATTCAGACAGGCTGTTTGAACTCCTTGCAGACGGGAAAATCCCTTCATCACACCCTGCAAGGAACACAATAGGGAACTCCAGACCTTTTGACGCATGAAGCGTCATCAAAGTAACATTATTTGCAATCTCGTCCATTCCGTCAATATCAGAAACCAGAGAAACCTGTGCAAGAAATTCACCCAGAGTGTTATCAAGTTCTTCCGGCTCAAATTCATTTGCCACGTTGACAAGTTCCTGCAAGTTTTCAATACGTGCTTCATCTTCATCAGTACCGGAAGCTTGAAGTTCTTTTAAGTAACCGCTCTTTTCAAGAATCAAACCTAAAAATTCCGGTAGCGAGTATCTGGACTCTGCTTCTTTAAGCTTCATAATAAGAGCGGCAAAATCTTTCAATTTGGCAGCCGTACCGGATTTGATTGTAGAAATATCATCAACACTAAGAATTGCAGAGAATAAACTTATATCATTTTCATCCGCATAATCCTGTAAATGTTTTAAAGTAGTTTCGCCGATTGCTCTTTTCGGGACATTAATTATTCTTCGCAAAGACTGCGAATCGTCCTGATTGTAAATTAATTTCAAATACGCAATAGCATCTTTAATTTCTTTACGGTCATAGAATTTTAATCCGCCATAAATTCTATACGGAATACCTGCCGCAATCAATGCTTCTTCCATTGCCCTTGACTGAGCATTTGTACGATAAAGAACTGCAAACTGGTTATAATTTTCCGATGTATCTCTGATGGATTTTACAATGTAATTTGCCTCATCAGTTTCATCCTGCGCCTCATATAAGGAAATTTTTTCTCCGTCACCTTTTTGGGAATATAAAACTTTATCAACACGCTCTTCATTATTTTCAATAATTGCATTTGCAGCATTCAGAATATTGGCTGTAGAACGATAATTCTGTTCCAGTTTAACAAGTTTTGCATTCGGAAAATCATTCTGGAAATTCATAATAATCCTAAAATCTGCCCCACGCCAGCTGTAAATTGATTGATCAACATCACCTACAACACAAAGAGAACGTGTTTGTGGAACTTCCGATTGTAAATTTGTATATAGAGCTTTTACAAGCTGATATTGTGCCTGATTTGTATCTTGATACTCATCTACCAGAATATGCTGGAATTTGTCATAATATTTCTTTCTTACTTCTGCATTCTGCTCCAGAAGCTTAACACAAAGCATAAGCATATCATCAAAGTCAATAGCATTATTTGTGTTTAAAGCATTTTCATAATACTCAAAAATCTTTGCAATGTTTTGAGATTTAAAATCTCTTGCAAAAGTCGCAAAAGTATAAGCATCCTGCATCTTGTTTTTTGCATTGGAAATAATTGCCTTTACAAGTTTTGGCTGATAAATTTTATCATCCATATTAAGCTTTTTAACTGCTTGCTTAATTATTGCAAGAGAATCTGTTTCATCATAAATAGTAAAATTCTTATCAAGTTTTTTCCCTGACGGGAAAGAATAATTTTCAATATCCTGTCTTAAAATTCGTCCGCAAATACTGTGGAAAGTTCCAACCCACATATACCTTACAATTTTTTCTCCGAGAATGGCAGATAACCTCTCCTTCATCTCTTTTGCAGCCTTGTTTGTGAAAGTTACAGCAAGGATTTTTCCAGCAATAGCGCCCTGTTGAATCATATATGCAATCCTTGAAGTCAGAACTCTTGTCTTTCCACTTCCTGCTCCTGCAAGTATAAGCAAAGCTCCTTCTGTCGTTTTGGCAGCCTCAAGCTGCTCTCTGTTAAGGTTTTCTAAAATATTTTCCATTCCCCTATTCCCAAACTGCCTTTTTTGTGATATTATATATCAGCATACACAAAAGATGTATAAAAGACAATATATTTAAAGGTGGTACTGATGAACAATATTTTAAATTCTCTGGAAGACGATAAACAGCCTTCCATTATGGTTCCTGTAGGTGACATGGATACAGCTGAACAGTCTCCGGATACTGTTGATGAACTAGCTATGGAACTAGCTACAATAAAACAGCCGGCAAAGAGAATTGCGATAATAGGTTCAAGAAACCTTGCCATCACTCATCAGCAAATGATTGAAACCTTAACAACTGCTCTTGTTAGACAAGGAAATACAATAATAACTTCAGGAGGCTCTTGCGGAACTAATGCTGCAGCAATCAGAGGTGCTATGAAGTCTAATCCAGATAAATTAAAAGTTATTTTACCTCAAACAATAGGGCAGCAGCCTTCTGATGTACAGGATCAGCTAATCGGAGTACCTAATATTGTTGAACATGCGGACAGAGCTATGATGACTTTGGCGGATGCTTCAAGAGTTTGTAACAGAGAAATTATAGATGATTGCAACCAGCTAATCTGCTTCCTTTCTCATACAAGTAAAACTCTTCATACTGCTGTAGAATATGCTGAAGAGAATCACAAAGTAGTTACAGTATTTTATTTAGACTAAAGAAATATGGTTCTACAAGAATTGTTTTCTGGTCTTTTGAGGATTTAGAGCTATGGATTTAATAAAAAAGCTCACGGGCAAAAATCCTGATGAGTATGAAGCTGTCGCAAAATCTCTCGTTGATAATTCGGACACGGAGCTTTTTGCAAAATTGGTTAAACAGGATAATTTCTTGTTTGATTTTGTAAAAAATCATGTAGCAACACGCATCAAAAATGCTTGCACCAAAGATAATTATTTGAACTTAGTGCATTTTTTGGATTATTATTCCCCTTCTTACGATACGGTTATAGCAGAAACTTTGTTCCATTTTGGGGGAATTGAGATTTTGCCAGCTATGAAGGAGATTTTTATTAACTCTGATGCAGGAAAAAAATCATATGCGGCAAAATACTTCTCTTTTGTTCCTAATGAATATCTGGAAGATCTTCTGCCGCTACTCAGACAAACAGCGACTTCAGAGTTTGAACCATTAAGTATTAATTCTATTGAAGTTTTGCGCAAAATGAATGATGAAGAGTTTAAAAATAACGCTTTAAAAATGCTGGATTCAGAAGACGAATTTGAACAATATGACGGAGTGAAATATCTCGTTTCATTTAAAGAAAATAACGCACTGCAAAAAATTATCGAAGTTATGAAGAACTCTTCACTATCAGAAAACATCGCATCTGAAATTCCTTATCTTCAACCGCCAGAAGAACTGGTAAAAACCGAAGACGGGATTCTGGTACTGTGCAATATTGTCAGTGCGATACCTGAAATTATACCGTCATCCTCTGTATTGGATTATAATTTGTTCGGGATTTTTGAAGAATTGTATTTAAATAATCTTACAAGTGCTTCTGCTGTGTTATTAAGACTTGCACAGGATAAGTTTGCAGAATTGGCAGGAAATGACGAGTATTTATATGATTGTGATAAAAATACAAAAGAAGAAGTATATGCTATCAATCAACTTCTTGTAGGTATAGACAGCTTTAAATTAAAAAATCTTTTGTATGATGAATTGTACGATGGAAGTGATTTTGTTCTCTTTGCTCTAGATTATGCCGATGAGCCGGAAGAACTGGAAGCTCTTTTGGATAGTACTAACCCAACATTGCTTTTAAAAGTACTTTCTAAATTAAAAGATAAAGATATATTAACTCCAATCCATAAAGAATTAGTATTAAGCAAAATCGAAAGAGCCGATTTAAAACAAGTTGTAGAAGCGTTATAAACTATAGTTATTATTACCGATTTCTAAATCTTTGTTAAATTCTTTGACAAGTGTAGACGAAACTTTCCAGTTAATTTTACCATCCGGATATTTTACGAAATGCTTTGTTGAACACATTGTAGTAACATAACAGGCATCTAAAATATTCATATAAGAAATATCAACAGCCAAAGTTTCGCAGTGATATTTGTCGATATAAGACGATATAAAATTGACAGTTTCCTGTGCGCTTGGAATATTTGGGGTTAGAATATCGCTCTTTGGTAATAGTTGAAACATGTATATTTTTCCTTAACAATATTTCTATACGGCATAATTAAGACGAATATTAAATTAAAATTTTATTAAATCCTGCAAATAGAGGAATTTTTATTATATAATTTGGATAAAGTTTATCAATAGGAGAGTTTAGTATGAATAAAGAAAATGCCCTTGAAGCTGCTAAAAAAATAAAAATGCTCGTGTTTGATGTGGACGGAGTAATGACTGACGGAAGTATTACTTATGATGAAAACGGGGTTGAATATAAAACCTTTAATGCAAAAGATGGGCACGGTGTAATCAGAATGCGTAATTCAGGTTTTATAACTGCAATAATTACCGCAAGAAACAATGGTACCGTACAGCACAGAGCAAAAAATCTTAATTTTACGGAACTTTATCAAGGAAGAAAATACAAACTGCCGGCATTGGAAGAATTGATGGAAAAATATAATTTAAAGTATGAAAATGTTTCTTATATGGGTGATGATTTACCGGACATTTGTATTTTAGAAAAAGTAGGTCTTGCTTGCTGTCCAGCTGATGCTGTGAAAGAAGTTCAGGGAATTTGTAATTTTAAATCTTCTTTCGGCGGTGGAAAAGGTGCAGTAAGAGAACTCTGTGATTTCGTTCTTGACGCACAAGGAATAGAAAAAGAATATATAGTAGCAGAAGGCTCTAAAACACAAATATAATAATGCATTAAAAAGATATCGTATCTTTGATTTTTTTTATGAAATTCAATTGTTTACTGAATATTTACTGAATTTATATTGTAAATTTTTCTAACAATCGTATATACTTTGTCTTGTTTAATATTGTACAAAAACATATAATAGTGTAGCAGATACACTTAGTTTTAGTCGGAATATAGGGGCGGAATATTGAAAATATCTTCTATACACTCTCAGGCAAATTTGTATAATAAACAATACAAACAAAAAAGCAATGAGAATGCAGATGGCTCGGGTAATAATCCTTTTAATTTACATTCTAAGAACGTAAATAATCCGTCATTTAAATCTCTTGGAATGTCTGTTTTAGGACTCTCCAGTTTTATTATGCAATGGATTGAAAGTAAAGGGTATTTGATTTCTTTCCTTATTCAAGACGGCTTAGGTATGACTGTTCCCAGAGTTTGGACGGGTTTTAACCGTGATAAGGAACTAACAGGTAAATACAATCGTCAAGAGGGTTTTGAAGTTCTGGGAAGAGAAGGCTTTACTGGACCTTACATTATAGCAGTAGCACCGGCGGTTCTAGCCATAACCGGAAAATTCTGTAAATCAACCAATACAAATACACGACTTATTAAGCGTTTGGGAGAAAATTTTAAGTCTATGATTTCAAATCCTGATTTTGATAAGTCCTTAATGAATGATGCTGGAAAACTTAAACAGGAATTCTATAAATATAATCTTACAAAAATGTACAAAGATACAATTCCTAATGATTCAAAATCAGAAGAAACAATAAATTACATAATAAATGAGTTTGAAAAATATAATTCTGCCAATAAACAAAACAAAAAAGAAGCGTTGGAAAATATTGTTGGGAAAATAAATAATAAGATGGTAGAAACATCTGAAAATTTGTTAAATGTAAATAAAGTATATATTGGAGAAGGCAATACAAAAGCAGCTTTTAGTACTGCAGAAACACTCAGAGCATTAAACGATTTCGGACATGATGCAATATCAAATAATCCCGAATATTCTTTAATTGATAATAAAGCAATAGAAAATATAAAAAATAATTTTGCTGCAAAGCGTTTGTTAACTAATGTAGCAAATGTCATAATAACATTAGGTGGTCTGGCAGTATTACCTAAAATATATGCTCCGTCAAAGGTCTCTCCCGGTGCTAATACAATGAAGCACTTACAGCAGAAAAAACAACATGAAATAACGGAGAAAAAAGAAAATACAGACAATAATAACGAGAAAGAATCCTCACCAAGTTTCAAAGGCAAAGGAATAAATTCTGATGGATTTTTCGCAAAACTAGGAAAATTTGCAACAAAAAATATTCCAGAAAAATGGCAGGCTCTTCTGGAATATACCGGTTATAACTTTTCTAAAACAACATTTGCTCTTCTTGCAACATTAGGTTTATTGTGGCCAAGAGGAAAACACGCCTGGGAAAGAGCTTCGGTTGATAATAACGGAAAGAAGGATCTGACTGAAATATATGAAATCCTTTTGAGAGATACAGTGTCTTCTCTATCTGTAGTTTTTGCGGTTCCTATGCTGACAAAAATGCTTGTAAAAAGTTATGAAAATAAAGTTGGTTTTGTTCTTACAAACAGAGCTTCAGATGGTAAAAGTACCTTTAAAAAAACTATGGATGTTATTAATCCGTACAGCGATTTAGAAGTATTATCCGTTGCTGACTTGGATTCTATATATGGTAATATTGATTCCAAAGCAAAACTGCTTAACTTCTCAAATTTTGTAAACAAAAAAGGCGGAGATTTAGAAAAAATTCTTGCAAAATCCGAAAATACTTCTGTCATGTTTAATGACAAAACATTCACACTTGATTCTATAAAACATCTCTCTAAAGAAGAAAAAAATAAAAAAATTATAGATTTATTTGAAAAGTTTGAAGTTACTGATAAGAATGCACAAAATGAGGTAATTTCTAAATTAATGAAAGGTTCCGGCGAGATTAAACACAATAAAATTGCTAAAATGGCAAGAGGATTGAATTCACTGCCAGGATTTATCTCAACAGTAATCATATCCCCGTTAATTCTCGGTATCTTAATCCCTATGCTCACATACAGCAATACAAGAAAAGCTAATGCTAAAAAAATGGAACTTTAACCTGATGATTAAAACTGTTACTATGACCGGATAGACATGGAAATCTGTTTGTTGTAGTATAGTTGTAATATGGACTTTTTTGGGGAGAAATAATGAGATTATATAATTCTTACACAAATCAGATTGAAGAATTTAAACCTATAGAAGAGAAAAAAGTCAAGATGTATGTATGCGGACCGACAGTTTATGACAATGCACATTTAGGACATGCGAGGTGTTATATTACATGGGATGTTTTGTACAGATACCTTAAATTCAGAGGATTTGATGTAACTTATTGCAGGAATGTAACCGATGTAGACGATAAAATTCTTAAAAAGGCTGAAAGCGAAAACAAAACTCCGGAAGAGGTTTCTATCTTCTGGTATAAAAAATTCAGCGAAAGCATGAAAGCTTTAAACAATTTAAAACCCGATATCGAACCTTTTGCAACAAAAACTCTTGGTGAGATGATTTCAATTATAAAAGAGCTTATTAGCAAGGGTTTTGCCTATGAGGCTAACGGAGATGTATATTTTAGGGTTAAGAGATTCTCTAATTACGGATATTTATCAAAGCAGCCAATTGATAAATTGGAAAGCGGAGCAAGGATTGAAGTCGGAGAATACAAAGAAGACCCTCTGGATTTTGCTCTCTGGAAAAAAGATGAAAAATTCGGGTACAACTCTCCTTGGGGGGTCGGGCGCCCGGGATGGCACATCGAGTGCTCTGCAATGAGTAGAAAATATTTGGGCAAAACTATTGATATTCATGCCGGTGGTGCAGATTTAATCTTTCCGCACCATGAAAATGAGATTGCGCAATCTGAGTGTGCAAATGGTTGCAAATTTGTTAACTATTGGCTACATAACGGGTTTGTAACAATAAATAAAGAAAAAATGTCCAAATCTCTGGGAAATTTTCTTACCATAGATGATTTATTAAAGAATTATGACGCAAATACTATAAGATTCTTTATTTTGACAAATCATTACAGAATGCCTGTTGAGTTTTCTGATGAAGCATTACAGGCTGCTGCAAACGGTGTTAAAAGAATGCTCAATGCAAAGCCGACACCTGTTGATGAAACAGTTGACATTACTCATTTTGATGAGTATAAAGAGTTTGTATCTGCAATGGATGAAGATTTAAATACATCAAAAGCTCTTGCTGTATTGTTTGATCTTGCAAATAAAGCTAATAAAAATGTTCCTTATGCATATACTCTTTTGTTTAAACTTGCTTCAACTTTAGGTTTTACATTTGAAAAAGCAAAATTGTCAGATAACGAATTGAAAAACAAGCTAGAAGAAATAAGCAATGAGCTAGGTGAAAAGTATTCAACTATGGATGAGATAATAGAGAAGAGAAAGACCGCACGTGCTGAGAAAAATTGGGATGCTGCGGACAGAATTAGAATAGCCCTAGATAAAGCAGGGATTATTTTGAAAGATTCTAAGGAAGGTACTGTTTGGGAATTAAAATAAATTGTATTATGGGGATAATATTAGTAGCAGTATGCCTTACTGCCGCATCTCCTGTATTTTCGTATAATAATATTGTAAGAGTCGGGCTTACAGACAATAAGTTTCAAAATGTTTTGAAACAGCAAGTTACCGTATATGGCACAGCTGATTGTAAGGTCTGCGATAAAGAAACTAAAAAACCTTTATTGACAGTTCCGGCAGAAACTGAAATGACCGTTATCAATGGTGTAATGGGGCTTGATTTGGTCATTAACGGCAAAACAACAACTCTGAGGGATTTCGTTATCGTATGTCCTCTAGGTATACTTGGTGTTAAGGATTTAAAAAGAAAAGGAATGCCTGCTTTATATCACGGTGCTTTTGAGCTTGTTCAGCATCCTGATAGAAAAGGTTTTTATCTGGTGAATCTTGTAGAAGTTCAGGAGTACTTAAAGGGAGTTGTTCCTAATGAAATGCCTGTAAAATTTGGACTTGAAGCATTAAAAGCGCAGGCGATTGCTGCAAGAAATTATGTTCTATCTCCCAGAACGCAAGCTTATGAGGAATTTAATGTCGTAGACAGCGTTGCAAGTCAAGTGTATTACGGAGTAAACACGGAAGATGATTTGTCTACCAGAGCTGTAATGGAAACTGACGGCATTATTGCTTTGTATGATAATGAACCAATACTTGCACTGTACAGCTCTACAGCAGGCGGATATACAGAAAATTATTCAAATGCATTTTCCGATCCTGAAACAAAAACGTTCCCATCAAGTTCAAAACCTTATCTGGTAGCAGTTCCGGACAAAGAAGAATTTGAAACTCTTGAAGAAGAAGAAAAAGCCAGAGAATTCTATGAAACAAAGATTCCTTCTTATGATATTGAATCTCCATATTATAGGTGGCAAAAAACCTGGGCTGTGGGAGAACTTGAAAATATCTTAAAATCAACTCTTGTATCACAGTCCAAAACAGGTTTTATATGTCCTGAATTTAAACAAGGTGATGCCCTTGGACATATCAAAGACATTAAAGTTATGCGAAGAGGACCATCCGGAAAAGCTGTAGAAGTTGAATTGATGACTGATAGAGGGTGTTATCGGATTTCAAAAGAACTGGTAATAAGAAGAGTATTCCAAAAAGACGGAATTTCACTTCCAAGTGCTAACATTGTTGTAGAAAAACAACTGGACAGCTACGGAAATATTACAGATATTACTATTTCCGGAGGTGGTTTTGGTCACGGAGTCGGTATGAGCCAGTACGGAGCCGGTTACATGGCAAATAAACTTCATCAGCCATATTACAATATTCTAAGACATTATTATACCGGAATAAATCTTGGTACAATGCCAGTAACCGTTTGCGGAGAAGAAGTAAAACAAACTTTCTGGGCTCCAATAGGAAGAGCAAGGCTCATTGTAACAAATTCAAATGCTGCTAAAATTGCAGTAATGATTAACGGCAAAGTTCATGAATTTCATGTTACAAAGACTCTTTTCCAGAAAGATTATAAGATTGATATTTCAAGATATATTGAAGATGGCGAAAATACATTAATATTTTACCCTCCGACATTGGGCAGGTCTGTAACTTTGTATGTAGAGCTGGTAGAAAAATATGGTAACGGAGAATAAGGAAGACAGTGTATTAAAAGCAGCGTGGCTTATTGCACTTGTCACGATTGCAAGCAAGTTTATGGGATTTGTGAGAGATATGGTTGTAGCTAATTTTTACGGCGCAACACTTGTTTCTGATGCTTATTTTTATGCTCTTCAAATACCATCTCTTGCAATAATTATTCTTGGTGGGGTCGGCGGCCCTTTCCACAGTGCAGTAGTAGCAGTTTTTTCTAAATTAATTCCTGATGTTGAATCTAAACCTGATGCATTTGTAAATAAGCTTTATAACACATTTTTAACAATTTCATTTATATTTTTTGCTGCCTGTGCCATTTTGGGCTTCTTTTTTGCTGATAAAGTTATGAGTATTATTATATCTGCAGGTGCTCCTGAACTTATTGCTCTTGCTTCAGAGCATTTTAGAATTATGTCTCCAATAATACTTATAGGAGGAATTATTGGTATTTATTACGGGCTGCTAATCTGCCATAAGCAATACATTTTACCAAATCTATCACCAATGATTTTGAGCACCGTTGTTATTATCGTAATATCTCTTGTTCATAATGATAAAAGCGGGATAACTCTAGCTGCAGCGACAACTCTCGGTGCAATTTGCCAGCTTATAATACAATTCCCGAAAATCAGACAAATCGGATATAGAATAAAACCAAATCTGGATATAGTAAACAATCAGCAGTTTAAAAATATTTGTGAACTACTGTTTCCGGCAATTTTGAGTTCAACAATAGGTCAAATTAGTATTTATATAGATATGTTTTTTGCTTCAACCCTAAAAGAAGGTGCTTGGACATCTGTCGTTTTTGCAAACAGAATCTTCCAATTTCCTGTGGGAATTCTTGTAACGGCTTTTCTGGTTCCACTATTTCCAATATTTTCAAGACTAGCGGGAGAGGGTGATACAGAGTCAATAAAAAAATATTTTAATAAAGGTGTTGGCGTACTGTTTTTTGTTGGAATACCGATGTTTATTTTAATACTTTTACTTGCAAAGGATGGTATTTCTTTAATCTTTGAAAGGGGAGCGTTTAATGCTAATGCCGTAACGATGGTATCAGAAGCCTTATGCTTCCTGTCATTATCAATACTTCCTTATGTATTCAGAGATTCAATCACCAGAGTGTATTATGCCTTTAATGATTCAAAAACACCTTTTATTATTGCAATCTCTTCAATAGGGCTTAAAGCTGTTTTAAACTGGCTTTTAATTCTTAAACTGAATATGGGAATTGCAGGCATTACTTTATCCACCTCTTTTATAACCCTTTTTAATGCTGCATTTTTAGGTTTATTTATTTACCGCAAAATTAAACTGGATTATAAATCTTTATTTATAAACCTGATGAAAATGATATTTGCAGGACTTATAACCTTTCTTCTATGCTGGCTCATCGCTATAAATTTTGACAAATTAGAACTGCCAAAATATATTTTTGAAACAGCCAAAATAATTGTCATAATGATTTCTGTACTCGGAATTTATTCTATTCTTAATTTAGTATTCAAAATGGATTATGCTAATGAACTTTTTACCAGAATAAAAAATAGATAAAAAAATACCTTTTGTTGATTTAGCTCAGTTTTTAAAGTATAAATATATTATGAAGAAGTTTTTGGGAGTGAGTTTAATACTAGGATTATTAATACCGTCTCTGGCATTTTCCGCTGAGGACGGAGTTGTTACTCTTGATGAAAACAGCGTTGAAAAACCAAGTATTGCTATAGAATCAACTTCAAAACAGTTAAAGGGTTCATTGCTAGTAAATGATTCTGAAGCTATTGCACATTTAATTGAAATTCAAAAAGAGCACGATGCTAAAGACTTAGAAAAATTATGGCAAGGAACTGTCGAAAATAATCAGGTAATAGAGTTTGCACTAAAAAAACTTGCAACACCGGAATCTCAGCGCAGAATCCATTCATCATTAATGGCGAGAACTCTTTCTGCTGTTATAGCAGGAGCTTCTTTTGTACCAAGCTTAATGGGAGCAAATTACGGTGTGCAAACTTCCGCTTTTTCTGCAGGCAGACTTGCGCAAGGACTTCTGAATAAAAAAACAATGCCGCAGGAAACACCGCTTACTGATACTGAATTGATAGAGCTGGCTGGAATGATTGAAAATTTACAAGATGCATTAATAAGCTCTTATTACAATTATAAAAACACTTTAAGCCAATTAAAAGATACCCGTTCAAAAATAATACTTTACAGCAGAAATTATTCCAAAGCACTAGACGGAAAGGACGTGTTAGAAATTGCAATTTCTTCATCATTATATGATTCAATGAGAATTCAGGAATTTAATTTGGAACAAGCTGCTAAAAAATATCATATACAACTTCAGCGGCTTGCCGGTAAGAAAGTTGTTGATTCGCTTGAATTATATCAATATGATTTCAATTCCGTACTGTATAAAAAAGATGAAGACGGAGGTAAAAATGGTAAAAAATAAAATTTTTGCATTTATTTTATTAATTTCCGCCTTTATTCTTCCTGTTAATGCAGAAGTAAGACTTGATGACATAACATCACCTAAAGACTTGTTTTATAGACTTGGAACAACGGATTCTCCGGAAAATAAAATTGACATAACAGGAAAAGTCGAAATAAAACCCGCAGTTATAAAAGACGACATAGCTTCTTCAGGAGAAACTCTCACTTATGCTGATTTGAGCATCAAAAAAATGGCTCTTGAAGTCTCTAAATCTGTTGAAATTGATTATAACGAAATGCTGGAAGATTTATCCTTACTTTGGCAGGGAGCTGCAACAAAAAGTGATACAATAAAGTTTGCAATTTATAAGTTATCTAATCCGGATAAAGATAAGCCTGATGCAAGTGCAGTCAAAAAAGTTTTGACAACAATTGCGGGAATGTCTACTTTTCTTGGGGCAGGTACGGGAAATCCTGTTCTAGCAAGCGCAGCTTTAATTGGCGGAAATACATTGGGAATAATGTCACAGGATACAAAAGCTTTGAATTATAAATATACACAGGTTACTGATGCAGATATGATTATTCTTGTCAGAAAGATTGATGAGCTTCAGCAAAAAGTTGTTGATTTGTATTATGACTATATGACTGCAAGACAGCTTTATGATATGGCAACGAATATGGTTCAAGAAAGATACAACAACTATCAGAATGCACAAAAGCTGTCAAAAGAAGTCATTTTAATTACGGATACTTTTTACAGAGAAGCTTTAGACGAACAGGTAAAAGCAAGAGGAAGTTTTTTTGAAAAGCGTTCCCGCTTGGAACAGCTTGTCGGTAATGATATTTTCAGACAGTTTGAGTCAAATGTAGATGCAAGATATGAAAAAGGACGGTTATAAACTTTACAATACCTTATATTTATGGTATTTTAGACAGATGCATCAATAGGATTTTGTATGTATAACAGGAATTTCGAATTCTTAAATAATCCGAAATTAAAATCTAGGTTGGGCAAGATTAGAATAGAAGAATCGAGCAAAGACATGTCTTACTGTATGACTCTTTCCAATGATTGCCTTTTGATGAAGAATGACATACCCTTTGACAATTTAAATAATTCTCGCCTGACCCAGGATATGCTTAGGACTTCTATAAAAATCCTATTAATTTAATATAGAGTAATACAGAGGAGATTTATATGTCAAAAAGGATTACTTTAATACTAATGTTTTTATTGTTGCAAACAACTGCATTTGCTGCTGTTCAAATGAAAGTTGCTGCAATAAGCGAATTCAGAACGGATGAACCTACTGACAGTATAGATGTTAGTGTATTAAAAGAAACTGAACTAGGTAAATATATAATAAGCATAAACTCTACGCTTCATTGCAGGGTAATGAAAATCGTAGATCCTAAAAGGGGCAAGCGCAATGCGACTTTCTTTGTTCAACCGATGTATTATATCGAAAAAGATAAAATTATAAATATTGAAGAAGAAATTTACGGAAGATACTCAAAACATATTTTATCAAAAGAAGAACTTAAAAAAATACCTTCATATAAGGTTATGAAAATTGCAGCTCTTGCCGTCGGAAATTATTTTATAACAGGATTTTCAACAGCGTACTCATTCGGAGAAGGTGTTGTAAAAAACGAACAGGATAACCGCCTAAAATCCGGTGTTGTAAATGCTTACGAATCTTCACCTCTGTCATTGATTAGTAAAGGTGAACAGCTTGATATAAGAACCGGTGATGATTTTTATCTTATATTTAAGACTGTTGATGATGATGAACACATAATAACTAATGATTTGCCGAATGAAGTTTCCCGCGAAAGAGCTGGTTTTAACGAAAATGTAAAAGAAAATACTAATAACATCGAACCTGCTGAAACATATGAAGAGACAAAAATAATTGCTGAGTAAGAAATCCTTGCCTATTAATGTATCATATACGTGGCATTTGAGCCGAGGACCTTGTCTTTCAAGCGTTTAAAGCCTTTACCATAGATGTATTTCATTTGTTCTACAAGATTTTCTTCCACATCAATGAGGTACATGTCGTGGACTATGAACTCTTTTATAATAAAAACGACACTTTTATTTTTAGTCCAAATAATATTTGTATCAGAAACATCATTTCGCAATGAAGAAATTTTGCCGACAACACCCTCATTATCGTCAACAGCAATAATAACCATTCTGCCGCCAAGGGATAATTCAATATCTCTACCAAATGCATGTTCAAAAATCAGTCCGAATCTGGAACTAAAATTGTCATATCCTACAATTCGTATCTCAACATTTCTGTTATATGCGTTTAACAGTTCCTTTTCAAAAACCTTATAATCCTGTGACCAGACTTCCATATAGATTTCATGTTTTGCATTCTGAATAACCTCTATAATTTTATCCTGAATATTTTGTTTGCCCGTAATTGTAATAATCGGCTCATTGTAGTTATCTTTCACATCAGGAAGATGTTTATCCAGATAATTAATAGTAGAATTAATTTTTTTCGAAAAACTTGCCGTTAGCTGTTTAGGCTTTATTGGGGTATATGTTACCGGCTTAGTGTTAGCAGAGACAACAATATTTTTTTCCTCCAGAGCTTTCAGTGTGTCATAAGTTCTTGATTGCGGTATATTCGCAATCTTTGCCACTTCATATCCTGTAGCTGGATATTTTTTTAAAAGGGCAATATAAACTTTAGCTTCGTAAGTATTAAATCCGATTTCTTTAAGTTTTTCTATTAAATCTGCCATAAAGCTATTTTATCAGATTTTCGAAGCAAAATAAACAATAAAATTTGCTTTACAAATATTTACATTTCAAGCAATTTCTCTTTCTACAAAAACTTTATATATATGAAGGTTAATTTAGATAGGTTAGGTTTTACAGTATGACACTTCCGATAAGTTCACTTGCGAATATGGAATATATGCTCTATGGCGGAGCTCTAGGTGCAAATCCTAATTGCCCGAGCTTTGTTAACGGCTATAAAGCTGTAAATAACAACTTATATGGAGCCTATTATAATCCCTCTATTTATAATAATCCTTATTATAACTGGCAGAATTCCGGTTATTATAATCAAGGAATTCCGGAAGTTGGTACTAAGGTTGGCAATATTACCCAAACAGCACCCGCAAAAAATACAGCTCAATCAGAAACATCTATAACAAAAGATATAGATACTCTTGCAGATTATTACAAAGAAAGTAATACTTATGTACAAAAGTGGGGAGATATAGGGACAAATGCCTTGTTTATTGGGTTTATGGAAAACCCGCAGGTACTCAAACATCCTATAAATTCTATAAAGGCTATAAAAGTTACAAATCAGGTATTTGATAAATCAAATCCTGCAATTAAAGCTTTGTGGGAAAAGAATCCTCATTTGATGCAAAAGGCTTATGGTCAATTACATGCAATTAACAGAAATGCGCAGTCAAAGTGGTCTGTCGTTCAAAAATGGTTCCAAAAACCAATAAGTGAAACTTCAAGAAAAGAATTAGAAAAGATTATGGCGGATGCAATAAAATCCGGTGATGAAAAAGCTATTTTAAGAGCTACTGAAACATTAAAAGCATCAAGGGGTATGGACGGATATATTCCTACAGCCTGGAATAAAATTAAAAACTTCTTTAGTGGAAATAAAAATGCAAGAAACTATACTCCACAGGAAAGAATAGCAAAGAAAACCGCTGCAATTGATAAAGCCGTTAACGCGCCGACAGCAGTTAAACCTGGGTTAACCGGTATGCTAAAACAAGGACTGAAAGAAGGTAAGACTTTTGCATTATTCGGAATGCTGATAGATTTACCTAAGATTATATCTGCATACAAAAATGGAGGCGCTGATTCAGCATTAACGCAAACATTCCAAACAGGTGTAAGATCAATAGCTGATGGTATTGGATGGACATTAGGCCGTGCAGCCGGTACCGCAATCGGAACCAAGGTTGGTGCAACAATCGGTACGGCTATATGCCCTGGTGTAGGAACGGCAGTAGGTGCAATAATCGGCTTCTTAGGCGGTGCTGCAGGTACAATCATTGCAAGCAAAATTACTCATAAACTACTGCCTACAGATGAAGCAACAAAACTTGAAGCTGAAGCACAAAAGAAAACTCCGGAAGGACAGGCACAGCTATTGTCATTAGTTCTTCAAAAAGTTCAATCAGGAGAAAAGGTTCCTGAAAATGTCTTAACATCTGCTCAAAATATTGCAGCAACTATGAGTTAAATAAATTTGATATCCTAACCTCATCCCTTCTTTTATGGTAAAATGCTTCTAGAAGGGATTTTATTATGAGAAGCGACAGTATAAAAAAAGGAATTGCAAGGACCCCGCACAGAAGTTTATTAATGGCAACAGGTGTATCAAAAAAGAATATTAATTCTCCATTTATCGGTATTGCAAGTTCTTTTTCGGATCTTGTACCAGGGCATATAGGAATGAGGGATTTGGAAAGACAAATAGAAAAAGGTATACATACTGCAGGCGGGCAGGCTTTTATATTTGGAGTTCCCGCTGTATGCGATGGGATATCTATGGGGCACAGTGGAATGCAATATTCTTTACCCTCAAGAGATTTAATCGCAGATTGTGTAGAAACTGTTGCAAATGCCCACCAGCTTGACGGTTTAGTATTACTTTCCAACTGTGATAAGATTACCCCCGGAATGCTAATTGCAGCTGCAAGAGTTAATATTCCTTCAATTATTGTAACCGCAGGACCTATGCTTGACGGAGAAAGCAGATGCGAAAAGCTAACAATGATAAAAGGTGCTTTTGAAGCAATTGGAAAATATAGAAACGGCGAAATTACAGAAGAAAGACTGCTTGAGCTGGAAGAATCTTCCTGCCCGTCAGCGGGTGCCTGTCAGGGACTTTATACTGCCAACACAATGGCTTGTTTGACTGAAGTTATAGGAATGAGCCTTCCATATTGCGCAACCTCTGCTGCAGTATCTTCACAAAAAAGAAGAATTGCATTTGAAAGCGGAATGCAAATTGTTAACTGGGTAAAAGAAAATAAAAAACCTTTGGACATAATAACAAGAGATTCTCTCAGGAATGCTATTATCGCAGATTTAGCAATGGGTGGCTCTACAAATTCATTTTTACATATTCTGGCTCTTGCAAATGCAGCAGTCGCAGGAGTAAATCAAGGGGGAAATGAAAAGCAAAATCATAGTCAGGAGATTCGGAATACGGAACCGCTAGTTACGCTCAAGGATTTTGAAGAATTATCTTATAAAGTTCATCAGTTTGTAAAACTTGAACCGTCTTCTAATATTACAATGACTGGTTTTCATAATGCAGGAGGCATTCCGGCTGTTGTAGATGAACTTATAAAAAGTGTTCCGGAATTTACTCCAACCAGAAAGTTTGCAGATGTTTATTCGGATAAATCTATAATTCATTCTTATACAGAGCCTTTTACTACAAAGCCAGGGCTTGGAATTTTGTACGGTAATATTGCGCCCGAAGGCTCTGTAATAAAGATTTCTGCAGTGGATGAAAACTGCTATGAATTTGAAGGAAGGGCAAAAGTTTTTGACTCTGAAGAAGAAGCTATGAATGCTCTAGAAAATGATTTAATTAAAGCCGGTGACGTTGTAGTTATACGCTATGAAGGACCAAAAGGCGGTCCCGGAATGAGGGAAATGCTTGCCCCAACGTCGCTTCTTGTCGGAAAAGGACTTGGAACAAAAACTGCTTTGATTACTGATGGGCGCTTTTCAGGCGGCACACGCGGAATTTGTGTAGGGCATATCTGTCCAGAAGCTGCAGTGGGTGGAGTTATTGCTCTAATCAAAGACGGAGATACGATTCGTATTGATATTAACAAAAGAATTCTTGAATTGTTAGTATCTGATAAAGAACTTGAAAATAGACGCAAGGAACTTAAACCTTTTGTTTTAAAAGCAACAGGATACTTAAAAAAATATGCGCAAACCGTACAAGATGCAAGCCATGGAGCTATTGTTTAAGTGAAAAATCCGAATAAAGAACAACTCAGAAAAAAAATAAAGGCAAAACGCTCCTCTATTAGTATAAATTATAATTCGCTGATTAAAAATTTAACACAAACCAATGAATACAAAGACGCTAAAAATATTTTGATTTTTTATCCGCTTAAGGATGAAGTAAATTTGCTCTCCCTTCTTAAAGACAAGACAAAAAATTTTTATTTACCCAAAATTGACGGTGAAAATTTGTTGTGCTGCCCGTACAAAGAAGGTGATGAACTCTGCACTTCCTGTTTTAAAACATTTGAACCTTTAACGGAACCTGTCGAAAAAAATTCAATTGATCTTGTTATTATTCCTGCACTTTGCTGTGATAAAAATAATTACAGACTCGGATACGGAGGAGGATTCTATGACAGATTCTTAAAAGATTTTAATGGTAAAAAAGTTGTGTGTATTCCGGCAGGGCTTATTGTAACAACTACTTATCCGGAATTACATGACATACCGGCAGATACAGTTATCACGGATAGTGAAATGGCGTTATAAAAACTCTATTTGGGAAACTTAAGATACATAATATCAACTAATTAACGGATTTATTTAAATTCAAATGGGCTAAAATATACAATATGGATTATGATTATAATATATTAATGAATAAAGCTCGTGACGCATCAAAAATGTCATATTCACCGTTTTCAAAATTTGCTGTAGGTGCTGCGGTTTTGGCAAAAAGCGGGACTATTTATACAGGATGCAATATTGAAAATTCTTCTTTTGGAATGACAATATGCGCGGAAAGATGTGCAATATTTAAAGCAATATCTGAAGGTGAAAAAGAAATATCAGCTGTCGCAATATACTCTCCAAATGAAGATAATTGCTATCCTTGCGGTGCATGCAGGCAGGTCATGTTCGAATTTCAAGGTGAAGATGAAATTTTAATTATAACAGAAAACAATTCAGCATTAAATATTAGAAAAATGAGTGATTTTTTACCGTTTGGTTTCAAAATTTAATATATTGAAAACCTGAAAACAAAAAGTTATTATGTATATTATTGAACTTTTTATAAAATGGCTTAATAAAAATAAGAGGGGAAATGCTGCAAATCCGGATGGAATTTATAGAGAGAGTTTTAAAGAAACTCCTGATGAGGCTATTAATTGCAGGCATAATTTTATGCCGGTAGATAGTACAGGAAATGTTTTGGCTTGTACAAAGTGCGGATTTGTAGTAAAAAGAAATGAGAACTATAAAGGATAAATATTATGCAAAAAGTTTTAGATTTTATATCTTCTAAACGTTTTAGGAATGTTGTTTGTTTTATTTTATTTACATTTTTTTTAACAGTAATTATATCTTCGCAAAACTTTTTTTTCCAGAAAGTTATTGAAAATGGAATAAGTAAAAAAGATATCGTTGCACAAAGAGATATCAAAGTCGTTGATACAAAAAAAACAGAACTGCACAGAAAAGAAGTTGCTCAGAACGTAGAACCTATATTAACGCAAGCAGAAGATGAGTATATTGCAACAAGTCTCTCTACACTACAGCGTTCGGTAATGAGTATAAGAGGCAAAACGGTCAGTGATCAAATAAAAAGGGAAGAATTGAATGTTCTCTTTGATGAAACCAGAAAAGATGGACTGGTTGATTTTTTATTAAAATCTAATGAAGATGATTTAAGAATGGTTTTCAATAATACAAAAATCACTCTAACATCCGTCTTAAATACTGGCGTATCTTCTAAAGATATTGAAAATAACAATGTAGAAGAAATTATAAAAAAATGCATTCCCAATAATGTTCCAAAATATCAAGGTTCGCTAATTACAGGAATTTTAAATCAGGTAATTGTTCCTAATCTTGTTGTTGATGAATTCGCAACAGAAATTGCAAAAAAGAATGCACAAAATGCTGTCAAACCGTATGAAGTTACATTTAAGAAAGGTGACAAAATTGTATTTGAAGGAGAGCCTGTTACAAAACTAAAAAGAGATGCATTGAGAGCAGCCGGATATAATGTTTTAGAAATCAATTATGGCGGTATTCTTGGCTTATTTATAATTATAGCATTTTTTACATTTGTTTTTTTACAATATGAAAGGAATTTTGAAAAACGATACTATGATGTAAAACACATGGCTATGTCAGCCACATTCACAATTGTATTAGCATTTATATCAGTATTAATGCCTACAGGTTTTTCACCATATATAATTCCAATTCCTTCATATACAATAATGCTTTCAATCTTTACAACGCCGAGAAATGCCTATTTTGCCTCAACTATACTTCTGGCAATTATCGCTATCGGTATGCATTGGAATATTGAAGTTATTGTATCATTTATGCTTCTAAATACCGTTGTTATGACAGCTGTTTCCAAACTTAAATTTTCAAAACGCTCTGACATATTGATTGTAAGTTCTAAAATTACCCTCGCAGGAGTTCTTATCGTAGGCGGTATCTATTTTCTTGAAAAATACATGATGGATATAGATAATCTACTTATTTTAAGAGATTTGGGATGTATTGTTATTAACTGTTTTTTAATAAGTGGAATTCTTGTTCTCGGAGTTTTACCACTTGTAGAAAATACTTTCAGAATTTTAACCCCATATGGTCTGGCTGAACTTGCAGATCACAACCAAGAACTTTTAAAGCGCCTCATGCAAGAAGCTCCCGGAACATTTAACCACAGCCTGACCGTTTCACATATGTGTGAAAGTGCCGCAGAAGCAATCGGAGCAAACCCGGTACTGGCAAGAGTTGGTGCAATGTATCATGATATCGGCAAGCTTTTGAGACCTATGTTTTTCGTAGAGAATCAATCTTTTTACGGAATTGAAAACCCGCATAAAGCTTGTACCCCAAGATTTAGTAAAATGCTTATTACAGCTCATCCAAAGGATGGCATAGAACTTGCTAAAGACGCGCATTTGCCGCAAGTAATCAATAATTTTATCTTACAGCATCACGGAACAAGTCTTGTCAGTTATTTTTATAACGAAGCATTGAAAGAAGAAGGTGCGGATAATGTTAAAGAAGAACAATTTAGATATCCTGGTCCTAAACCTAATATGAAAGAAACCGCTATTTTAATGCTTGCAGATGCTATAGAATCGGCCGTAAGGGCAGCCAAAAATCCTTCTAATGAAGAAATTGATACTATAATTAATAAAATTGTAAAAGAACGATTAAACGACGGGCAACTCTCGGATACTCCTCTCACATTAAAGGATTTAAAAACAATTGCTGAAACATTCTCAAGAATGTTAAGAGGTATGCATCATAAGAGAATTAAGTATCATAACGATCTTGTACAGGAACTTGATAAGAATAATATGTTGAATCACGATGTTCTAAAACCTTCACTAGATAAAGATTTAGATACAAAGGTTAAAGAACTTGAAAGCAAAAAAAATGACAATAATTAATATTTTCACTGAAAATATCTTCAACGACTGGAAACTTAATGAAAAAGATGTTATAGATAAAACGAAAAAAATGCTTGAGTTCTATATAGAAACTCTCGGTAAGAGATCTTGTTTGAATGGAAAAGATTATAATACAATAACTCTGGATATTGTATTTTGTGATTCCATAAAGACACGTGAACTGAACAGAGATTACAGGAATAAGGACTATCCGGCAGATATTATCACTTTTGCGATTTTTGCAGATGATGAAAATAGTTTTATTTTTGACGGAGAAATTAATCTCGGCGAAATTATAATTGCCTTAGACAGAGTAATAGCCCTAGATAACAAGGATATCAGTAATTCAAAAAACAAAGAGCAGGAATTATTTTTCCTAATAAGCCATGGGTTGATGCATTTATTAGGATTTGACCATCAAAGTGAAGAAGAATACAATTTTGTTATAAGGGAACAGCGAAAAGCTTTGGAGTATATAAAATATGACAAAATTTAAGTCTCAGGGATTTAATAATACATTTAAAAATGCAAGAAAAGGGTTCAGGCTTGTACTAAAAAGTGAATTAAATCTAAGAATTCATGTTGCAGTTGCAGCTCTTATTCTCTTTGCAGCTATATACTTAAATTTTTCAGTATTGGAAATTTGTATTCTACTACTTGTAATAGGTCTGGTCATCGTAGCAGAAATGCTAAATACAGCAATTGAATTTACCCTAGATTCAATTTATCATAACAAATACTCAAGAATGGTTGGTATGGCAAAAGATATTTCTGCAGGTGCTGTAATGTTTGCAACGGTTATAAGCGTATTTGTTGGAATAATTTTATTCGGAAGTAAATTGCTTGATATTTTAATATAAAAAAAAACCTTTCCAAAAGAAAGGTTTAGGAATCTTTTTTAATTAATTCCTCATGTGTAGAAGGTTAGTGTGTAGGTTGTATGAAAGGTTGTGTTATGTGTGCGTGTTTAACGTAAATATTTGTATTATGTAGTTACATATATATAAAGTATATTTCGTAGATAAAATTGCAAGACAAATAATATATTGTTACAAAAATTTACAATTGATAAACAGAAAGCATTACTATTTTATTTCAACAACTATTTGACATTAACTAGCAAATTTTATTTTTTTTTGTTTTAATACATTAAAAACAGCTGAAAGGGTAATAAATGGGCTATTTATCGAGCTATTTTGATAATGTCTCACCTGTAAAATATAAAATTTTAAAACCTAAAAATAAAATTTGGCGCTGCATTACGAAGCAGGGTAAAAATGTAACGCTTAACGAGATTGATAAAAAAGGTCATCCCAAAATCAAAACTATTGAAAAAGAATACTACGATATGCACAATCAAGATTGGTCATATCCGGAAAAACGCTGGCCTCAAAAAAGAATTTTACGAGTTTATAATCCTACCGAAAAATATTGTCCTATAAACGGTTATCAGGACAAAAATCCGGGTAATGGTTATGTAGATATTATAACACTCAGTAAAAAACCTAATAAAAAATCTGACAGCAGAGTTATTTCAGTTGAAGCAGTAAAACCTGATTTATCAGTTTCTTATTTTAAACTGCATCTAAAAAAACGAGGTAGTAAAATCATTGAAAACAACAACTCTATAAAAGACTTGAAGCAGCTTATAAAAGGAAAATTCCCTGAAACAATAAAAAAATATGCAAAGGAGTGCTTAAAACTGCTAAAACGTTCGAAATAATTACTTTGCAAGAACTGCAAGATGGTTAATAACAGCCTGAGTAAATTCTGAACAGGAAATTTCTCCACCAAGATCTGCTGTTTTAATTCCTGCATTTAAAGTTTCAAAAAGTGCCAGTTTTATCCTGTTAGCAGCCTCTTTTTCACCTATATAATTTAGCATTTCTACAGCTGACAATAAAAGAGCTGTCGGATTAGCTTTATCTTGCCCGGCTATATCCGGAGCCGAGCCGTGAACAGGTTCAAAAACCGCATAATCACTTCCAATATTTGCACCCTGTGCAATACCTAAACCGCCTACCAGTCCGGCGCAGAGGTCTGAAACAATATCTCCATACAAATTTGGAAGCAGCAGGACATCAAACTGGTTCGGATTTTGAACAAGCTGCATACAACAGTTATCCACAAGTATTTCTCTAAAATTTATATCTGGATAGCCTTTTGCAATATTTCTTGCACTATCAAGAAATAAGCCGTCAGAAAGCTTACAAATATTAGCTTTTGTTACTACACAAACTTCTTTTCTGTTATTTTTAACCGCGTAATCAAAAGCAAATTTTGAAATTCGCTCAGATGCGCCTCTTGTAATTCTTTTGATACTTTCTGCAGTGTTCTCATCAAGCTGACGTTCTATTCCTGCATACAAATCCTCTGTATTTTCTCTTACAACAACAATATTTACATTATCGTATCTTGTTTTCACATTTGGAAGATTATAACAGGGACGAAGATTAGCATACAAATCCAGCTCTTTTCGCAGCTGCACATTAACCGATCTGAAGCCTTTACCTATTGGAGTTGTAACCGGAGATTTTAAAGCAATCTTATTCTTCTTTACGGATTCTATAACTCTTAGCGGAAGCGGAGTTCCTTCATCTGCAATAACATCTGCTCCTGCAGTCTGTATATCCCAATCTATTGCAACACCTGCCGCATTAATTATTTTGATTACCGCGTCAGTAATTTCAGGTCCGATTCCGTCACCTTTGATTAAAGTTATAGATTTCATTTTTGTCCTCTTATTTTATAAAGAATTTTATCTTATATGTTCAAATTACAGATTCCATTTGCAATCCGGCAAAATTAACTAACAGCTGCAGATTTTTTAGCTTCCAGATATGCTTCTATACCTTTGGTAAGTTGATCCGGACAGCTTGTAGGTCTGCTTCCGCAAGGAAGTCCGCTTAGTTTCTGCGTTACTTCATTTATATTCATACCGCGAATTAAAACTCCGATTCCTTTAAGGTTTCCGCTGCATCCGCCTACAAATTCAACATCTTCGATAATATTATCTTTTATTCTCAACTGCATAAGTTTACAGCAAACCCCATTAGGTTGAAACCGAACCAAATCTGTACCGTTAACTTCTTTTATTTCTATATTCTCACTCAATTTTCTACTCCTTCGCTACACTAGTTTTTACCCATATTATATCATTGTGTTTTTTCATAATCAAATTTCTCCTGTTTATTGTAATATTAGATTATGGCAAGTATAACAAAAATTGGTTTCTGGGGGTATCCCGACCCTGATATAGTAAAAAAAGTTAAACAAGATTACCCAAATGCCGAATGGATTGATTTGGATATAGATTTTTATTATCCAAAAACAAATATTCTTCCGGAATCATATTGTAAGATTATTAGAAATATAATTGATAATACTGTATATCTGAAACCTAAACTAATAGTAGCACCTATTGGTAAAGATAAATGTGACAGCGGATGGTTTGCTTCAAAAATTCTTTCCGATATGGGATATAATGTCATTCAGACGATTTATGAAAAATTAGAACCGAAAAGAAAGTTACAAATAAGCACTAGTAATTTACCTCTCTATGACAAAATTTCTATGATTACGGCAAATATTATAACACCGGTAGAACATTCGTTAACGCAAGTGCCTCCGGAATTTGGATTCTGGGGAGTACCTCCCAATGATTTGGAAATTCTTAAGCTATTTCCTAATACAACGCACGTATACGGTTGGACCAGATGTGTGGAAGCCGGTACTCCTGCTGATTTAGACTTAGAAATGTTTGTGGATGAAAATGTACCGACAGTATTCTATGCTCAGGCATTTTGTGCCAAGTCACAGCTTGCAAAATATTTAGCTGATAAATATAACGGGCTCTATATTGATATTGACGATTATGCTTCAAATTCAATTAAGGCGAAAATTGAAGCTTTCTTAAGATTAAGTTGACAACTCTTGAAACATAAGTTCAAATGTGTAAAAAATTGTAAAAAGGTGTCAAAAGAATTTTTTACATGTTTTATGTTCTATATGAAAATTAATTCACAAAATAACAATATAAACTTTCAAGCACGTTTTCTCGACAGTGAAGCATTAAGGCGTGTTGTAACTCATGCAGCAGAGCACGGAAAATTTGATAAACTTAATAATTCTCGAAAAAATATCGAAAAATACTATTTCAATCGTCGTTTATTGGTTGATATCGGAGAAAAAAACGGCAAACCTTATATTACTTTTACAAGATTTATACAAAAGCCGGAAGTTATTATTCCAAAATCAATGCAGGACTTTAAGCTGGATAAAATCGTTACTTTACAAAGTGAAAAAAATATGAATCCGCTAAAATTTGCTTATGAAAAGCTTGTTAAATTAGGAAATGAAGCCCCTAAAAATAAAATGTTTAAGAACATTATTATAAATAAATAATACTTTTAGCTTTTTGTTTGTTTTATAACAGCATTAATTAAACCTTTGAATAACGGATGCGGTCTCTCAGGACGGGATTTAAATTCCGGATGGAACTGGCAGGCAACAAACCAGTCAAGCTTAGGAAGCTCAACTATTTCGGACAACATTCCGTCAGGAGACATGCCGGAAAATACAAGTCCGGCATTCTTTAAAGGTTCAATGTAATCCGTATTAACTTCATATCTGTGCCTATGACGTTCTGAAATTTTATTTACTCCGTATGCATCGTGAGCTTTTGTTCCTTTTTTGAGGTTACAATCATACGCACCAAGTCTCATTGTACCGCCATAACCTTTTACATTTTTCTGCTCTACCATTAAATCAATAACCGGAACAGAAGCATTTTCATCAAACTCCGTAGAATTTGCTCCTTTTAAGCCGGCTACATTTCTTGCATATTCGATTACCACACATTGCATACCAAGACAAATTCCCAAAAACGGAATATTGTTTTCTCTCGCATATTTGATAACATTAAGTTTACCTTCAATTCCTCTAATACCAAATCCACCAGGAACTATAACACCCTGCACATCTTTCATAAGTTCAACACACTGCTTTTCATCAATGCATTCTTCTGAATTTATCCATTTTATTTCTGTTTTAACATTATCTGCATAGCCGGCATGTTTAATGGACTCTACAACAGAAATATAAGCATCGGAAAGCTTTGTATATTTTCCGGCAATAGCAATCTTTATTGTTCCGGTAGGATGATTAATTCTGTCTACCAGTTCTCTCCACTTATCCAAATCCGCTTTTTTCTCCTGAACCTGCAAAAGTTTCAGCACTACATCCGCAAACTTCTGCTCTTCCAGTGCAAGCGGAACTTCGTAAATACTTTTCATATCTCTGCATTCAATAACAGCTTCTTTAGAAACTGAACAGAAAAGAGCAAGTTTCTCTTTCTCGGTTTTTGGGATCGCTTTAGAAGTTCTGCAAACAAGTATTTCAGGCTGCAAACCATAACTTCTTAACACATTTACACTATGTTGAGAAGGTTTTGTTTTTAATTCTCCGGACGTTGGCAAATATGGTAAAAGCGTACAATGAATATTTATTGCATTTCCTATTCCTGCCTCTGTTTTGAATTGTCTTATTGATTCAATAAATGGCAAACTCTCAATATCCCCAATTGTACCACCTATTTCAATAATTTGAAAATCAGGTTTAAAAAACTTTTGAGCTTTTATAATTCTTGATTTAATCTCATTTGTAATATGCGGAATAACCTGAACCGTAGCACCCAGATAATCCCCCCTGCGTTCTTTTTTTATAACGGTCTGGTAAACACTTCCAGATGTCACATTACTTATTTGAGAAAAATTAGTATCTATGAATCTTTCATAATGTCCCAAATCTAAATCAGTTTCAGCCCCGTCATCGGTTACGAAAACCTCGCCGTGCTGAAACGGGCTCATAGTACCCGGATCAACATTTATATAAGGATCAAATTTTTGTATAGCAACCGAAAAACCTCTTGCTCTCAATAATTTTCCCAGAGATGCCCCAATAATTCCCTTGCCTAAAGAACTCACAACACCGCCTGTTATAAAAATATATTTTGTCATAAAAACTCCTTATTTTATTTCCGCTCCCCTCATCACACGCAGGAGAAAAAATTTTAGTGAATATAAGTTATCTTCCGAATTAAGCTGAGAATTAAATTACAGCACCCTTATTTTGTTCCTAAAAAAAGAGGGCAACAAGCCCTCCTCTTTTTAGTTAATTTTTGGAACTCTGAAAAATCCGTTTTCTTCATCCGGCGCATTTTTCATCAGTTCTTCCTTTGTTTGTTCATAATATACTTCGTCTTCTCTCATGACGTTTACAAAATCAATTGCGTGAGCCATAGGTTCAACATTTGATGTATCAACTTCGTTCATGGCATCAACGTGTTTTAGAACATCACCCAACTGTTTCGTATATTTTTCTTTTTCTTCTTCCGTTAATTCCAAACGAGCCA
>CAZXQM010000002.1:40491-42070 GCA_964643455.1 uncultured Vampirovibrio sp. | reverse complement strand
CGCAGTTATTCCAATCATTAGTAAGCAGCGGATTAATTGTTGATTTAGGAGATGGTAAGTATGATGTATCACCTCTGTCAGAATTAATTGGGCTTCACGTAGGTGCAAACTACAAAATGGATAAACAATCCTCAGAATTCAAGGCTCTTGCTGAAAAGACAAAAACAGCAAGTGCACTTGCAGCAGCAACAGAATTGAAGAATTTAACCGGTAAAGAGGCAAAAATGCTGGTTGAGATGTGTGGCTACAAAGTTGAAGGTAAAAACTGGGGTAAAGCAATTCTTGGTGCAACAATTGGTGCTCTGATTACAGGACTTAGTGCGGGTAGTGCAGCATCAACTAATGAGAAACCTGTACTTGATACAGTTATAGATAACCAAAATAATATAGAACTTAATATACAGGTAACAGGTTCAACTCTGGAGGATTTAATATCTCAAATTAGTTCTATAGAAGGGGCAACTTTAAACCTTGTCGAAGGCGGCATACAAGTTTTGATTAATCAGGAAAACATTATTCCGTTATTCTGGGAAGGGTCAAGACACATTCTTACTACAGCATTAAAGGCTGCAATTCCTGGTGCGGTATTTGGTATGCTTGCTGGGTTGAAGGATTCTCCTGAAAAACCGATAACATCAACTCAATTTGAATGCACATCTCTTGAGGAGTACGCTAAGGTACTTGAGCACGAAGCAAAACAGAATGCCCTTAAACCACAATATAAAGAAGCTTTAATGCTCATAGCAGCTACATTCATTAAAGAAGATGAAAATGGTAATAAGTATTGGGATTGTGAATCTTATAAAATGTTCTTGAATAAAGCTGCAGGTAACGGCGGTGTTTTGAACAGAGAAGAACTTATAGGAGCTCTCGGTGAATTAAAGAAAGATGAAGAAGTTCACCATGATGAGGAAGTAGTTGAAGAGACTATTGTCGAGGAAGAAGAACATACTTACTCAACCCATGACAAAAAAGATGTTCCAGCTGAATATAAGAATGTTCCGGTAATTGACGGTAGTACAACATCTTGGACTAAAATTGCAGGACAATACGATTGCTTAGTTGAAAGATATGGTCTTAATGATGCAATCAGAATGATAAAGATTGCACAAGGTATCAACAATGGAGATTACAGCAAAGAAAATATGGAAAGACTCCTTGCAATATCCAAAAAAGGTCTCAGCCATATGCAAAATATTGAAGGACTTGATTTTGAAGCATACAAGAGTGCATATTCAGCAACATATCTGCCGGCACTTAAAGAAGATAACGAAGGAAATAACATTCCTGGAACAGGTGTAAAAGTTCCTGTTAATCTTGCAGACTGTACAAGGGATGATTCAAAATCTTTGAAAGCTGACAAGGCAAAGCCTGCAGATACAGTGGTAGATCCTACAGGAAATGCTTCGGACAGAATAAAAGTAAAAGACGGACAGGATGCTAAGTACTATGCAAGATTTGATGGCGGACAAACTCAAGAATATGATTCAATGCAGGCAAGAGATATTGCTGTTGCAAAATTTAAAGCACAATATCCAAATGCTAAAGTTGAAAAATGGAAAGAAGAATAAGATACCTA
>CAZXQM010000002.1:30604-40391 GCA_964643455.1 uncultured Vampirovibrio sp. | reverse complement strand
TCAATTGATGCTAACAAATCTTCAATTGTTGAAGTATCAACATTTATATTAAGTTCTAAGTTTTCAAGCAATTCTTTGTATTTGTTGTAGTTAGCTTCGTCATGTTGTTGCCATAATTCTTCTAACTCTTCCAGTGTAATTGAAGAACTGTTATCTTCTCCTATTGCTTCTTTTAAATTATTTATTTCTACCTTTATTGCATTTATAGCTTGAGTAAGATTTTTAAGATAAGTCACTGTTGTATTTTGGTTTGCAATGATTTTAGTTATCTGAGATTTAATTTCTGATGAGCTACCCTGAATTTTAATTAGTGCTTCCAGCATTGATTTAAATTTTGTATCCCATTTTTCATAATAGGTGTTGGTTATAGCTGCTTGTTCGCCGATTGCTTTATATATTGCATCAATGGAACTTTGAAGCTGATCTAATTTATCTGATAAGTTTTGTAGTTCTTCTATAATATCTTCATTTCCACTACTGATTGCTGTTGTAATGTTATTGATAGCATTAATAATTTCTTCAGTATTATCGCTGTTTTGCAGGAAGATTTCTAAATTCTTAATTTTATTAGAAATATTTTGAAGTGCTTCTGTTTGTTGTGATTCTGTCTTAATATAAGTACTTTCAAAATTCTTAATAGCTTGTTGTAATTGTGAAGAAGACATCTTTATAGCATCAGAAATTGTAATTCCCATCAATTTGAACATTTCTTCAAGTCTCTGGTAATCTATATTTGTAGTGCCTTCTAACTGGATATTTTCAATTGCTTCAATTAATGCTTCAAATTTAGTATCATCCTGAGTAATTACAAGCAATGAGTCAGTATTAGCTTTAATACCGTTGATGTTTTCAGCCATACTGCTAGTTGTTGAATTGATTTCTGTTAATATATCTGTTTGAAGTTTTCCGTTTTTGAATATTTGCTCTAATAATTCAAATTCTTTTTCTTTGTCACTCTTATATTCATTGTAGAATGACGCAAAATCACTTGATATATTTTTAAGAGTTTCACTTATTTCACTCAGTGTTGTACTTATTTCTTCAAGAAGTTCTTTTATTTCATTAAATGCAGCCTCAGCAGTTTTATTACCTAATTGAACGTCTTGTATAAGCTGCTTTAATAGATTATTTGCTTCTTGTTGAGTTTTACCGTTTTTAACAAGTTGTGCTATGATTACCTGCTGATTAATAGTTGAACTTACCATGTAATTAAATGCTTTTTTGTAGAATTCTTCTGCAGTTAAGTTGCCATTTCGTACTTCTTCTATTAAATCTTGCATTTGCTGTTTTAAATCTGCTAATTGTGCGTTTGTAATCTTGCTTTGTTCTACAAGTTCTGGCAAAGCATCAGTTAACAACTGCGTAATTATAGCAAGCAAGTCATTTGTACCTTGTGTTATTGCTGTATTATTATCAATTGCTTCTATAATTTGTGCTGCGGTCATTTCTTCGATTTCAGTAATTGTATAACCGAGTTTCTCTAATGCACTGATTAATTCGTCTTTAGTTATATTTAATGCATTTATTACTGCTTCAAAATTTGCGTTGCTGTCAAGATTTGCTTGTTCAATGGCTTCCTTAATTTCATTTTGGGCTTCAATTTGTTTATTACTTAATACAATTAAACTGTCATTTTGCTCTTTCATTGTTTCAAGAGTTGCATTTGTAATATTGCCCTGATTAATAAGTTCGTCAAAACCTTGCTTAGTTGTTTCTATTAATTCATCTTGTTTTGCCAACATTTCTTCATAGAACTGATTGAAGTCTGCAATCGCTTGTGATAACAAACTCTTGATATCACCCAGAAGATCTATAATCTTTTCCATTGCTTCTGCGGCGGTGAGATTTCCGTTTTTAACCTCTTCCAAAATCTCATTCAGAATTGAATTTGCTTCTTCCTGACTCATACCGTTTTGTTCTAGTAGACTTATAATAATTTCCTGATTTACGGTGGATGAAATGATGAATTCATACATTTGTTCATAAAATGCACTTGAATCCGCCATACCATTTTGAATCATTTGAAGTAGTTGTTGTAAAAATTCATTATTTTTTTGCATTTGTTCATTTGTAATTTGCTGTTGTTCAAGCATTTGTTCCATTATAGCTTGCATCTGTTGAATTAATGCAGTAAGTGCTGAAAGGTCAATATTTACTGTTATGTTGGTTGTGCTTGATTCAGGAAATACTACTATATATTCTTTATCATCATCACATGAAGTCAATGTTGAAGTTGCACCCAAAGTTGCTAGTCCCATTAAAGCGGCAAGTGCAATACTCTTCATTTTGGTTGTTTTCCCCTGAAATGCTAAATTTGATTTGTAAGGAGCGATATATTCATTTGCAGCCTTATCCTCCGTTTTTTCTGTATTAGCTTCTCTTATAATTTGGAATCCGCTTGCAAGCTGTGGATTGCTGACTACATTATTTAATCCTTGAAATATGAGTGCATTTAAGCCCGTTTGCGGAGTATTTGTATCCGGTGCAGGAACTGTTACATCTGCGGCAGGTTTACTTGCTTCATCTGCAAATTTAAATTTTTTGTTGAATAACAAAATTTCATTTGAATTAATGTTCATAAAATCAATGCTCCTTTTTAAATATCATATCAATAGCCGTGTGATAGTTTTAAAACTCCTAAAAACTATTTTTGCTATAATTACATATTATTTTTACAAAACTTAATATTAAAAGAAAAATTTCCTATTGTTGTCAAACATTTTATTTGTTTATATAATAATAAGGAATATAGCAGGTAAAATGTAATGAGAAAAATAATAGTTCAGAAATTCGGAGGAACTTCTGTTGCTGATACTGAAAAGATAAAAAATGTTGCAAAAGCTGTAATTAGAGAGCGTAGCTTAGGACATGACATTGTAGTAGTTGTTTCTGCAATGGGGCATACTACTGATTATCTTGTAAAAATGGCAAAGGAAATTTCTAATAATCCATCATCAAGAGAAATGGATATGCTTCTTTCTACAGGTGAAGGCGTTTCTATTGCGCTGCTTGCAATGGCTTTACAGGCACAAGGCTGTCCTGCTGTCAGTATGAATGCTGTACAGGTAGGGATTATGACAGAAAAAGTGCATTCAAAAGCAAGAATTATTAATATAAAAACTGATAAAATAAAAAGTCATCTTGAAAAAGGAGAAGTCGTAGTTGTTGCCGGTTTCCAAGGAGTTACGGATGATTTGGAAATAACAACCCTCGGCAGAGGCGGCTCTGATACTTCTGCCGTAGCCCTTGCAGGTGCTTTAAAGGCTGAAAGGTGTGATATTTATACAGATGTAGAGGGTGTTTACACTACAGACCCAAGGATTGTACCGAACGCTTCAAGGTTGGATATAATTTCTTATGAAGAAATGCTGGAACTCGCGAGAGTTGGTGCAAATGTTTTACATCCGCGCGCTGTGGAAACTGCAAAACAGTACAATGTACCTATTAGAGTAAGGAGTACATTTAAACTGGATAATTTAGGAACTTTAATAGTAGGAGTTGATGAAATGGAATTACATAGACCTGTAACCGGTGTTGCATCGGATTTGTCTCAATTAAGAGTTGTTGTATGTGATGTTAAAGATAATCCGGGAACGGCGGCAGTGTTGTTTAATGGTCTTGCCAAGGAAAATATATCTGTTGATATGATTATTCAATCCTATGCAAGAAAAGCATTGAATACAAATGATATAGCTTTTACAATAGATAAAGGGGATAAAGAAAAAACCCTTGAAGTTATGGGAAAGGTAAAAGAAGAATTAGAATTTAGCGATGTATTTGTAGATGATAAGATTGCAAAAATTTCTATTGTTGGTGCCGGTATGATTGACAGACCGGGGATAGCCGCAGCGATGTTTAAAACGTTGGCTGATTCAGGTATAAATATTAAGATGATTTCTACAAGTGAAATAAAAATAAGCTGCATAGTTGCGGAAGAACAAGCCAAAAAAGCTGTTGAAGAACTTCATAAAGTATTTCATCTTGATTCTGATGAAGTTGCTGAGGTTAAAGGTGATCTTCCGGACATAGACTAATTAACAGCTGCTTATCAAAAATTCATTTTAATAGAAGAGGTAAAAATGAAGAAAATATTATCATTATTAATAGTATTTACCGGTGTTTCTTTGTCTGTTTTTGCGGATAATGAAGAAGAAGCTTTGTATTTTTTTAACAATTACGTAAGGGCTGCAAATAGTTATAGTTCTACAATTGCAGATATGTATTCTCCAAAAGCAAAAATTATAAGACAGGTTGTTAAACCTGACGGAACAACAGTCGATGTTGAGACAAATACTTCAACTTATATTACGCAGATGAAAATTGGTCAGGCTGGTGCAAAGCTTCGTCATTATACAAACAGTTATTCTGATATTGAAGTGTCAAAGATTTCTGATGATAGGTATAAAGTTTCATCTCTCAGACAGCCTTCGGGAGAAACGTATAAGTTAAAAGCTTATATGATTCTTGAAAAACAGCCTTCAGACAAGTGGCTGATTGTAGAAGAAATGATGCAAACAAAAGAGCAAATTTTCTTAAAATATGCTAAAAAGTAAAAAACTTTTTTAGAGCTTTTTGTTTCAAACTAAACCCCGAGAGATGGAGCTATTTGAATAAATGTTCTAACTAAATCTTTATCCCACTGTGTACCGGCACCTTCTTCCAGAATGGAAATAGCTTTTTCTATGTTCATTCCGCGTCTGTAAGGTCTGTCGCTTATCAAAGCGTGGTAAGTATCGGCAATTGCGACAATTTTTGCTGCAAGTGGAATTTCATCACTTGATAATCCGTCAGGATATCCTTTGCCGTCGATTCTTTCGTGATGATATTTAACAATAGGTATCAAATCTCTTAAAGAAGGATTTGGCATAAGGACTTTTTCTGTTCCGATTGTTGGATGCTGTTTCATTATAGCCCATTCTTCGTTTGAAAGCGGTCCTTCTTTTTTGAGAACATTTTCCGGAATCCCAATTTTGCCAACATCGTGCAGAAGTGCACCGAGTTTTATACGCTCAACTTCTTTTTCCGGAAGATTAATGGCTCTGGCTAAAGCCTCAGAAAATTTTGACACGGATGTCGAATGACCTTTTGTATAAGGGTCTTTTGCATCGATAGCACCGGCTAAAGAGGTTGCTATTTCTGAAATTCTTGTTCCGGAAATAGCGTGATCAGCGTTAAATTTAGAAATCAATTCGTCTTCAAAATTAATACCGAGCTGGGCATGGCGTTTTCCTATAACTTCTGCATAAGATTTTAAAGCCGCATCATCCCAGAAGTTGAAGTCAGCAGAACTTATAATTGCAGACATTCCGTCCTTATAACCCTTTGCTTGAGATATATACATCGCCTGTTCCGCAAGGATTAAGAGTTTTTCTTTGTCTTCCGAACAGTCAGGGTAAGTTGCAATACCTACAGATACTTTAACAGGACCTATGTCATCAATAAAGCAGCAGGATAGAGAATAAGTTAAATATTCAGCGACGTATTTTGCCTGTGATATTGATGTATTCGGAAGGATAATTGCAATTTCATCCCCGCCGTATCGTCCTGCAATATCACCTTCACGCATATTTTGGCGAACTTTTTCCGCAACGAGTTTAATAACCTCGTCACCTTTTGCATGGCCCAGTTCTCTGTTAATTTTTGTAATATTGCACACATCCATCATAACGACTGATAGCTTCTGTTTATTTGTCTTAGCTCTTGATATTTCATTGGATAAAATTTCTTGAAATCCTCGGTGGTTAAAAAGAAGTGTTAAATTGTCTGTATTGATATAGCCTTCACTCTTTTCCTGTAAATCAATATTGTCTGTATAAAGAGCTGCTATATTTGCTATAAGATTATATAGATTTATATTTTGTCTTGCACATTTATCCTCAATAAGCAATACTCCTCTACATCTGTTATTTGCAGAAATTAGCGGAAGTATAACTACTGCATTATTCTTGAAATATGCAAGATTTAGAAAACTTACGTCATCCTTAAATATAACTTCTTGATTATTGAAAGATTGAATTATGGGATTATCTGTATCTTTTAGGAAAATTTTTGTAGAATAGAAATTATCATGTTTATCTCTCAATTTCAGATTTATGCAGTTTGATTTTTCTTTAAACAAACCTACTGCAATGAATGCAGATTCAATATTCTGTGTAATTATTGTAAAAATACCGGAATACAGTTCTTGCAGGGATGAAATTCCGGTGAGCTTGGTTAGTTCATCAACTACGAACTTGTAGCTTAATGTAAGTCCCTTTTCATTATTAAAATTTTTATTCTGCTGAGTTTTAAGGTTATTGATACGTGTATTAAACGTAAGCGCATTAACTTTTGACACCAGCTTTTCTTGAGAAAACGGAGATGAAATTGGGGCTTTTTCTGAAAGGTTTGTAATTTTATCTGTTGTATTTTTTTCTTTTTTCACACTTCCACCTAAAGACTGTAATCTGACTAAAACATGTAAATAAAAAAATTTGCTTTTTTTATTAAGAATTCTTTACAGGAACATGCATCCCTTCAATACATATCTTAACATTTTTTGCAGCTTTTTTCAGTCTTAAAGCAGATTTTATTTACAATAGTTAATAAGATGTTAATAATAGAGATAGTGGGGTGTATACTTCTGAATATTGTTTAAAGGTAATTCTAATGTAAATTTATTATATATTTTGCCGTCTGTTTGTGCGTAAATTTTTCCTTTGTAACAATTTGTAATTTTTTTACAAAGATAAAGATTAATATTATGGCCTATTATAGAGTATTGCGGGGTATCAAAGGACAGGTTATTAAACATTTTGCGGCATTCTTTTTCTGAAAGAACCATCCCTTTAGTTAAAATCTCGAATTTGAGATAATTAGAGTATCTTTCAAATTTAATAAAGATTTTCTCTTCGCTATTGGAATAAATAATAGCGTTCATCAACATATTATTAATAACTATTTTCAAATCACTTTTTTCAGCTTCAAGAACTGTATTGATGCCGGATGCCAGATATGCAAACTCAATTCGTTTCTCTTTTGCGACATCGTTGACTTCTGCAAAACTTTCATATAGCAAATTTTCCATATTAACTTTTTCATAAGTAAAGTTTTTTATATTGTTTTCCGGATGATATATTCTTAAAGTTTGTGAAATCATATCGAGAACATATTTGCAGGAATTTTTAATTTGGTTCAAGAGTTCTTTCTGGTCACTTGTCATATTTGCTGAGATTTCATTCTGGATTAATTCCAGCCCTCTAAGCTGAGCGAGCGTCGGAGTTTTGAGGTCGTGTGTCAGAATTTCCATAAAAAATTTTTGCTGCTTTTCCATCTCTTTGTTTATAGCTTTTTCAACTATTTTACTTAATCTGAAGTATTTTAACAGATACAAAGATATAAAACCTGCGGCACAAATAATTGCAACAGAGTCCTCTTCTGTTTTATACAATAATAATAACAACATAATAGTAAGAATTATGTTTATTAAATCTTTTATAATACTCATAATTTATATTCTCTTTTTGTATATAAAATATTACATTATTTGGAGGTAAATATAAATTGCCTATATGGGTATACAATTTAAAAAAGTTTTATGTAACTTAACATTATGTACCCTTAAATAATCTAAGCCGTCTTGAATTAACGGGTAAGAATATGCAAGTGTAAATGTGTCTTTCAACTCATTGTTTTCTTCATTTATTCCAAGAAGCCGTTTTCTGGATATTCCTGCCATTATCGGGCAATTAAGGGAATAAAATGCTGTTATATTCTTAAGCAGTTTTATATTATCTTCTCTTGATTTTCCAAATCCTATACCGGGATCTACTATAATTTCAGATATTCCGGCCTCTTGTGCCTGTATTATTTTATTTTTTAAAGCAAGGTAAACTTCATTCACTATATTTTCATAGAATGGAAAATCAGAAGGAGTCTCTTTTGTATGTTGGATTATAATACCTGCTTTATATTTAGCAATGACATTTATAATTTTCCCGTCATACTCAAGACCTGAAACGTCATTAATTATATCAGCACCATTATTTAATACAAAATCGGCAACTTCAGAGCTTCTTGTATCAACACTGATTTTAACATTTAAATTTGTATTATTGATATGTTTGAAGATCCCTTTTAGACGATTTATTTGTTCTTTTGCCGCAACAGGGACAGAAGATGGTCTTGTGCTTTCTGCACCTATATCAATTATATCAGCACCATCTGTGATTAACTCTTCAAGTTTTTTTATAGCCTCATTAGTTTTAAGGTATAAACCTCCATCAGAGAAGGAATCCGGAGTAATATTCAAAATCCCGACAAGTTTTGTTTTGCGTATTTCAGGTTGCAGAAACTTTGTTATTGCATCAGCTAAGAAGCTAAGCTTAAATGGCTGCGACTTTAATTTCAGTGTAATTTTGTTTAACTGTGAATAACTTCCGCAGAGAATCACATCAGATTTCTCTATTTTGCCGGTAATGACATTCCTGTTAACAGCGCAATCAGCCCCGACTGTCAGGGCTGTCTGCTTTAGTATATTTGCCTGCGCAGGAGTCAAATCGTAAATCTTTATATTTTTATATCTGAATTTTTCAGCAGCCTTATGAAGGTAAGAAGGGTCAAATCCGATTAATTTGAGTTCATCTTCTATAATGGAACTATTTACTTCACGTAAGACGAAATTGTTCATATATATAGTTTAGCACAAGCAGTGTGATTAAGCCTTAATAATTTCTTGTATTATAGCTTTTACAACTGCCTGAACACGATTTTTAACATTAAGTATTCGGTAAATCGATTCAGTGTGGGCTTTGACAATGTGTTTTGAAATGTTCAATTCGGACGCAATTTGTTCTAAATTTAAACCTTGTGCTATAAGATTGAGAATTTGCAATTCAATTTTTGTAAATCTCATAATAATAAATCCCTTTCATAGATAATCAATTTTTAATAAAAAATCAGAGAGTGCCTATAGGTAAGTTAGCTATTTTTAGGAAAGTAAACACCCTTGAAATATTGAAAAAGATATGACATAATAATATTACTTTATATAGGTGTTTATTTTGTTCCTACATTTTTATAAATAGGGAGAGTAAGCTCTATAGTTATTGAAGTATACCCGTCGATACAAAATCGCCAGCGGGAAACGGATTAATTTAGGCACTCACCCACCTGCGAGACCAGCAGGTAACAAAATCGCACTTATATAAAGGTGCTACACATGTAGACACTGGGGCGGCTGGTTTCGTGGAAACTACAAAACAGTTTTCGAATAACAAGCTCGCCTTTTTGTATAATTATACTATGGAAAATTGCTTCAACCGTTCAAGTTTTTCTTGACTGTCGGTTTCAAAATAAATTCTTAAAAGTGGTTCTGTTCCGCTGGGACGGACTAAAATCTTTGTGTTTTCATCAAGCATAAATTTGACGCCATCTTTAGTATCAACCGAGGTAACTTTATATGAGGCAAATTCTTTTAAGGTTTTAATATTTTCTAAAATAAATTTAATTTCTTTTTTACTGTCAAGTTTTAAATCAATTCTGTCTGAGTAAAACCGGCATCCTGCAATTTCATAAATTTCCTTTTGCAGCTGTAACAGCGACTTTTTCTCCGTTCCAATAGCTTCCAAGATAAGAAGATTCGCCAAAATGCCGTCTTTTTCCGGAATATGTCCTTGAATACTCAATCCTCCGGACTCTTCACCGCCTATAATAACTTTATTTTTACGCATTGCTTCTCCAACATGCTTAAAGCCGACAGCAGTTTCTATTACATTGACCCCCAGCTTTTCGGCTATTTTATCAATCA
>CAZXQM010000002.1:22925-30504 GCA_964643455.1 uncultured Vampirovibrio sp. | reverse complement strand
GCCGCCAAATTCCGTATCATGAAACATATGAAGCGATTTGAATGAAATTTTATTGTCACTCAAAATTTTGTCAAAATAACCGATAGAAGCAGAGTAAAGTCCATCAAAGATGATGTTTTTATCTACGTTTTTTACTGAATTAAAATTTATAAGTTTATTTATATGCTCATAATATTTAGGGGCAAAGTCAATTTTATGTATAGTTCCTACACTGCCGCTTCCATAAAAGGGTTTATCAATATCAGAAACTATTTTATCAGTTATTGCAGCTGTTGCAGGTCCTGCATAATCAGGTATAAATTTCATTCCCAGATACTCTGGCGGGTTATGCGATGCTGTAAACATAATTGCGCAAGCATTTCTTATTAAGGCATTATATGCAAGAACCGGAGTAGGAACCACCCTTGATGAATAAAAAACATTAAAACCTTTATCTTTTAACAGTTCTGCGCAATACAGAGAAAGGTCATCAGCTTTATTTCTCGGGTCATATCCTATAAGTATAGGTTTTTCATACCCAAAATTATCTGCAACATACTTACCAATAGCAAAAGCAACGCGCAATACATTGCTTGCGGTAAAATCTTTATCTAAAATAGCTCTCCATCCATCTGTACCAAATTCAATATCCAAAACTTTACTCCTATTCCATTCTATCGCAAGTTTACAAATACAAGCGTTTTACGAAAATATTTTCCTTCGTATAGTGAATATATTTCAAATAACAAGGGGAAGGCACCTGTGGTTCAATTAAATACTTGGTTTGTTATTAAAAAACTTATCAGTTTCTTGTTTTAACTTTTCTTTTTTTATTATTTCTTTCAACAATTTTTCTTCTGGAGTTTTAACTCTAAAGAAATTTAAGAACATAACCTTTAACATTTTTAATCCGTATTTTGAAAAGAGTGGAACTTTTATTTGAGGTCCTGCCATTCCCTTTATAGCATCATAATTTGCAACCGTATATTTTGCATTTTCTTTTAAAGCAGTTTTGTATTTTTTATAATTACCTTCCAAAGCAGAATACACAACTTCATTTCTGAGTTGTGTAACTTTCTGCTTTATCGGATCTATTGATGAAATCTTTACCATTTTCGAGTCTTATTTCGCAACTTTTACACCCATAGGGTCAATGGCAAATTCTGTTCCTTGCTCAGTCGTAGTAAACTTGATAGGAATTCTTGCTGTGCGAGTGCATGCTTTTACAGTCCAAATTTCTTCCCAAGCTCCATTTTCCTTTTCTTTGGAAATTTCTGTATTTGTGATTGCAAATTCCTGACAATCTGAAGCCGCAACTCTTAGACCGTAAGCATATACAGGAAATAGCATTTCGGTTTGTAATTTGCCGTCAGCAAGTGTTTTACCAGGAACGGGAATGTTTGTGTCATATGTGTACGCAAATACAGGAATTGTCATTGTAGCTAGTATTAATAACCATAAACCTTTTTTCATATTTTATATCCTTTCTGTTTTTATATTTTACCATAAATTCTGGATTTTACTTATTATTTCCGAACATTTGCTTAATACCGTCTACGGAACTTAATATCCCGGTTGCTTCGTAAGGCATGTAAACAATTTTATTGTCTTTACCGCTTGTAATAGTTTTCATTGTTTCCAGGTATTTCATTGCAATAAGATACTTATCGGGCTGTCCTTTATCTGCTAGAGCGTTTATAATTCTTTGTATAGCTTCTTTTTCACCATCAGCTTCCAGAATTCTAGCCTGAGCTATACCTTCTGCTCTCAAAATATTTGCCTGTTTTTCACCTTCTGCCTTGTTTATTGCAGCTTCTTTTTCACCTTCAGCCTTTAAGATGGCAGATTTCTTTAATCCTTCTGCTTCAAGAATTGCAGCACGTCTATCCCGTTCTGCTTTCATTTGTTTTTCCATTGCGGATTGAATATCGGCAGGCGGTATAATATCCTGTAGTTCAACCCTGTTTACTTTTACACCCCACTTATTTGTCGCTTCATCAAGTATCGCTCTTAATTCGTGGTTTATTTTATCGCGAGATACCAAGCTTTCATCCAGATCAAGCTGACCTACAAGATTTCTTAAATTTGTTTGTGTCAATTTTTCAATGGCATCCGGCAGGTTCTGGATTTCATATACAGCAGATTTAGGATCAATTATCTGAAAATAAAGAAGAGCATTTATGCTGATTGAAACATTATCTTTTGTAATTACATTCTGTCTCGGAAAATCATAAACAGCCTCTCTTAAATCAATTTTAGTTCTTTTCTGGATAATTGTATAAGTTGTTCCATCGAAACCTTTTTGTGTAACTTTCCAATCAATTGCACGTGGTGCTTCTATAATTGGAATGATAAAATTAAAGCCTGATTGTAAAACTCTGTCAAATTTCCCTAAACGTTCAACAATAACGACTTCTGCCTGCTGAACAATTATAACACCTTTTGCGACGAAAATTATTGCCAGTACAATTAAAATCAATGATAACAAAAACATAAAACTCTCCTATTTATTTTCAACAAACATTATTAAACCATCATTTTTTAATATTCTTACCTCTTCTCCGCAGGGAATAATCAAATCTCCTTCGCATCTTGCTTCCCAACGTTCGCCGTATATACTAATTACACCTTTCGAAGAAGTAATCTCTTCAGTTACTTTTGCTATTTGACCTATATACTTACTTTCAATTCCTGTTGTATTTTCTTTAGTATTTCTCCTTAATAAAATAGGTCTTAAGAATATAAATGATAAAAATGAAAGTACAAAAAATATAAGTACAAGATAAAATTTGTCAACAATAACCAAGGAGGCTACAGATGTAATAAAAGCTGCTAGTGCAAAGTTTAAGAAAAACATACTTGGCGTAAAAATTTCTAATATAACAAAAGCAGCGCCTACTATGCATAAGAATTGCCATACCAACATACTGCAGTCCTCCAAAAATTTTTAAACTATTTTTCTTCAATAATGGAATTAATTTCGGCAACCATCTCTTCCGGATCAAACCCATGTACTTTAGCACCTGCTTCTAAGTTTTCGAAATGAGCAGCTGCGCAGCCTATACAGCCCATACCATACTTTTGGAAAACTGCAATTGTTTCCGGATATTGTTGCACTATATCCATAATTCCCATTTCTTTAGTTATTTTTGCCATATTTTAACCTTTCTTTTTAAATTAATATTGTTATTATTATCACGTATTTTGTTATTAAAATAATAGACTTTCGCAGCTGTTACTGACGAAAATACTAAATAATTTCATTAGCCAACCCCTTATCTTGACATATTTGAAATTTTTATTAAACAAGTAGTGTCATTATACCACAACTTTGAAAGGATTTAAATATGGAATTCATCAAAAATTTCTTTAAACATGACTCTGTAATTGGCTTATGCGGGTTAAAAAAGAAAACGGAGTATATTTTTATCGATGTACCTAAAAACTATAAAAAAACATATATTACTAATACCGAAAAAAATTATTTGTTGTTATAAATTTATTATGTTTCATAAATTATTGGAGTAGGCTCTACCCAATTTATGGATGTAGAGAAAAGCGTCATTTATTATAAATCACCCAAATTATATGTAAACTTTTCTCCTCTTATAAATAAAGAAATCCGGCTCTAAAAGAACCGGATTTTAAATCTGTAATATTGTGACTTTTATTATTCAACAATTTTGTCAACAACACCAGCACCAACTGTTCTACCGCCTTCACGGATAGCGAATCTCATACCTTCTTCGATAGCTACTGGAGCGATAAGTTCAACTTCCATAACTACGTTATCACCAGGCATTACCATTTCGCCGTCAAATTTGATAGAACCAGTAACGTCAGTTGTTCTGATATAGAACTGAGGTCTGTAACCAGGGAAGAATGGAGTGTGACGTCCGCCTTCTTCTTTTGTTAAAACGTAAACGTTAGCTGTGAACTTAGTATGCGGGTGAATTGTACCAGGTTTTGCAAGAACTTGACCACGTTGGATTTCAGTCTTATCAACACCTCTTAACAAAGCACCAATGTTATCACCAGCCTGACCTTGGTCAAGTGATTTTCTAAACATTTCAACACCGGTAACTGTAGTTTTCTTAGTTTCACCAAGACCAACTAATTCAACTTCATCACCAACTTTAACAATACCACGTTCTACTCTACCTGTAGCAACAGTACCACGACCAGTGATAGAGAATACGTCTTCAACAGGCATCAAGAATGGTTTGTCTAAATCACGAACAGGAGTTGGGAAGTATGAATCTACTGCATCCATCAATTCCCAAATTTTGTCAACCCACTTGTCTTCACCTCTTTGAACTTTTGGATTAGCTTGAACAGCTTCAAGTGCTTTTAATGCTGAACCATGGATGAACGGAATGTTATCACCATCGAATTCGTAAGAAGAAAGCAATTCTCTAACTTCCATTTCAACTAATTCTAACAATTCTGGGTCATCTACCATGTCACATTTGTTCAAGAATACAACTAAGTTAGGAACACCAACTTGTCTTGCAAGAAGGATGTGTTCACGAGTCTGAGGCATTGCACCATCAGTAGCTGCAACTACAAGAATTGCACCGTCCATCTGAGCAGCACCAGTAATCATGTTTTTAACATAATCAGCGTGACCTGGGCAGTCAACGTGTGCATAGTGTCTTGCATCTGTTTCATATTCTACGTGAGCTGTAGAGATGGTTATACCTCTTGCTTTTTCTTCCGGAGCAGCATCGATTTCATCAAATTTCTTTGCTTGAGCTTTACCGGCAGCAGCCATAACACCTGTAATAGCTGCAGTCAATGTTGTTTTACCGTGGTCAACGTGGCCGATTGTACCAATGTTAACGTGCGGTTTTGTACGTTCATACTTTTCACGTGCCATGAGATTAATCTCCTTCTTTGATTAAATATACTACGTCAACTTATAATATACTAAGTTATATTCTATATTTTAGTCTCTAAAGATTTCTTGTCAATCTTTGTGATAATATATAACACAATGTTTCATAATTTTTAAATTGGAATAAAAACAAAAAAATTATAAAAATGTAGAATTAAAATAAAAGAATCAGCAAAACTGTATAGTGTAATTACTGATTCTTTTATTTTTTTATTATTTTTTACTATTTTACATCATCTTTTATTACAATCAGATTTTTAACTATTTTCATTTTGCAGGTTGGGAAAACAACTTCTGAAAGTCCATCAGCAATACTTATAATGCTGCCGGCTTTTAATACAACATCTTCACCCTTGTACTGGAATGTGTAATCGTCTTTGCGGTCTGATCTAATAGTAATTTGATTGTTCATAAATTTTTCCTTTTCTCTGTTCTAACAAATACTAACATAGGAATGGTAAAATTTAATTTACCATTCCTATATTTATAACTTTAGTTTGCAATTTAAATTAATCAAATACATAACTAATAATAGCAGCTTCTCTGGCTCTTTTAATAGCCTTTGTAACCATTCTCTGATGCATTGCACAGTTGCCTGTAACTCTGCGAGGAATAATTTTCCCTGCTTCAGTTAAATATCGTTTTAACTTAGCTGCATCTTTGTAATCGATAGATTCTATGTGTTCAGCACAAAATGAACACGTTTTACGTTTTTTTCTATCTTGAGCGTTTTGTTTTGCCATTGTTTTTATTGCCTTTCTAGCCTTAATTTGTCCTTACTATTACTTTTTATCGTGATTTACTTGCACCTACAGAATTATATAGCTCAAATACCTGCGTGTGCAATCCTAAAATGGAATTTCGTCTTCTCCGATTAATTCATCGGAAAACTCTTCCTGAGAAAATTTTACGATACTTTCATTTGAAGCCGAGGATGGAGATATTTCAGAACTTGTGCCATTCATTGATTCAATAGTATTCGCATCAATTTCATAAATTCTTCTTTCCGCTCCGCTTTCATTTTTTACAGTTGTAATCTGAAGCCTGCCTTCAACAAGAATTTTATCATCTTTTGTAATAGCAGAAACTGTCTCATCCAGTGTGGTACGCTTTGCAATAACTCGGATTAACATTTCCTCCCGTTCGCCAATATTCAGTACAAAAGATGATACAGGAACATTATTCTGAGTAAAACGTTTTTCCGGTGCCCGAAATACTGTACCCGTTACTACTGCTTTAGCTAATGTCATAAAATTACCTCTTAAATATACTTTAAGTTTATTGATTATACCACTTGAGCTTTTTTAGCTTCTTCCATAAACATAAATCTTAAAATATTTTCGTTTAATTTTAAACTTCTTTTGAAATCAACAACAGCTTCACCAGGTATTGAAACTATCATTGTGGTAAAATAACCATCTCTGTAACTTTGTACATCGTAAGCTAATTTTTTACGTCCCATCTTGTCTACAGAAGATACAGATCCCTTATAAGATTTTACGTCTTCTGAAATTTTATCTATAACTTTGTCCAATTCTTCAGAATCAAGACTTGGTTTAAAAATTGCTAATAATTCGTAATTTTTCATATATACATTTCTCCTTATAGCACCATGTTAGCATGAACAACAGTAATGTAAAGAGGTATAAGCTTTTGAAAATTTTGTGTAATGAAATTTTAATAAAAGTATCTGCGGATAATACAATTTCTAAACAAAAGCCGTTCTTAATTATAACGGCTTTTGCAAAAAAATATATTTGTAGTAATAGGCAAGCAAATTACTACGATAGTCTTTTTTCATAATTGAATTGTTCTTTCTTCGTATCTGCTTAATTTTAGAATTGTTCTATATAAAGCTGAAAATATCCTTGCGGATGTTCACATACAGGGCAAATACATGGAGCTTCTTTTCCAATTTGTGTATGACCGCACTTCAGACAAACCCACTGTGTAACTTCTTTTTTCTTAAATAGAGTATTTTCTTTTAAAATTCCAGCAAGAACTTCAAACCTGTGTGCGTGTCTTTTTTCGATTTCAACTATATTGGAAAAAAGCTTTGAGATTTCATCGAAACCTTCGTCTTTTGCAATTAGCGCAGATTCTTTATATAAGGATTCCCATTCCTCTCTTTCTCCTTCTGCTGCAGCAAGGAGATTGTCAAGTGTTTTGCCATAAAAGAATGGATATGAGCCGGTGATGCCCAAATGTTTTGTATTTGGTATGTGCTTGTAAAATAACTTTGCATGTTCCTTCTCATTTTCTGCTGTTTCAAGAAAAACTGCGCTTATTTGTTCATAACCTTCTTCTTTTGCGGCTTTTGAGTAAAATGTATATCTGTTTCTTGCTTGAGACTCTCCTGCAAATGCATTTACTAAACATTGTAATGTTTTCGATTTATCAAGATTCATAATCTTTCCTCCTTATTTCTTAATAAATACTATAGATGTTTACAATTGAACATTATACGGTCAGACAGGACATGTGATTGGTTTCTAAAAACTTTAGTGGCGGGTAGTAAATAAACATTTCAGAACTACTTACTTTTGAGTTTATTTGCCAGATTCTAGTTATATCTTCTCAATTATTTGTATGATTCTACAGCTAATGTGATAAAGTTCTGTAAATTCATGCCGTATTTAAAAGTATATTTATGCAATGGTAGTTACTATAAGAGTGAAAATTCTACGGAAACTAATTATTCGA
>CAZXQM010000002.1:21115-22825 GCA_964643455.1 uncultured Vampirovibrio sp. | reverse complement strand
TTATGCAATGGTAGTTACTATAAGAGTGAAAATTCTACGGAAACTAATTATTCGATTAAAAATTTAGATGTAGCAGAAGAATTTTTTAATAACATCAAATGTCTGGTTTTGTAGCAATCAACAGAAACAATGTCAACAAATGTTAAACGGATGTTATATCGACGATAGATAATACCATAACAATATTATAGAGATAATAAGATCCTTTCAATAACCCTCAGAGAGTTGTACTTTGGGGGCTTCTTTTTACAAGGTGTAATTAATAGAAGTAAATAGAGCAGATGTTTTGTTTCGGTTTTTTATTTTTTTTTGTACAGAAGTCTGTCTTAATATTGTGTTTTATCTAAATTATTGTTTTTAAATATTCTATAATATCATTCGATTCATACATTTGAATATTTCTATCTGTATCTACGAGAAATGGAACCTGACGTTTGCCGCCCATTTTAATTAAAGCCTCTTCTGAGGCTCTATTTGTTATATCCACTTTATTGTACTTTATATTATTATCATTCAGAAATGACATAACTTTTTGACAGTACGGGCAGGTTTCCAAAATAAATAGATCTAACATATTTCCTCCTTTTTATTACTAAAATTTTATTAAATCCTGTGTAAATTTCATCGCCTGAGTATTTACATTAACATGGATTTATATTTTTCCGTGTGATAATATTAGTAGGCGAGGTAAATATGTTAAGACAATTTTTACGTTCAAAAATACACAGAGCTACTGTTACGGATGCAAATCTGAACTATGTGGGTTCAATCACAATAGACGAAGATTTTCTTGAGGCTGCCGATATATTAGAGTGGGAAAAAGTCGAAATATTAAATATAAATAATGGTGAAAGATTCCAAACTTATGCAATAAAAGGCAAAAGAGGTTCGAAATGCTTTTGTTTGAACGGAGCGGCTGCAAGAAAAGCGCAGCCGGGTGATAAAATCATTATTGTTACTTATGCAGACCTTACTCCGGAAGAAATTAAAACTCATAAGCCGATTATAGTTCAAGTTGGAGAAGGAAATACTATTGTCAGACAATAATAATTTAATTCCCAAAAAGAAAAAGAAAAAAAAGAAATTTGTTATTGATATTAACAAAATGGGTGTTAATATTGATAAAAATGAGTATTATGAGATTAAATTATCAAATTCGGCTCATCCGGAGCTAGGATTGTAATATTTAGTCTATAAGCTGAACTCCGCATGTTGATCCGGTACCATAATTTTGTATTCTGGAGCCGCCGCCAAATGGTCTTTTGTATGTTGATGCGGATTGAGTTCCGTATGTTGATGGATAAGGGTTTTGATTGAATAATGAGTCCGCAAAGAATGGGTCAGTATCAAATGAAGGTGTGAATCCGGTCATTTGACCGCTGAAGAAATTTCCTATTGTTCTGAGTAAGGATTTTTTTGTCCTTGTAGGCTGAGGTCGAGCAAGAATTGCGTTGCGGACATTATCATATCTTGTATTAATGTCCCCGTTTTGAATTGCTCCAAATGCTTGCATTTCAAGTCTTTCCAAACGAGCCAAGTCACTTTCTCTAGAATAATTTTTGTTAAAAACATATTTCTCTAAAGCACTTAGATCTGCAAACGAAGTTGTATATCCGGGAGTGTAATAACTCATGTTATTAAAACGGTTGTAATATAAAGGATTATTGTATCTATTGGCATACCTTGACTGGGGATACCTGTAATATCTGT
>CAZXQM010000002.1:0-21015 GCA_964643455.1 uncultured Vampirovibrio sp. | reverse complement strand
AAAGGATTATTGTATCTATTGGCATACCTTGACTGGGGATACCTGTAATATCTGTTATATTGATATCCATATGGACGTCTTGTACTTGTTATTGCAGCTTCTGCATGAGGGAGAAAAGACATTGAATTTGATGTAAAAGGTATTGAAGGTGGTATTAATGAAGATATGACTAAAGAAAGCAGAATTAAAAAGCAACGATACATATTTGAATCCTCCGAACTTATGTTAAATAGGAAGAAGGTTTTTACATATTCTCCTGTAAGGTATAGTTGAAGGATTGTTTTTATAGACAAAAAGAAAACTTAAAGCTCTTTAATGTTTGACAGGCTAAATTTTCTTGTTCCCCTCTTGCAAAAAATATAAAATTCTATTAAGATATATGTATTAATATTAAGAATTTCAAATTTTTGTAAATACAAAGTAATAGGTGAACTGATGGCAGAGAATGAAGAATTGCAAGAGGTTGGGTTGGAAGGTGAAATCCGCCAAAAGATTTTAGTAGCTGATGATGAAGCAAGTATCAGAAGAATTCTGGAAACCCGCCTGAAAATGGTTGGTTATGATGTTGTTACAGCTGAAGACGGAGAAGAAGCCGTAGAAGTCTTTAATAAAACAAATCCTGATTTGGTAGTATTGGATGTTATGATGCCGAAAATGGATGGTTATGGTGTTACAAGAGAAATTCGCAGGACATCAGATGTCCCTATAATTATATTAACCGCATTGGGTGATGTTTCAGAAAGAATTACAGGCTTGGAACTGGGAGCTGATGATTATGTAATAAAACCTTTCAGTCCAAAGGAACTAGAAGCACGTGTAAAAGCTGTATTGAGAAGAACTATAAGCAAAGATGTAATTATTCCTACATCTTCTTCCGCTGCAAGTGGTGCCGCAAGCGGTAAAAATAACAAAAATATTATTACAACAGGTGTTATAAAAATAGATACAGCAAGACGTCAGGTATACAGAAAAGGTGAGCGTATACGTTTAACAGGCATGGAATTTAGCCTGTTGGAATTGCTTGTTAATAATTCAGGTCAGGCATATTCAAGAAATGAAATTTTACAGCATGTATGGTCTTACCCTGCTGACCACAGAATTGATACAAGGGTTGTTGACGTTCATATTTCAAGATTACGTTCTAAATTAGAAACAGATCCGACAAATCCGGAATTGATTTTAACGGCGCGAGGAATCGGGTATATGTTTCAAAGAATAAATTAAATTTTTATAAGGCTTCTGGAGATATTCTTGAAGCCTTATTTATTAATACTTGCGTAAAATTTTTGATTTGTTATACTTAAAATTGTCAAAAATATGGCGGATATCGTCAAGTGGTCAAGACCTCGGATTGTGGTTCCGATATGCGTGGGTTCGAATCCCACTATCCGCCCCATTTACAAAAGACGTTTCTGAAACGTCTTTTTTTGTTAATATGCTTGCGTTTGACTGGGTATATGAGTGTTATTCTATGGTCTGCTTATAACAATAGTTATTTTATTTTTGTTTATCGAAATATTTATATAATGTGACCAGTCACTTGTGAGAAAACAATTCCTGCTAATCTTGTTGCGGTTAGATTTTCCAAAGAATAATAACTTTTTTTATTACATTGCTGTTCAGGCTGAACGAGTTGCGGAACTATATGTTTTCTTATTTAATTTTAGACATTGCTCAAACTCTTTCGGATTAAAAAGAACAATATGTGGTTCTGTTTTAAACGTTGATTTAAGAGTATTTTTGCAACTTATAAGGCACGCATTGTGCATTTTGTAATGCGGAAATTCTCCGTCATAGCTTCAAGAAGCATAAGCAACAGCGCATATGTAATCTAAATTTTATAGTTTATTGACTGTGTTTTCTACCCAATCTATGTTTTGGACAAAACTTAATTGCCGTAAGCATTTACTGTAACTGTTTTTAAGCCAAGAATATTTTTTGTGTAAATGTCGTAATATGTAACATTCTTAATTTTACCTTGTTTTGCTGCTTTATTAATACTACAATTACCAAGTCTAACTAAGCCAAAATAACTTTTGAATGTAGCATTCCTTTTTTAGCGGCTGAAGCATTGCTAAACCCATAACCTCTGTTGCATTTTTATAGATAAATCCAAATACCTTATGGGAAGCTTCGAGCTCTTTATATTTAATTAATTCAAATAATGTGGGTAATCCGAAATTTTATAAACATTTCCAATGGTAAATTATTGATTCAAACTTCAGGGATTGCTCGTATTATTTACCCGCTAATCAAAGACAGGCAATTTGAATCATTAAATGCTTGTAATGATGGATTGATTTGTATAGCAGTAGAATAATCTTTTTTGAACCCTTCTGTGTCACCGAGTTCTTTTCTTATAGCAGCTCTGTAGAAATAAGCATCAGCATATTTTGAATTATTTTCTATAGCTTTATTCAAATCCGCAATTGCACCTTGAAGATCTCTTAGCACACATTTCTGTAATCCACGTATGTAATAACTTTCAGCAAGTTTAGTATTTGTGGTCGGATTTTGTTTAATTGCCGTTGTCGTAATTACGGGAGCGTTTGGTGTCTGAACTGTTGCAACGCCTGCACTTATAGTATTTGCAGCAAGTTTCGGCTCTTCAGGTTGCTTTGGTGTAACTACAGCAGTAGCTTTTGCCGGCTGTTGAACGGTTTGTTTTGTGACAGCAGATTCTTTTTTAGGAGCAGGATTGTAAGCTATCTGCGGTTTTATTTCCTGTTGTTTTGGTTCAGGCTTTTTTTCTTCTCTTAATTCAGGCTTATTTTCTACTTGCTGCTTCACCTGTCTTACCGGATTTTTTACTTCTGCACTAGCGACTTGAACAGTTTCTGATTTAGCAGGAGTTTGGGTAAAATTCGGTACAACTCCCCGAACTGTTGGAATTGCCGCTATGTAACTTTCATTTGAAAGCAGTGGTTTTACATTCTTAATAAATGTTTGTGTTTCTGCCAATGCAATTGCCTGATCCAAATCTATAGCAGCACCTTCGTTATCAAAATAAAGTTTTTTTAAACGTCCCCTGTTAGCGTAAGCAATACTGTCTTTGGGATTCAAAGCAATTGCCTGGGTATAATCACTCAAAGCTCCGACGTTGAAATTCATTCTTTTTTTTACAACACCTCTGTTGTTAAAAGCTTCTGCGTCTTTCGGATTGAGTTCAATTGCAATATTATAGTCTTCTAATGCACCTTTATTATCATCGAGCATATATTTTAAATTTGCACGGTTATAATAAACATCCGAGTAGTTCTTATTAATAGCAATAGCTTTTGCGTAATCTTCCATAGCACCTTCAATATCATTGAGTGCGACTTTTAATACACCTCTGTTATTATAGGCGTAGGCAAAATTTTTGTTTATAGCAATAGCTTTGTTGTAATCAGCCATTGCGCCATCTAAATCATTAATAAGCTGTTTTATATAACCTCTGTTTAAGTAAAGTTCTGGGTTATTTGGAGTTAATTCAATAGCTTTATCGAAGTCCTCTATTGCGCCTTTTATATCTTGTTTGAGAAATTTCATAGAAGCTCTGTTTGAATATGCCAGTGCTGCATTAGGATTTTCTTGAATTTGTCTTGTATATCTTTCGATTGAACTCTCGATAGGAGTTTCAGCAAAAATAGCGCTGTTAAAGCTTAACAGTACCATCGCAGCTAGTATCAAGCCGAGTTTTTTCACGATACGTACTCCTTCATCAAGTTAGATTAAGTTAAATATTAACACATAATAAATTTATATCAATATAATGTAAATAAATATATATGCCAAGGCATATCAACAGGGTGATTTTAATTTGTTATTATATTTTTTATGTTATACTAAAATAGTATATAAGCCGATGTGGCTCAGGTGGTAGAGCAATTGATTCGTAATCAATAGGTCGGGAGTTCGAGTCTCCCCATCGGCAGTATTTTTCTATAAAAAAAGTTACCGGTAAATGAGGCAGCGGTAAAAGGAAAGTTTATAGCATTGAACAGAGAGAGACCCTAATTAATGAAAATTTTTCCAATCAGAAACAGCAATAAACCCAGACTTTTAATTGATAAATCGATTCCGGAACCGGAACTACAATACTTAAATCAAGCAAGAGGTGTTATTGAAAACTACTTGAAGGATAAAAAGAAGGTAGAACAAGTTTCTATTATAAATGGTGATATTTTTGACAAAGAAAACATTGAGATGCTGCATGTATATGCGTCACGACCTACCGTGCAATCGTGTATCAGTTTTGCCAGAGATTCAGCAACGCCTTTTTTAAGAAAAGTTTATAAAGCAGTTGAAGTTACTGTTAATGATATAATAAAAAAGGACTGATTGTCCGATTAACTTTTAATACAACAAGGAGGATATATGAAAGTTTTATTGGTTAACGGAAGTTCGCACAAAACAGGTTGTACATATACAGCTTTGAATGAAGTTGCCAAAACACTCAATAAAGAAGGTATTGAAACAGAAATTATCCAGCTTGGAAATTGTGAATTGCGTGATTGCTGCGGTTGTAACGAATGTCATAAATTAGGCAAATGTGTTTTTGATGACGGCTATGTTAATGAATTTATTGATGAAGCAAAAACTGCCGACGGGTTCGTTTTTGGAACTCCTGTTTATTATGCGCATCCGTCAGGCAGAATACTATCATTCTTAGACAGAGTATTTTATGCGGGAAGCTATGCTTTTGCCTTTAAACCCGGAGCATCAATTGCTTCTGCTAGACGTTCCGGAACAACCGCAAGTTTTGATGTTCTAAACAAATATTTTACAATAGCTAATATGCCGATAGTTTCTTCCATATACTGGAATAATATCCACGGACGTATTGCAGATGATGCGAAACAAGATTTGGAAGGGTTGCAAACTATGCGTACTTTAGGACGTAATATGGCGTGGATGCTCAAGTGTATTGAATCAGGAAAACAAAATGGTATAGCAAGACCAGAATTAGAAGATAGAATTATAACTGATTTCATCAGATGAGGTGTTTTGTGAGAGAAGAATTATTATCAATTTTAGAAAAAAATAGTCGTATTTCTATTCAAGAACTCGCAGTTCTTCTTGGTGTGGAAGAAATAAAAGTTGCAAATGAAATAAAAAGACTTGAAGCTGAAGGAATAATTTGCGGTTACCATACTCTTATCAACTGGGATAAAACTTCCATAGACAAAGTTTCCGCTCTAATTGAAGTTAAAGTCACTCCTCAAAGAGGACAGGGCTTTGACAAGATTGCCGAAAGAATCTACAATTATCCGGAAGTAAAGGCGGTATATTTGATTTCCGGCGGGTATGACCTTTTAGTAACTCTTGAAGAAAAGACTCTTAGAGAAATTGCAAACTTTGTTTCAGACAAGTTGTCTACACTGGATAGTGTTTTGAGTACGGCAACGCACTTTGTACTCAAAAAATATAAAGATTACGGGACAATATTTGACAAAAAGCACGAAGATGGAAGGGAAATAATTACACCATGACCAAACCTCTTTCAGATATTGTATTAAACTTAAAACCGTCAGGTATACGCAAATTTTTTGATATTGTAAGTGAGATGAAAGATGCGATCTCTCTGGGGGTCGGGGAACCTGATTTTGATACACCTTGGCATATTCGAGATGAGGGAATTTTTGCGCTTGAAAAAGGTAAAACTTTTTATACTTCAAATTCTGGCTTGAAAGAATTAAGAGAAGAAATTTGTAATTATCTAAAACGTAAACAAAACATTATTTATGACCCTGCAAGCGAAGTTATTGTGACAGTCGGCGGTTCGGAAGCTATTGATATTGGACTGAGAGCTTTGATTAACCCCGGAGATGAAGTTATTATTCCGCAACCTTCTTATGTTTCTTATGAACCTTGTGCAATTATAGCAGGTGCAAAACCTGTAATAATTAACCTTAAAGCTGAAAATGAATTTCGTCTGACAGCAGAAGAACTTAGAAATGTAGTTACAGAGAAGACAAAAGTTTTAATTCTTCCGTTCCCAAATAATCCTACAGGTGCGATCATGGAACGCAAAGATTTGGAAGAAATTGCGGAGATTATCATTCAAAATGATATTTACGTTATGTCAGATGAAATTTATGCGGAATTAACGTATAAGGGTGAACATATTTCTATAGCATCTCTTAATGGAATGAAAGAACGTACTATTTTGATTAATGGTTTTTCAAAAGCTTATGCAATGACGGGCTGGAGACTCGGTTATGCCTGTGCGCCTAAGGAAATTATTAAACAAATGACAAAGATTCATCAGTTTGCAATAATGTGTGCTCCGACAACAAGCCAGTATGCAGCTGTAGAAGCCCTTAAAAATGGGGATGAAGATGTCAAAATGATGAAACAGGCGTACAATCAGCGCAGAAGATTTCTTTTAAATGCTTTTAAAGAGATGGGTATAGAATGCTTTGAACCGTTTGGAGCTTTTTATGTTTTTCCAAGTGTAAAAGAATTTGGAATGACAAGCGAAGAGTTTGCAACCAGACTTTTGGAAGAAGAACGTGTTGCGGCAGTACCTGGCAATGCTTTTGGAGAAAGTGGTGAAGGCTTTTTAAGAATATCTTATGCTTATTCTCTTGATAACCTGAAAATTGCAATGGATAGGCTAAAGAGATTTGTTGAAAGGCTTAGAGATTGCTCTTAAGGTATCTAATTAATAATATGCTATTGCCTAATTCAAAGTTTCCAAATTTAAGCTTTCAGTTTGAAGTTTTCAGCAGCAAACTGGATAGTAGGTGTTAGTATATTATTAATCTTCTACAGAGAAAATGTCTTTCAAATCTTCCATCGTAAGAGACTTGGTTATGTTTCTATCAATAGAAACTACGCTGTCAACAAGATCGCGCTTACGTCCTTTAATTTTCTGAATTTTTTCTTCAACCGTATTTTTTGTAATAAGTCTGTAAACAAAGACTTTCTTTGTTTGACCGATACGATAAGCTCTGTCAGTTGCCTGATCCTCAACTGCAGGATTCCACCAAGGGTCATAATGAATTACGTAATCCGCACCTGTCAGGTTCAAACCTGTACCGCCGGCTTTTAAACTTACAAGGAATATTGGTATATTCGGGTTGTTATTAAAGTTTTCAACAGCAGCCTGTCTGTCTTTCGTTTTGCCTGTCAAATACTCGTAAGGAATATCCTCTCTCTCAAGCCAGCCTTTAATAATATCAAGCATATCTACAAACTGACTGAAAAGAAGAACCCTGTGTTTTTCCTGAATAATTTGTTCCAACATACCTTTAAGATATTCAAATTTACCTGATTTTATAACACCTTTAACATGGTCTTTGTCGTAAAGTTTAGGGTGACAGCAGATTTGTCGGAGTCTGAGTAGAGCCGAGAAGATAGACATTCTGCTTTTTTCAAGACCATTAAGCTCAATACTTTTGAAGAGTTCTTCTTTTGTGCTGTCAAGAACTTCAAGGTAAAAGTCTTTCTGTTCATCAGTAAGTTCGCAATAAGCCATATTTTCAACTTTATCCGGAAGATCTTTCGCAACATCTCTTTTCATACGTCTCAGAATGAACGGGAATATTTGAAGCTTAAGACGTTTTTCAACTGTTTTATCTTGTCTTTCCATAATCGGAGTTACGTATCTATAATTGAACTCTGCTACATTAAACAAGAAGCCGGGCATCAGAAAATCAAATACAGACCAGAGTTCTTCAAGTTTATTTTCAATCGGAGTTCCGGAAAGTGCAAGCTTATGGTCGGATTGAAGCTCCTTTACCGCCTGAGCTGTTTGTGAAATTGCGTTTTTAATATTTTGTGATTCATCAAGAACTATATATCTAAAATGATATTTCTTAAGCTTTGCAATATCACGTCTTACCAGTGCATAGCTTGTAATGACAATATCGTACTCAGGAATTTTCTTAAATAAATCTTTTCTGTCAGCACCAGTCACTTTAAGGCAGCTCAAATCCGGTGTAAATTTTTGAATTTCAGCTTCCCAGTTAAATACAACCGTAGTAGGGGCTATAACAAGAGTTGGTTTTGCTCCGTCAACTTCCTTAGCTTTTTGCAGCAAACTCAAGGCCTGCAGTGTTTTACCCAGCCCCATATCATCAGCCAGTATACCGTTTAATCCGTATTGGTAGAGGAACCAGAGCCAATGAAAACCTTTAACTTGATATTCACGAAATTCGGCATTAACTCCTTTCGGGATTTCTACTCCATCAGAAGTTGTTGAAAATGTTGAAATCTGTTCCCAGAATTTCTGGAATTTTTCACTCATTACAAGTTCAAAACCTTGATTCTGGAGTTCTGTAATCAAACCTACACGATACGTTTTTACAAGGAATTTATTTTCGTTATTTCTGTATGCGTCAAAAGAGTTAAAAGAGCGCATAATCTGATAAATATTTTGCGCAGGGTATTCTACAAAGCCTAAACTCCTTACACGGGCATATTTTTCTCCGCTTTGAATAGTATCATAAATATCATCGAAATTTATAACCTCTTCTCCGACCTGACCGTATATTTGAATCTCCATACTATCTACTGATTCTTCAGAGAAATCAATTTTTGCACACATTTTAAAAGGTTCTTCCATAAGTTTAAAGAAGTTCATATCGTCATGTTCTTCAAACTTCCAGTCTTCACCTGCTTGCTTGATATAATAATTATAAAAATCGATTGCATTCTCTTTTTCTAAAGCAAGATTATTTGTCTGCATTGGAACAAATTTACACGCAAGCAGCATATTATAAGCCATCTGCTCGTGTTCATAATCCCTTTTTATCCAGTATACAAGTCCATCGGCTTCCTGACTTTTTACTGATATATAAGGTGATTTATCTTTACTTTTGGAATAAGGTACTCTGACACCGGAATAATCAAATTCCAGTGATGCTTTTAAAGACTGATCATAATCTATTCCAAGTGTAACAATATTTAAAGGAGGTTTATGTTCAAGAAGAAGCTTGCTTATATTTTCGGCAATTGTTACATTCATTATTTCCTGAAGATGAGGCAGATCTTCATAAACAAATTTTCCACCATCGGATTCTTTTAAGTCCGTAAATGTAGATTTTATAATACTTTGCGGAAGTTCATTCATTGCAATGTTAATAGGGAAAATGATATTTTTGTACCTTCCCCATTTGATTTGCCTTGAAAAATAATTAACTTCTTCAAATGGAATGAAACCTTCTTTGTCCGGTCTGGTCCAAAACAGTTCCAAAACTATATTTGTTCCGCCGTTTACGCTTGTTGTAGAAACATCAAGATTCAGATTCCAAACGTTATCTGTAAATTGAATTCTATCTTTTGTTTTTTCATCCAGAACTTCTTCGAGTTCAGCCATCAAAGGAAACACCGGAGCGAATTTTGTAATAGGAATATCATACCATCCGGCTTTTTTATCCTGCTTTGAAATTTTTAATAAAGTTTGAAACAATGCTAATTCTGATTTTTGGGCATCGTTCAATTCAAAGGACGGGTCTGCTTTTTGAATATCAATCAGTGCTCTTAAAATATTTTCCAGAGACCTTACAATCTTATTTGTAGAACGATCCCTTACCAGAATAGAAAAGAAATTCTGGCGTCTTTTCGGATTAAAATGGAAAATATAACTTCCTTTCGGAATGTCTCTCCTTTCCGTATCAACATCTGACTTATCAGGTTCAACTCCGTATTTTTCAAACATCCAGTTTTCGTAAGCACCTTCTTCAATTGCTTTTAGCGCAACTGCAACTGAATGCTTACACCATTCTTCTTTCAGAGGACAGTTACACCTTGCTTCAATTTTGTTCTTTTTAAAAATAAGGTCTGTAACATAGAAATCCTGATAATTACCCTTGACTTTACCCTTATAAAAATTTTTTTCGGGATAAGCTTCAAGAATCATATCCTTTTGATAATATTCGTATCCCCGTCTCCAACTGCCGGGTGTCGCGTTTTTCTTCAGAAAATCATAATTAAATTTAAAATCACTCATGGACGTGAGGTATTAATCCTTTTTTAATTTACGGCCTGGCTGGTTACAAATCTTCTGTTTGGAGCTGCTTTCGGCTCTCAAAATAACAAAAAGAATCAGTTTATACACTGTCCTTCTCATCATAGGCTCCCAACCATAATATTATTATGACACAGAATAAATTTTTATGCAATAGTCTAAATCATGTGAGAATGAAAACTACTTTTCAATTATGATATTTTATATTTATTGTGATGGTATGAAGTATAGGATTAAATACTGTTTACTCTGGAAATTAACCTCTTGTATTTTCTCCGGCTTGCGATTTTAGAAATTTCAATACTTTTTTAAATTTTTCATCAGGAGCGATTTCAAAAGACAACATTTCTCCGTCAAACGGTTTTGGAAGGGATAATTTATAAGATTCTAGAACCTGCTCTTCTGTTTTTATTTTCATTTTGCCGAACCCATAAAGTGTATCATTATAAACAGGGTGCCCTATAGCTGACATGTGGACTCTTATCTGGTGTGTTCTTCCGGTTATAATCCTTATTTCAAGAAGGGTTGCATCATTAAATCGTTTTAAAACTTTTACTATGGAAACACTACTTTTACCGCCTTCTTTTACCATCATCTTATGCGGTTGTTCAGGATTTCTCATTATAGGTTTATCAATAGTAAATTCATCTTTTATAACGTTCCCTTTTACAATAGCAAGATACTTTTTAATGATTCTTCCTTCCTTCATTGCTTCAGCAAGGTATTCATGTGACGAGTTATTTTTTGCTACGATTAAAAGTCCGGAGGTATTCCTGTCTAGCCGGTGTAGAATCCCGCGCCTATACTCTCCGTTAATGTCGGAAAGATTGTCCCCGTATCTATATAATAAGGCATTTACTAGAGTTCCTGTTTTTTCCGTGCTTGTAGGATGCGTAAGCATTCCGGAAGGTTTATTTATAATAACAATATTTTCATCTTCCCATATAATATCAAGAGGAATGTTTTCCGGCAGAATTTTGCTCTCATCCTTCGGTTCAAATTCAACAATATCTCCTTCTTTCAAAAGGTAAGAGGGTTTAACATTTTTTCCGTTAACAAGGACTGTACCTTTTTTGATTTCAGTTTGAATTTTTGAACGTGAAAATCCGCTCTCAATACATCTTTCACTGAGGAACGAGTCTAGTCTTATATCTGATGTAAATTCATCTATTAGAAGTTTCATTATTTTTCTTAAAACTGTGTTTTACAATAATTACAACTATAGCAAAAACACTGACGTTTATAAAAATATCAGAAATATTAAATACGGGAAAATTCACAAAATTTAACTTAAAGAAATCTCTTACAAATCCAAAAGTTATTCTTTCGTACGTATTGCAGAAAATTCCTGCAAGAAGCAGCGAAACCCAGAATAAAACAATTGCAGAAGATTTTTCAATGTTTTTAATTGTATAAAATATTATAAATAAAATAGCTGCAATAGAAAAAAGAATCAAAAAGAGTCTGGCGTTTTGCAATATACTAAATGCAGCTCCTGTATTTTTAACATAAACAAGATCTAACACGGGATTATGAGAGGTCTGAGAAAGACTCTTCATCGTTTCATCTGAAAGTAGCATATCAAAAAATGTGAAAAATACGACAGATATAATAAGATAAATAATTTTACCTGTCTTTGTCATTTAGGACCTCACTATTGTTAGGAATAACATTTACACGGACTATTTTATATCCAAAGCCGGTAAGGCTCAATTGTATACTTAAGTCGCTTACCTCGGCCTTTGTTAATCCAATAGAGGCAACTACATATTCATTGACGTTGTCGTTGTTTGATACAAAAATTCTTTCTAAAATATTATCATCCGGCAGTTTTCTATAAACTTCTTTAGCTTGTTTTTGCGGATATTCAACCTTGTCATTTGCTATAGATGCTATTGCTATAACATTTTCAGGAGGAGTGAATTCCAAAGAGGCCGTATATTCTGTACCAGCTTCTATTTCAAGTGGTGCAGTAAGTTTAATATCTAAGTCTTTTGCTTGACCATACAAAAGAGAGGTTGTTTCAGAGACTACTTTATCAGATGTAACTTTCCAGTCTCCGTCAAGTTTCTTTAAATAATAGATACTGTCAGCTTCACTCTTTAATATACCGCTAAGCTTTGCAGGCGCAGGAACTTCTGCAAAGGATGTTTCCGTAACTGCGACAGTTGCCTCATCATTATTTATAGAGATATCTTTTATTTTTATGCCATATTCAATATTACTATATGCCTGCCAGATATCACGCACAAGTTGAGAATATGTATCCAAATTAAAACCATCTGCATTTATGTAATCTTTATCATATGTTGATATAAATTTTTCAAAGTTTGTTTTATTTGCATATTTAACCTGAGAATTTAGCAGCGATTTTATTTCTCTTGTATCATTGTGAAAGATACGCAACTTGAAAAAATCTAACCCTTCGCTTGCAAATGTTGCTGGCGCTAAAAACATTATAAGTAAAAATAAACCTAATATTTTTTTCTTCATGCTATAAATTATACTCTAAAATTTTAAAAACTTGAATAATACAAACATACGACTTACTTTTTCGGGACAAGTATGATATAATTATTATGTAGTTTATAGGAGATAATATGCCAAATATTGACTTAGACGATGAGTTTTTAGAGTTATTTTATGATATAACAAACTCAAAGCCTCCCAAAAACTTACAATTGATGGATTTAAAAAAACAGCTTATTAATATAGTTGATACTTTAAAGGAACTTAACAATAATTCTAAAAAGCCTGTATACAGTAAAGCAATTAGTTCATTTTTAACAGATGAAGAGGATGAAGATAAAAAAAATCCTGCAATTCTGGTTGTTGATGATTTGGGTGTAATTACATATCAGTTGCGTGTATTGCTTTCGCAATTTGATTATGATGTAGATTGTTCGCAAGAAATTTATGATGCAGTTAATAAATATAAAAAGCGTAAGTATGCTTATATTGTAATGGATTTATTTATTCCTACTGAAAGGGATGGTTTTATTCTTCTTACGGAATTAAAAAAAATGGCTGCAGCTGCTGGTGCTAATACGGTTATTGGTGTGATTACCGCATCAGCGAGAGAAGAATTCGAAGTTCAATGTAAAGCTCGTGGGGCGGACTTTTTCCTTGAAAAAAACAGTGATTGGCAAAATTCTCTTGTAGAGATAATGAAAAAATATATAGATAGTGAAAACAATGTAGGGATATTTACTAAGTAATGGAACAAAGGTCTTTATTTTCAGTAATTTCTCCCATTATGGTTGGTCCCTCCAGTTCTCACACTGCCGGAGCTGTTCGTTTAGGTTTAATGGCAAGGAATATTTATAAAAATGAATTTTCCTGTGTAAAATTTGTTCTTTATAATTCTTTTGCAGCAACCGGTTTCGGGCATGGTACAGATAAAGGTCTGTTAGCCGGCGTTTTGGGGTATCATGTTGATGATGCTGCAATAAAAAATATTTTTGATAATGTTGGAGAAATTGAATATTCTTTTGATTATAAAGAAGACATCTCACGACATCCGAATTCTGTAGACATAACTTTTGATGATAATATGACAATTTCAGGTGATTCGGTCGGTGCAGGTGAGATTAGAATTAATGGAATTAACGGATTTTCGGTTAATATAGACGGGACATATGATACTCTGCTATTGATGTATAAGGACCGTCCCGGAATGATTTCAACAGTCAGCAATATTATTCAAAAGCAAAAAGTCAATATTGCTTCTTTGCATTGTGACAGGAGTTCAAAGGGGGGAACTGCTTCTATGTATCTTGCACTGGATATTCCGGTGGGAGATGATATTGCTGAGAAAATAAGAGAAATTAAAGATGTTTTTTTTGTTACAAATGTCAGGAAACTTAAATAATGGCTATACTATCTTTTTCAGAACTTGAAAAAAGGTGTTCTGATGAAAATAAATTAATATATGAAATCGGAGAGGAAGAGGAAGCTTTTCTATCAGGTGATTGTGTCGATGTTATACGACTGCGAGTGTTAGAAAACTTGCTGGCGATGAAAGATGCAATTAAAAATGGTATGACTTCGCAGGAAAAAGCTATAAGCGGATGGTGTGGTGATGATTGTGTAAAACTTGTAAATAAATTTTCGCACAAACCGGCGCTATTCGGAAAAATTTTTGAAAAAATAACAATGTACGCTTTGGCAACGGCAGAAGAAAACTTACGAATGGGAAGAATTGTAGCCTGTCCGACAGCGGGTTCCTGTGGCATAGTTCCTTCGGTCATTGTTGCTGTGGCTGAAGAAGAAAAGATACAAGAATTTAAGCAGGTTAACGGATTAATAACTGCAGGGATGGTCGGTTTAATTGTATCTAATAAAGTCCAGTTAGCTGGTGCTATAGCCGGTTGTCAGGCAGAGTGCGGAGTAGCTTCCGCAATGGCTGCTGCGGCATTGACTCAAATGCTTGATGGTAATACTAAAGAAATTATTAATGCTTCGGCACTTGCTATGAAAAATATTTTAGGGCTTACTTGTGACCCTGTTTGTGGACTTGTAGAGGTTCCTTGTATTAAAAGAAATGCTTTTCTTGCTGTTCATGCAGTAACAGCCGCTGAACTTGCACTTTGCGGTGTTGAAAGTAAAATTCCTATAGATGAAATTGTAGATACATTAAAAGTTACAGGACAATTGATGTCTCCGCTTTTAAAAGAAACTTCCTTAGGCGGTCTTGCAAAAACAAAAACGGCTTTAGAACTTGAGAAAAAATTACACGGATAAATTGTGTATTAGTGAAAATAGCATGTTGCGTTTTTTTATCGTTCTGTTATTTTTGTGTTTTGGTTGATATAAAAGAATCTTAACGTGCATTAATTTTTAGACAAACTTATTGAAAATAAACTTTATAAACTTCATTAGGTTTGATTTTTGCATGCCCGCCCCTTACAAACATTAGAGCAAATCCCGGTATACCAAATAAACCCATTACACAGGATAAAGGTTTTATCCAGAGCATTCTATCGGCGCCGGTTTTGGAAATTTCTCCGTAAAGAGATATTCCCTGCATCTCGAAACTGCCTATTACAACATTTGCAGGATCTCCATTCATTGCATTTGCAGAAACGGTCTCTACTCTGCCTTTTACAATAGTTCCCGCCGGATAGAAGTTATTATTATATTCTATGTCGGAAACTGTCACAAAATCAATATAAGAGCCTTCTTGCGGCTTCTTTTTTGTTGTAAAATATTCGACTATATGAATAGGAATGTCCGGTTGAAACCCTTCTGTTATAATATACTTTCTGGGTTTATACGGCTTTACGACAACCGGCAGTGCCTCATCAGGTTGTTCAACCTTTACTCGCGGCTTTGAATGATTTGTATTAGATTCAGCAAAGGTATCAATAATTACTTTTGGTTCAAATTCTCTTATTTTTAGATTTTTATCCAGTGTCTCATTTACAAATTCATCAGTTATCATTGAAAATGCAGGAGAAACAATAAGAGAAAAAAGCAGTAATATTGCACAAATTTTCTTATTGATACTTAACTTTCTTTGTTGATTTATTTTTAACTTTTTCTTGGAATTTTGCACGGTTTTCCTTTGATGTTAACAAAAAGTTCTGATAATAAATGTTATTTTTGTATTTGTTATTAACAAGATATTCCGGATACTTTGTGTAAATATATTCATAAACTTCCATCATTCTTCTTGATGTTAAAGGATGTGAAGACCAAATGTCATGACTATATTGGCTAAAAGCTTTATTCATTACAACAATAAGAGCTACAGGATTATAACCGGCATTTACCATATAGTCAACGGCACGTTTATCGGCTTTGTATTCATATTTTTTTGGAGCAAAGCTACTACGAATATAGGTAAACATTCCATTAAAGATACCATCATAGCTGTCAACACCATGTGAAATTTCATGCCCTATAACAGCTGCGAGCTCATCATCATCCTGCAGCATATTATACAATCCTCTATAAACAACTATGGTGCGGCTTGATGTATATGTGGCTGCATTTACATTTTTCGAGCCATCCAGAAAAAATATCATTCTTTTTTCAATTCCATTGGAGTTTAATATATTAAATCCAACTTCGCTAACATGGTTTTGCATTTTTTCTTGTTCTTTTACTGTTGTTAAATAAGTATCAGCTGCAAATGCTATACTAAAACTTGTTACAAACAAGCTGAGAATAAAAACTATAATCTTTTTCATACTTAATTCCTAAAATTGTTCCAAAAATCTCTTGTCGTTATTGAAGAATAATCTAATATCATCAATGGCATACTTAAGCATAGAAAGTCTTTCTACTCCCATGCCAAAAGCAAAACCGGAATATATCTCAGGATCGATTCCTACACCGTTTAGAACATTAACATCTACCATTCCGCATCCTAAAATTTCCAGCCATCCTGTTCCACCGCAAATCCTGCATCCTTCTCCATGACACATTATACATTGCACATCCAACTCGGCTGAAGGTTCTGTGAACGGGAAGAAACTGCTTCTGAATCTGGTAGGGCGTGCTGCACCAAAATATAATCTAATAAATTCGTTTAAAACACCCTTTAAATCGCCAAAAGTAATGTCTTTATCTACATACAGACCTTCTATTTGATGAAAAAAGTTATTTTTTCTGGCATTAATATTTTCATTTCTATAAACTCTGCCCGGTGAAATTACTTTGATAGGCGGTTTTTGGGTTTCCATTGTATGAATCTGCGCTCCGGATGTTTGGCTCCTTAAAACAACCCCATCCATTCCTTTTACGTAAAAAGTATCTTGAACATCTCTAGCCGGATGGTCTTTTGGAACATTCAGCATATCAAAATTATAGTATTCAGTTTCAACTTCCGGAGAAAGATTTGAGGGTACTACGGAAAAACCTAAATTTTGGAATATTGATACAATTTCTTCTGTTGTAGATGAAAGTGGATGAACTCTACCCTGTGGTATATATTTACCGCTCAGTGTAATATCAATTCTGTCTTTTTGGAGTTTTTCATTCAATTCCTGCTGATAAAACAAATTATGCTTTATTTTCAATAAACTTTCAAGTTCCAGAGTAATCTGATTAGCAAAAGCTCCTATAATTCTTTTGTCTTCATCTGATAAATCTTTTAATCCTTTCTTGATGGCATTGAACTCGCCTTTGCGGCTAAGATATTTTAATCTGATTTCATCAATATCGCTTATTGTTTGTGCCTTTTCGATATCGTTTTTTGCTGAATTATAAATATTCTCCAACTGTTCTTTCATAATATTCTCCCTAAAAAAATGATACCCCACCTGTAAATAAATGTAAATAGTTGTATTGCACATTATGATGAAAATGAAACTAAATTTCGGTGTCCGCATCTATAGCTGCCATGACATCTCTCTTATACTTTTTGAAAATTTAAAAAACCTTCGTATCAATAAAATTAATATATACAGTTTTAAGTATAAAATTTTTGCTAACGATTTTTTTAAGATATTCAATTATTAAATTCATCTATGTATATGATAACGTTCTCTTAACAAAACGTTACAATATTAAATGACATGTTATTGTTATCGGGAAAGAGGAATGGAACAAGACATTTCTTACAATAAAATAAAGCGGGCAACAAATGAAGAGTTAACAGAGATGTGGACTCAATATTTTGCAGACCATGATAATAAAGAATTAAGAGATGCTCTGATTCTTCAGTATATTTATCTTACGAGGTATGTTGTGGGGCGTGTTAAAGTAGCTTTGCCGCCGACATTTTCTTACGAAGATATCGCTAGTTATGGTGTAGAAGGTTTAATTGATGCTGTAGAAAAATTTACACCTAAGATGGGAGCCAGATTTGAAACTTATGCACTTGTCCGTATAAGAGGAAGTATTATAGATAAAATTCGTTCTCAGGATTTCTTGCCAAGAAGTGTCAGAAGAAAGATAAAAGACGTTAAAGAGGCACAGGAAGAGTTAAAGAAACAATTCGGACGTGTTGCTACTAATACAGAGGTTGCTAATTTCTTAGGTATTGAAAAAGAAAAAGTTGAACAGTTATTGTCAGATGATACAACTATTACATCAATATATGATAAAAAAGGCTCATCAGACGGAGATATAGAGATTATTGATACAATACAGGATTCACATAATCTTAATCCGCATGAACAGTTAGAAGAAAAGGATGTAAAAAAGGAATTGGAAGACGCATTGAAAAGATTGCCAGAGAGAGAAAGAACTATTATGGTTCTTTATTATCACGAAAACATGACTCTTAAAGAAATAGGAGAAGCTATTAATGTTTCTGAGTCGCGTATATCCCAGCTTCATGCACAGGCGATTATGAAACTTAAGAATCTTTTAAGTGAAAATAGATCTGAAAGATTAAAAAGAAGCATTATATAAATTTTGTTGAAGGTTAAAAATGGTTTTAGAAAATAAGCTTGGTATTAACGATGCGGCGGAACTCGCAAGAGAAGAGGAAAGAATCAGCAAGAAAAAGGCTCTTGAGTTATTTCAAAATGGGCTATTAGATTCATATCAAGCAGGAACATTTAAGACTTTAGCAGAAATTCACAAATATTTATTTAGTGAAATTTATTATTTTGCAGGTGAAATAAGAGATGTCAACCTTGCAAAGGGTAATTTCAGGTTTGCACCGGTAATGTATCTTGAACAAGCACTGGCACATATTGATAGCATGCCGCAATCGACTTATGAGGAAATTATTGCAAAATATGTGGAGATGAATGTTGCACATCCATTTCGGGAGGGAAATGGCCGCAGTACCCGTATTTGGCTTGATTTAATTTTAAAAAGAGAGCTGTCACATGTTGTAGATTGGAGTCAGGTTGATAAAAGCGATTATTTATTAGCAATGGAGAGAAGTCCTGTAAAAGATGTGGAAATAAGAGAGCTTCTAAGACCGGCGCTTACTTCTGATATAAATAACAGAGATGTTTATATGAAAGGTCTCGATGCAAGTTACAATTATGAAGGTTATTTTACCTATAAGACCAAAGATTTGGGCGAAAACGGGTAAATTAAACTTTTTTAATCTACAAATTCTGCTAAAATAATATTACTTATAAGAACACCTTTAAGGTTTAGTGTATAGCCGGAGGGTGTTTTTTCAATAAAATCAGAATATTTTTCAAGAATATTTTGATACTTTTTCTCAAAATAGATTCCAAACTTTTGATTAATCTTGTTTACATTTACCCCCTCTCGCTTTCTGAATCCGAGAAAAATTTCTTCTTCCAGCTTTTCTGCTTCTGTAAGAGTTTTTCCGTATTCATGCGTTGAGGGTTTTGCCATATATTTATCAAGTTCAGAATAGTTATAAAATCGTACTCCGTCTGTATATCCGTGAGCGGCAGCGCCAAATCCGTAGTATTCACTATTATCCCAGTAATTTAGATTATGTCTTGACTCATACCCTTTTTTAGCAAAATTACTTACTTCATATCTGTAGAACCCGTTATGTTCAAGTATTTCATTTATTCTCTCGTACATATCAGCCTGAGTATCATCATCAGGGAGCGGGCACACTCCTCTCCGGGAAGCGTCAGCGGAAGGCGGAGAGGGAGAATTTACAATTTGAGCGGAAATTTGTAAATCTGGAAGAGGATAATCCGGTATTTTTAGTGCATTTAATTCTTTATCATACATTTTCCCCCAGTAAGAGTCCTCTTCAATTTTCAAACCATAGGTTGAAATATGCTGTATCTCAAGTGACAGGAATTTATCTAAATCTTGCCTTAATCCTTCTATTGTCTGGGTAGGAAGCCCGTAAATTAAATCAACACTTATATTTTCAAAACCAGCGCTTTTTGCAAATTCGACCGTCTTGAAAATATCTTCCGAATTATGCCTTCGCCCGATTAGCTTTAAAATATTATCATCAAAAGTTTGCGAACCGATACTCAAACGATTTACCCCCAGCGTTATGAGAGCTTGTAAATAATCTGGAGTGCAATCATCCGGATTAATTTCCACTGTCAGTTCATATTCGTTTTGAAATTTGAATTTTCTTATGACTTTTCCTAAAAGTTCTATCGGAACAAGCGAAGGGGTGCCGCCACCAAAATAAAGAGTCTTTAATTCTTCGCCTTTGTAGTTATCTGCGATGTCCTTTAAAAGCGCATAAGTATATCCCGTAATCATATCGGGCTTTGTAAATGAGATAAACGAACAGTATTTGCATTTTGATTTACAAAACGGAATATGTATATAAGCGCTTTTTGTCATTTATAAATCTTAGCATAAATATCAAATGTATAAAAAGTAGGTCAGGCATTGCCTGACAATAACTTAAAAAGTCAAGGACGGGCAAAGCGTGAGTGTACCCGCCAGCACGGTTTAAAAGTTGGTACGCAATACATAGTTAAAAGTTATATACTTAAATATAATGTCGCTTTGCCAACCCTATAATACTACAATAATTATTGACGTAACAATTCTTTACAATAAGTCAATTTTTTTAACGGAAATTCTTTAATATATATAAGGGAATTTAGGAGATTTTATATGGGGAATCTTAGTAAGATATTAAGTGACGGACGTAAAATTTTATTATCTACAAGAGGAAAGCAGACTTGTATGCAAATATTGGATGAATCTGACAATCTGGTATTTGTAAGGTGTAAAGCTATAAAAACTTCAACAAAACCTGTAAGTACTGCGGCTCCTGTCAGAATGAGTATAGGGTTTATTCCTCAAAAATTAAAAAGCCATGCTAATGACAGAACGATGAGACCAATAGGTTTTGTAACAGATGGGAAAAGAATAAAAACAGCAGCACCTGCTAAAAGGACAACCACCATAACCAAAACGGATTTTGATCTCTCTCAAAACGAGGTGCATACGTACAATGTTCAAAGAAAATACAACGAAAAAGGTTATTTTACGGGAGTTCGTGATGTTACGGCCGGCAGAACAGATGGTTTATATTCAAAGCAGCAGGAGCTTATAGATACGGTAAAAAGAGAAAATGACATATTTTATAAGCTTATGGGTGATGTTCAGAAACATCCAAAGCATTATTGGAATAAAATATCTCCAAATATTGCAAAGGAGAAAGCTTCTGAATATGCAAA
>CAZXQM010000001.1:0-42642 GCA_964643455.1 uncultured Vampirovibrio sp. | reverse complement strand
AAACAGAGGACAAAAAGTTTATTAATTCAATTGTTGATGTCAAGGATAATACAATATCTGAAAGTGATGTAAAAAAATTGCAAGAAGCAGCAAAAAGAGCAGGTGATTTTGGCATCCTCGAAGGTTGCGACTTAAATGGAGAAGAAAAATTAAATCTCGCAAATAATTTAAAATTTAATGAATATTATGATATTAAACTCAGTAATGATAAGAAGTACTTTCAAATCACCATTAAAAAGACTCCTTGGTATTGTGCAGATCCAACACTTGGAGTTATAAAAAGTGACTTTGGAGTCAGAGATAATGTATTGGTACAAAAAGGTAATATTCCACATGGCAACGAGAAAGTAATACCTTCAAGTTCACATGGAGCGGGATTTGATAATATAAAAATAAGTGCAGGTGAATCTATTAATATTCCTGTATCTGAAATTAATTTAAGTTCAAATCCTCATGGAGCATTTTACAGGTTTATATCAAATATAAATTAATCCATTAAAGTTGTCATAAGCATTGGCTCACCGTCTGTTGCAAGAACTGTATGTTCGAAATGTGCAGACGGTCTTTTATCTTTTGTAACAACCCCCCACTTATCATCTTCAACAAAAACCTCATCCCCTCCGAGGTTTAACATCGGCTCTATTGCAATAACCATTCCCGATTTTATAAGAGTCTGATCTCCAACTCTGTAGTTGAAAAGAAACGGATCCTCATGCATGGAATGCCCTACTCCGTGTCCGCCGTATTGTCTTACAATGCCTAAATTATAACTATTGGCAACATCTTCCACTGCTCCGGAAATATCGTCAAGAATATTACCGGCCCGCATTTTTGCAATACCTGCATACAAAGCTTCTTCCGTAGCTTTCATTAACATCTGCTTTTCCTCAGAAATTTTCCCTACGGCATAAGACCAGGCACTATCACCAACCATGCCACCATATGTTGCGCCAACATCAATCGCTATAATATCACCTTCTTTTAAAATTTCTTCTTCAGAAGGAATTCCGTGTACAACTTTTTCATTAATTGAGGTGCAAATACATGCAGGAAAGCCGTTATACCCTAAAAATGTTGGAACAGCCTTGTTATCTTTAATCACCTTCATAGCAATATTATCTAGTTCCTTTGTGGATATGCCCGGCTCAACTACTTCTCTCATTTTTTGATGGACAAGAGCTACAATATGTCCGGCATGTCGCATTCTTTTTATTTCTTCACGAGATTTCCTGTTAATCATACTACCCTCATAAACCTGTTTCTTGCAATTATTGTAATCTTAAGAAATTGTGATTTCAAGTACAAAAAACAACCGTTAAATACATTATTGTATATCACTCAAGCCTAAATATATTTTAAACACATTTACCCCTCTTGACTTTAAAATTTGATTTGGTAGTATAAGAAATGTCGAACGAGCCCCCATCGTCTAGAGGCCTAGGACAACACCCTTTCACGGTGTAGACAGCGATTCGAATTCGCTTGGGGGTACCATTTAAAAGTAAGTTGTAACTGGCATAGAAGCCAGTTATTTTTTATCCGCATTAACTACAGCCATTTACCACATAGCCTAAGTGTGCTATAATAAAATAGTTATAATTCACCTTATAGTAGGAGAGTTTATGCCTGTAATTTCTAGATCGATATTTGTATTAACTGTTGTTGATGCGTTAATTATAATGTTTGCGTCACTGTATTCTTTTGTAAGTTTTGTACATCTTTCACAGCTTTTTTATATAATGCTTTGGTTTTTGTTAATCACAATACTAGTTTTATATATCAAAGGATTCTATGAAGTCAGAAAATACAGACCTCGTGATATCTATCTATTATTTGAAGGAATAACTATTGCAACCGTTTTCGCGGGAATTCCTATTTGCATAAGCGGATTTAATATACTAACCGTATTATTACTTATAATAAATGCAATTCTTATATTTGCAGGCATATTAGTTGTAAGAATTATATATCTTATTTATGTCAAGTTCATGAAGTCTGTAAAAAATGTTTTAATCGTAGGTGCTGGACAGAACGGAAAACTTATTGCAGAAGAAATCCAAGCAAGACCAGAATTGGGTATGAAGGTTGTCGGATTCTTGGATGATAATATGAACACAATAGAAGACGAAGATTCTACTATTCCTATATTAGGTTTAACCTGTGACTCCGAAGCTGTAATTAAAGATAACAATGTTAAAATAGTCATAGTTGCAGTAAAATCCAGAATGGATGCTACTACACTTACAGACCTGATAAAAGGTATACCTCTCGGTGTAAAAGTTTGGAGAATGCCAAAATTTTATGAAAAAATTACCCGTAAATATCTGGTTTCTAAAATGACTGTAAACTGGCTCTTCTATGCCAGTGTTAAAAAGAAAGCTTTATTTTTTGCAGCAGTTAAAAGACTTTGCGACATAATTGCTTCAATTATAATAATGATAATTACTTCACCTCTATCTCTTATAGCTATGATAGGTATTAAGCTCTCCGATTTTGGTCCTGTATTCTTCACACAGACAAGAATTGGCAAGTTTGGCAAACCATTTAAGATGATAAAATTTAGAACAATGTACCAAGATAAGGTAGAAGAAAACTTTGATGATGATTTGACAGAAATTACTTATGATGATAAGCGCGTAATACCATTCTGTAAAATTTTAAGAAAATTTCATATAGATGAACTTCCTCAGATGATAAATGTTTTGCGCGGTGAAATGAGCATAGTAGGACCACGTCCGGTAAGAGAAGAGATTTATTATGAGAATAAAGAAAAACATCCTTACTGGGAATGCAGAAACTGGGTAAGACCAGGATGGTGCGGCTGGCAACAAACTAACATATGCGAACCAACATCTGAAGAATGTTTGGAATATGATCTTTATTATATTAAACACAGACATATTATATGGGAATTTATAATCCTCGTACAGTTTATTGCAAAAGTTATTTGCGGACGCTGTAAGTAGTATCTTAATAGAACACAATAAAAAAGCGGGATTAATACCCGCTTTAAAATACCTTATTTATATATAAAAAACTCTCTCTCTATCCTCTTAAAGCTAAGCCTTACTATCACCTTTTTCTTGAACTTTAGCAGTCTCTTCTTTCTCTGCATTTTCTACTTCACCTGCTTTATCTTGTTCTTCAACATACATTGTTGCAAATTGATTATACAAATCTGTATCTGCTAAAATTTCATCTAGCTCCAAATAAGCATTTTCATCCTGATTTGATTCTGCAAACTTATCAGCTGCAATATCGTATTTCTGTGCCTGCACTTGTGTCAATTTATCAGCACCTATTGTTTTTACAATAAAATTCTTTAAAACGTTTGCATTAATATTGTTTGACATAATTTTAGCTCCTTATGCTTTTTCATCTTACATATATTTAAAGTATATAAAAATTATCTAATTTCACAAAAAAAGAAAATTGTTACAAAACTTCATATTTCATTTTATAAGGCTTCCAATGCAGCAATTTTCATCAGTTTTACATCCGGAGTTCTACCGGTCCATATTTCTAAAGCCCTTTCAGCCTGATGAATCAGCATATCAAGCCCGCCTATTGTTCTTAAACCACGTTTTTGAGCTTCCTGTATTAATATTGTTTTTACAGGATTATAAACTATATCATAAATCAGAGTTTCCGGAGTTAATTTATCCAAATCAGCTCTCTCTAGAGGCATCTGATCTGCCATATACCCTTTCATGCCAATAGGAGTCGCGTTAACTATTATTGATGTTCCAGCAAGGGAACGAATATTTTGTATTTGATAAACATTGAATGTTATTTTCGGAAACTTATTTCGTACATATTCTACAGTTTGTCTTGCGTTAATGATATTTCTCGTATAAAAATCAATCTCACTAATTCCCTTTTCTGCAAGTCCTACTACAGCAGCTCTAGAGGCACCTCCCGTTCCGAGAATACTTGCATTTTTACCATTCAAATCCACATCTTCCGGAATTGCCTTCTTAAATCCGTAAATATCTGTATTATATCCATAGAAAGATTTATCCTCATTTACTTTTACAGTATTTACGCATCCCGCAATATTTGCATAATCATCTATATCTTCCAAAAACAAAGACATTGGAACCTTTAGCGGAATTGTTACATTAAATCCATTATATCCATTTGCCTTGATATACTTGATTCTATCAATCAAATCCTCCGGTAGAGTTTCCATAACATCATACACACCGCCAAGCCCTATACTTTCCAATCCGGCTTTTTGAATTACTGCAGATATAGAATGCCCTAAAGGATATCCTATTATTCCTAATTTATACATCTCTTTCCTCTCCAAAAATCTCGTATGAATATTATACAAAAGATTTTAGAAAAAAGATACTCATTTAATATCAATGACACTGACCCCGTCTCCACCTTCAGCATCTTCGCCGACTCTGAACTTTGCTACATAAGGTGATACAGAGATAAACTCCCGCACTGCTGATTTTAAAGCTCCGGTTCCGTGTCCGTGTATTATATAAACAGGAGAAAGATTAGCCAAACTCGCTTTATCCAAATACGCTTCCAATTCGTCTAAAGCCTCCTCAACTCTTTCCCCTCTTAGATCTAAAGTATTTGAAATATCATGTTTTTTAAGAGTAAATGATTTTTCCTTTTTTATTGCACCAAGCGGTAGATTAACCTTTTGGGCAAGCTGAGGATTATAAACCGCAAGTTTATCTTTTTTGACTTTTGTTTTAATCATACCTAGCTGAATGTATAGAGTATCATTTTTATCCGGTAAAGATAAAACCATAACTTGCTGATTTAATTCTTTAATCATAACTTTGTCATTAACCTGAACATTGTTCCAATCAAGCTCTGTATATTGTTCTTTCTCTTCCATAGAATGCATGTCAGAGCGAAAATTCTGTTCTAATAGTGCCAGTCTGGCATAAGAACGTCTTGCAATCTTTTCTGTTTTTTCCTGCCTTAATTCCGTCAAAATCTCTTTAATTTCAGACTTTGCTTCCTCTAATTGTTCTTCAAACTTATCTTTAATAACTTTTAATGTTTTTTTCTTTTCTTTCCTCTGTACAATAAGTTCTTTTTCGTAATATCTCTTTAGTGCATCAGCTTCTGCATTCCGTGTCGCTGCCTCTTTTAAATTTACATCCAAACGCTGCTGTGTATCCTGCAATCTTTCCACAACAAGGCTTGATGTATCCCGCTGGGTAATCAAAAGCTCCTTAGCCTTCCATATTAAATCCTCTGACATGCCAAGATTTGAAGCAATTGCAATTGCATTGCTTAACCCTGGAATACCAATGATTAATTTATAAGTCGGCGATAATGATTCTACATCAAATTCAACACTCGCATTCTTAAAATACGGATCCGTATATTCTAACGTTTTTAATTCACCATAATGTGTTGTAATAATGGATTGCACCTGTTTCGAAGCCAAATCCTTTAAGATAATTTCAGCAAGAACTGCGCCCTCCTGCGGATCAGTACCTGCACAAAGCTCGTCTATAAGAACAAACGTTTCACTGTCCGCCTTCTCCATAATATCAATGACATTTGTCATATGAGAAGAAAATGTAGATAAATTCTGCAAGATGCTTTGTTCATCACCGATATCGGCAAGGACCTTTTCAAACGGATAAATATGCGCTTCCGCACACGGAAGAAACATTCCCGATTTCATCATCAAAATAAACAATCCGACTGTTTTTAACGCAACTGTTTTACCGCCGGTATTAGAACCAGTAATTATAACGGATTTATATCCGGAACCTATTTCAAAATCGTTTTCTACTATGTTTTCAATCCTTCCGATTAGAAGTGGATGGCGCATTAAATCGATTTTAATTCCCTTTTCACTGCTTATTTCAGGCTCTACAGCCTGAATTTTTACTGCATATCTTGCTTTTGCGAAATGAAAATCAATCCAAGAGAGAGTTTTTTCCATCCTGATTAAATTATCTATCTCTTTTTTGATATCAAAACTTAAAGTTGTTAATATACGAATAATTTCCGAATAAATCTTTGATTTTAATTCTCTTATCTTATTATTTATAGGTACTATCTGTGCAGGTTCAATATAAAAAGTTTTATTTGTAGCAGAAACATCATGAACAATTCCGCCAACTTTACTCTTGGAGGAAGCTTTAACCTGAAAAACAATACGATCATCACGCATTGTATAAATATTTTCTTGTAAATGTTTCTGGAACTCCGGCGAGCTCATTAATTCATGAACCTTTTGTTTCAAATTTGATTCTGTATCTTTTAAAGAAGAGTACAATCCTTTCAATTCAGGATTTGCATTTTGTTTTACCGTACAATTTTCATCAAAAGTATTAAAAATTCGATCTTCAAACTGCTTATCTGAAAACAATTTGTCTGCAAATACTTGCATAGAGGCATCAAACGGTAAATTCTCCTTTAGGAAATTTCGTACAATCCTTGAAGTCCGCATAGCTTTTGCTATATCAATCAGTTCTTCTTCTACAAAATATTCACTTCTCTCTCTGAGTTTTGCAAAATCGGGAATTTTCTCAATTGGAATATCTCTCGCCAAATCCAAAACATCTTTAGCTTCACGTGTCAGAATAATTTGTGTCTGAATATCTTCAGGCGTGACATAAGGTGTCAGCTCCAAGCAAAGCTTTTTAGATTGTTCTGTCTTTGCAAACTTTGCTAATTCGGCTAATATTGTGTCGTATTCTAATGCTTTTTGTGATTTTTGGACAATACTCATTCTAAGTCGATTATAATGAGAACAAAAAATCAAAGCAATATATAAAAAATATTACATTTGTAAGAAATTTTGTCTTTTATAAAAAGATTATTCTTTTTTACTTACATCTTATTTTTTGCGCAAATAAGATAAGGGCTAGAATAGATATTACAAGCCTTACAGCTAAAAAATTTATACTTATTCACCAAGCATTTTGTAACAATTTCTTTACATTCTTGGGAAAAAGTGTAAAATATACAAATTTTTTATTTTTTATAGTAATATATAGTAGTTGGTAAAAATTGATTGGTGTGAGAATACACTGGTAGTAAAGGAGGCACATGAATTGACAATTGTATCATCTTCACTCGACGAGCTTGAAAAGCAGAACTTGGACAGAGTAAACTTAGGACAGCATGTCCTTGCAGAATTTTTTGAATGTGATCCAAACATTCTTAACAGTAATGACAAAGTAGAAAAGTACATGATAGACGCAGCTCTTGAGTGCGGTGCAACAATCGTTCAAAAGTGCTTTCATATGTTTAATCCGTATGGCGTTAGCGGTGTTGTAATTATCTCGGAAAGCCATCTTGCAATTCATACTTGGCCGGAATTAGGGTATGCTGCAGTAGATTTATTTACATGCGGAACTAAATGCGACCCTAAAGTAGCGTATGAGTTTTTGAAAAAGAAATTTAACTCTAAAAAAGCTTCATTTACAGAGCTGAAAAGAGGAATCATCGACAGAGAAACTTTAAAACTTGCAGAACAGCCTTTTGAAATTGCTGAACAATTTCAGGGATAAATAAAATAAATGAAGTTCAATATAAAAAAGACCGGAATAATTTTCCGGTCTTTTTAGTATCAACACCTCTTGCAAAGTCTTTTATACTCATTTATTAATAGCTCTTTGCGAGGAGCAATTTCTATTACATCCCAAGGCAAAGATTCATTAATATCAAATTCTTCTTTAATTGTTATATTTAAATCTTTAAGTGCTGATTTGTACGCCCCTATTTTTCCCCCTCTTTTATAAACTTCTACCAAAAAAGGAGCCAATTCTTTGCCTCCACGCGACAACACCGTTTGCCAGTAGTCCCATTTGATACTTGAAAACTTTGAAGATATACCTAATTTTGAAAAACCTTTCCCTAAATACTTTTGTTTCTTCTCCAGAGATTTTGAATCCTCTCTTTTTACCCACTGAAAAGGTGTATGAGGCTTCGGTACAAATGTGGAAAAAGAAAATTCTATATTAAAACCTTTATTTTGCTCCTTAATCTTCTTACCTAACCTCAAAAACTCATCAATATCAGCCATAGTTTCATTAGGAATACCAATCATTGAATAAATCTTTAAGCCTTTTAACCCGTTTTCCCTTGCAATTCTTACGGCATCAAGAATTTGTTCTTCCGTTAAATTTTTATTTATAAACCTTCTTAATCTCTCACTTGCAGCCTCTATAGCAATCGTAGAATGCTTTTGACCACCTTTTATAAGTGTTTGAATCATTTTGGGGGTTACAGAATCGGTTCTCAGAGAAGATATACCAAGCGTTATCTCCATACCACTATCTATCTTATTTTCAATATACTGCATAATTCTGTCAAATTGCGGGTGTGCACTTATTTGTGCCCCTAACAGGGCTATCTTATTTGTATATTTTAATCCAAATTCAATCGTATCTATGATTTTTTGATAATCATAAGCTCTGAACGGAAGATTTATGTATGATGCAGTACAAAAAGCACACCTGTTCATACAGCCTCTGGCGACTTCAATTATAAAAGTATCTTTAAAGTAACCTGAATCACTGAGAATAGGTGTGTAAATAACATTTTCGAGCGGAACGGTGGATTTTACGACACTGGATTCCGGAATGTAGACACCATCTACACTCCTCAGAATATCCAGTGCCTCTTGTTTATTATGATTTTTTAATATCTCAAGAATTTTGCAGAAGTTCCCTTCACCATCACCAATTAACATAAAATCAAAGAAAGCTTCATAAGGTCTAGGATTTGTAGTAATAACCGGACCGCCGGCAAAAACAAGAGGCTTGTCTTTATCCCTGTCTTTTGAATAAAGAGGAATATTTAATTTTTCCAAAATTTCAAATACACCAATAAAATCAAAATCAAATGATAAGGAAAATGCTATACTCCCGATATTTTTAGGAGAAACTATTTTATCTGTAGAACACCTGACAGCATTTACTCCGTTCATTGTATCAGCTAATTTAAATAGCCATAAGTAACCAAGAGAAGCTAAGGCAAATTCTTCTTTTGCCGGATAAGCCATTATGAATTGATAATTACCGGAAGGTGCCGGTTTATATAAATACTTTTCCATCTAATTTACATTTTTTATATAAAGTTCTTCTATCAATACACATACTGTTGCAGCAATTGCAGGTGCAAAAATCACTCCCACAACTCCCAGATACTGTGCTGTTATAAACAAGAAGAAATAGATTATAAGAGGATGCAAATTCAGAAACTTTCCGAAAATATACGGGCGTACCAGATTATTTTCTGCCCACTGTGCAAATGTAAACAATAGTATTATTAATACTATTGTAAGTGGTCCCATTTTATATGCAACAAGTAAGGTTATGACAAGAGCAAGTCCGGGACCGATAACAGGAATAACATCCAGAATCGCATTCAAAACTCCAAGTAAGAGTGCATAATCTACACCCAATACCATTAAACCCAAAGTCATGATTAAACCTACTGAAAAAATCGTAACAATAAGTGCCAAAACATATCCGCCGATTTTTTGTGATATGGTTTCAAGTATTTCCTCTGCCCTTCCTTTCATCTGTGCTGGAAACAAGCTGCAATATGCTTTCTTAACTGCATCTCTATCTACAAGAAAATAATAAACAATAATACAAGCCGCAAGAAAATAAACTATACTGGAAGCCAAGCTCATACTATAGTTTATAGAATTATTAACAAACTTTGTTGTAAACCCCGATGCAGTTGTTAACACGCCGCCAATATCAAGCTGCGCTATAGTAGACTTATTAAGAAGAGGAGTTTGCAAAAGATAAGATTTCACAGTAACAATATGTTCCGGCAGCATTATTAAAAAAGATTTAATCTGCTGTCCAGCAACAATTAAAAGAGGCAGTATAAGAAGAGTAGATGCAAGAAGTACTCCGCACAAAACTATAGTAGCGGCAAGAGATCTGCTCATTTTTTTTGTCATTTTGTCAACAATAGGATTAAGAGAGCATGCTACTACATAAGAAGCAAAAAACAAGATAGCTGTATCTTTTACCTTTGTAATAAATATTAAAAACAAAATTGCAATTATGAAAAATATAATATTTTTAACAGTAACATATTTTTTTACAAATATATCAATCATTTCAAGCTCCTTATACTCTCAGACAATACTATCATAAAAAAAATTGTGATAATATATATTTATGGGCAATTTATTAGAAATTAAAAATTTGACTGTTGAATATAACAGTTTAGACCAAAAGAGAGGAACTTCAGTTGTTGCGGTAGATAATGTTTCACTTACAATCCATAAAGGCGAAACTTATGCATTAGCAGGTGAGTCAGGATGCGGGAAATCAACTCTTGCCAGAGCAATAACAAAACTTGTTACTCCAAAATCCGGAGAAATTCTTTTTCTGGGAAAAAACATCCATAAACAAACTAGAAATGAGAGAAAGAATTACCCAAAAGAAGTTCAAATGATATTTCAGAACCCGTACTCGAGTCTTAATCCAAAGATGAAAATTGGAGAAATCTTGAAAGAACCTCTAGATATCAATACTCACTACTCACACAAAGAAAAACTATCTGCTATAAAAAAAGTTTTAGAAGATGTTGGTTTGCAAGAAAATTGTACCCAATTATACCCGCATGAATTTTCAGGAGGGCAAAGGCAGCGTATTGCTATTGCAAGAGCTCTTATTTTAAATCCTGAACTTATAATTGCCGATGAGCCTGTAAGTGCATTGGATGCAAGTATACAAGCGCAAATAATTAATCTACTTAAGAAACTAAAATCCGATAAAAATCTTACTATAATTTTTATCTCACATGACTTGAACGTTATAAGATACCTTGCTGACAGAGTAGGTATTATGTATTTTGGTAACCTTATAGAAGAAAACAGTACTGAAAATATTTTTAGATTTCCTAAACAAGAATACACAAAAACACTTCTTGAATCTGCACCTTTATTACATTAGTTTTTTATGGATTCTAAAGGTACAGGAATAGAACTTACAAGCGTTTTATACTTATTATCCTTGTATAAGTATATATCTATAATGTATTGTTCTAACTCATTTTGTGAAAATATTTTTTTATTAAAAACAACAGATATTTCATCTGTCATACTATTAGAATGTAAAGGAGAAGCTTTATTAACACATTTTTTAGTTACAATCTCTACCGGCTCACCCGTTTTGTTATTCCTCAAAACAAAATCTGCAGAAAGATTAATAATATCTTTATGAGAAATATTTTTTATTCTATACTTACCTTTTATACGACATACAAACCAAAACTTTTGTATAATAAAATTATCTTGGTATAATTTTATATCATTTTTGCAAATAACTTTATTATTTATAAAAATATCAAACGAATGAATTTTATACTTGTAATATTTAGCCTGAGTTAAATCTCCCTTCTGCTCAGCTATATTTGCAGCTTCCATAAGAGCTTTTGAATAAACCTCATAATCAACATACTGAGGCTTTTCCTTTATTAATTTTTCAAAATATTCTACTGATTTTTCAGGTTCTAGCTCCGAATATATAATAGCAAGTTTGTATCTTATATTGAAATCATCAGGTCGGTAAAATTCAGCTTTATGTAGAAATCTAACAGCATCATCATTAAATCCATTTTTCACCATTATATCCGCAGTTTCAACATATGATTTTACAACACAATTAACTATTGAATCATACGTAATTCTATCTTTTTTCTTCAACTTGTCGGAATAATATTTTGCTTTTTCATAACTCTTGGCTGCACTTAAAGGTTTATCTATCGAATAATACTTATCGCCCAACTTCATATAAGAACGTAATTTAAACCTTATTAGTTTCTTATTATTACTTTCCTTTACAGCATTGATAACTTTTTGAGCGTCATCAAATTTTCCTTGAGCAATCAAAATTTTTGCAAGCCTGTAGTATGGTGTATACACTCCCGGTTTAACTTTCTTCAAAGCAAGTTCATAAGCAAGTCGAGCATTATCATAGTCTTGAGCAGCCTCATATAACATTCCAACCTGTAAACAAACAGAATACTGCTTATGTTTTAAATCTTTCAAAAAACCTTCTCGAAAAACTAACTGTTTTGCAAGCTGCACGTCTATTTTTTGTTGTCTGTGAACATTTGCATATAAATTTTTAATCATTTCACTTCTTGCATGAAGAGACAATAGTACAGTAAAAATACAGGCGGCTAAAAAAGATATACCTATCGTTCTTGCATATTCAGCTGAAATTTGAAAGATTGTTCTATCTTTTTTTGATCTTGTATTTTTTTCTTTAATCATTTATTTCCTGTAAAGAGATAGAATCCAGAGGTACAATATTGCTTATTCGTTTATAAAACTCGTTCATCACTCTTTTGTTTCCAAAATCAAAAGTTGAAGTTACTCTGGCTTTTTCCGGATTTTCAAGCAGCCTTTTTGAAGAAAAATCCCTAACATTTTCTACATTATTATTCAAAAAATCATAAACAACATCAACATCTTTCATATCCAAATAAATAGTAACTTTACATCTTTTCACCTGTTTAACACTTGCCGGTAAAAGTTGTCTTTCAAAAATACGAATCAAAGTAAGGACAGCAATACTTAAAACAGTTGCAGAAATTGCAATATCAAACATTCCAGAACCGCAGGCCATACCAATGCTTGCAGCAATCCATAACGTAGCTGCAGTAGTAAGCCCGAAAACCATAGGTCCGTTTCTTAATACTGTTCCAGCACCGATAAAACCAATACCAGTTACTATTTGAGCAGCAACACGAGAAGTATCTCGGATACCGGTGGCATTTGATATCACAACATTATCTCCGGTAGCATAAGTAGGAAACGCATATATAGAAAGCAACGTAAATACACAAGCCCCCAGACATACAAGAATATGAGTACGCAGACCTGCATATTTATTTGTCAGTTCACGTTCAAGACCGAGCGCAAAACCTAATACCAGAGCCAGAACTAAACTCGTTACATAATCTGCATTAAAAAATATATCCATTATACCTCTCTCTTTTAAAATAATAATACAATATCAACCATAAAATTTCAACGCCACTTGTAGCCAAAAAACCCTATTTTAGTTATAATACCTGATATGAATACAGAATATAAAACAATAAAAGAACAATTAGAAGAACGTGAACTTGAGATTCTAAGTCCTTATGCGACTAAATGCAAGAATTCTAAAGGCAGAAAACACAAAAGAATAGAACAATTTGCAATAAGAACGGAATTTCAAAGAGATAGAGACAAAATTCTTCACTCTAAATCATTTAGAAGATTAAAGCATAAAACTCAAGTTTTTTTATCACCATACAATGACCACTTCAGAACAAGATTAACTCACACACTTGAAGTATCTCAAATAGCAAGAACTATGGCAAGAGCATTAAGACTAAATGAAGATTTAGTAGAAGCTATTGCACTGGGACATGACTTGGGACATACCGCTTTTGGTCATTGCGGAGAAAGTATTCTTGATGAGCTTTTGCCGGGCGGATTCCACCATAATCTCCAGAGTGTAAGAGTTGTAGATGTTCTTGAAGATATGAATCTTTGCAAAGAGACTGTTGATGGGATTTTAACTCACACCTGGGGTTATAAACCCAAAACTCCGGAAGCACAGGTTGTCCAATACGCAGATAAAATAGCTTATATTAACCATGACATAGAAGATTCAATAAGAGCTGGAATTATATCAGAGAGTGACTTACCGGTCGATTGTACAAAATATTATACATCCGACCAATCAGCAAGACTTGGAAAAATGATTACCGATGTTATTACAAGCTCTATGGATAAACCAAAAGTTACAATGTCGGAAGAAGGCTGGTTTTATGTAACAAAACTAAGAACCTGGATGTTTGACAACGTTTACCTTGATCCTATTGCAAAAGCGGAAGAAAAAAAATCAAGAAATATCATTAAGGCATTATATGAACATTACACAAATATGCTTCAGTCTTATTACTCTCAAGAAGAAATTCCACAGATTGTAACTGATTATATCTCCGGAATGACCGATCAGTATGCAATAAGAAGATACAAAGATTTGTTTATCCCGATGCCTTTAGCTGAACGCACTAATGATGATGCTCTTTTAAAGAAAGCACGAGAAAGAGAATGAAATTAATCCGGTATTCTGAACATACTGGCAAAGAGAATATGCAAATTGACAGCAATATTCTCGAAAAAGCCATCGAAATTAATTCAAATGAACCTGTTTTCAGGCTTTACGGCTGGAAGCCTAAGTGTATTTCTCTCGGCAGAAATCAGAAAGACAATTTTCTAACAGGTAAAATAGACTCTGTAAGAAGATTAACAGGCGGAAGAGCACTTCTTCATGATAATGAAATTACATACAGTTACGTAAGTCCAGTCAATATTATACCGAACGGCGAAAGTGTCGTTGAATCATACAAATACATCTCCGGTATTTTAATCAATTTCTTTAAAACGCAGGGCGTTGACTTGAATTTTGGTGAAAACAAAAGAATTTCCACTCATTTTGATTACTGCATGCTAGTATCTACAGGATCTGACGTTTGTTATAAAGGGAAAAAACTTATAGGCTCTGCTCAGTGCCGAAAACATGGGTATATACTCCAACACGGTTCCATATTATATGATTATGACAAAGACCTTTTAGAAAAACTTTTCCAGGAGGAAGTAAAAGGAATTACCTGCATTAAAGAAATCATGCCAGAAATGACAAAAGCTGAACTTATAAACTTATTAGAGCAACATTTTCAATGTGATATGTATGCGGAAACATATCAAACGGCTGTATAAAATCAACTTTTGCACCTTTTTCCTTAAGATACTTCAAGTCTCTTGCAAGTGTTGCAGGATTGCAGGATACATAGATAATTTTTTCTTTTGTGAGTTTTAGAGCATAATCAAGAGATTCTGTCGAGCACCCTTTTCTTGGCGGGTCTAAAATTGTTATATCAAAACATTTACCGCAAGCTTTTATAGTTTGTTCAAAAAACTCGGCAGCATCCATATTATGAATTTCAATATTTTCAATTTCATTCTCTTCTGCCACTTTTCTTGCAAAATCGACAGATTCTTTTACCTCTTCTACACTCACTACACGTTTTGCAATATCTGACAAAACAATCCCAAAAGCAGTAATACCGGCATAAGCATCAAGAATAACAGGAGCTTCAAAATTTTCCCCTATATATTTTTTTACATATGCAAAAATATTATTTGCACTTTTAGGATTTACTTGAAAAAAAGTCTTTGCCCCTACCTTGAAAACTTTATCACACAATTTTTCTTCAATATAATCAAGACCGCAAATATTTTGGGTTTCATCTCCCATAATCAGATTTGTTTTCTTAGTATTGAAATTCAGTGCAACTCCGGACACAGAATCAAAATTCACGAAAATTAACTTTGCAAGTTTCACAGTGTTCTCTGCGGTTTTACTGTCGTTCACAACCAAAACAACGAGAATTTTGCCGGAATAATCGGAAACTCTCATCACAACATGCCGGAGAATTCCTCTATGAGATTTTTCATCATAACCTGAAATACCGAGTTTTTGTGCTTCATCTCGTATAAATTCTATAATTCTGTCACATATTTCAGGCTGAATCGGACAATATTTTATATTTAAAATTTCATGACTCCCCTGTTTGTAATATCCTGCCAGAATACGTTTTGAGTTTTTTGTCTGCGATATAGGATATTGTATTTTGTGCCTGTAATTTTTAATTTGAGGACTTGGAATAACGTCTCTTACCTCAAATTCCTCACCAGCGATTGAACACATTGAATCCTTTACGATCTCCCTTTTCAAAACAAGCTGGTAATCATAATCAATAAATTGAATCTGACATGAACCGCAGACATTTTGCATGGGACAGAAAGGAGAAATTCTGTGCGGGGATGATGTTATAAATTTTACTATCTTAGCAAATGCAAAATTCTTATTCTTTTTATATATTTTAATCTTTACAAAGTCACCCGGACAAGCATTCTCAACAAAAATCACAAAACCGTCAACTTTAGCAATTCCAGAGCCCGTTCCGGAAAGTTTTTCAATTTTAACCTCTAATTCATCCGGAATTACTATTTGCATGGCTTAATCACTTGAATATTTCTTGTCTCAGAAATTTCCTGACGCGCATCACGAATAATTTCTTTATACTCTTCAGACAGACTCAAACCGTTACATAACCTATCAATAAAACCGTTATTTACCTTAACAGCTTTTTCCAAAGCTCCGACATCTTCCAGAACATCTTTAATATTTGCAAAATCATAACCGAAAGACTGCTTTGACTGATATACCATAACCTCACCCGTCTCAGCGACAAGCGGTTCACCGCCCAGTTCAAAGTGAAGTTTAAAAATAGATTTTAAATCCTGCAATTCAGCCTGCATTGTAGCAATACTCTGCTGGATTCTCAAATATCTGTCAAACAGGTAATCGATATTTGCTAATTGCTTTCTCTGCCAATCCAATCGCTGGAGATAAAGTTTTTTAAGTTTCGGATAAGCAAGAGCCAATCCCTTAGCATCCGCCATTGCTCTGTGGTGATTGTTCAACTCTACATTAAACCTGTTTGTTAATGCTTCCAAGCCGTGTGATTCTAACTCCGGCGCAATTTCTTTGAACATAGTTTGAGTATCAATTCTCGGATTTTCAAGCTTTTCTCCGAAAACTCTTAATTTTGCCTCATTCAAAAAAGAATAATCAAATATAACATTATGAGCTACAATGGGATAGTCTCCAATGAATTCAAGTATTTTCGGTAGAACTTCTTCTTCTGTCGGAGCATCTTCAACCATTTCCTGGGTAATTCCGTGGATAGCCATGCTGGATTTTCTTATATGTTGTTTTGGATTAATAAGAGTCTGAAATTCATCTTTTATTTTTCCGTTCTCCAAACGCACACCCGCAAACTCTATCATTCTTTCTCTTGTATAATCCAAGCCCGTTGTTTCAGTATCTAATACAATTTCAATCTCTTTTTTTCTTGGCATCCCTTACTCCTGATTACCTGATAATTAAATAAGGTCGTAATTAATAAATATATCCCTAACAGAATAATAGCATAAATATTTTATATATGGTAATATTATTTACATAAATAATAAGGAGTTTTAATATGGTAAAGGAAATTAGTTCTACGAGCTTTGATGAAGATATAGTGAATGCGGAAAAACTTACCGTTGTTGATTTTTATGCAACCTGGTGCGGTCCTTGCAGAAAATTAAGCCCTATTTTAGAAGAAGTGGAAAATGAAATCGGAGACAGGGTTAATTTTGCTAAAATTGATACAGATGATAACATAGATGCCGCAAAAAAATATCAGGTAAGCGGATTGCCGACTCTTTTAGTATTCAAAGACGGTGAAGTTGTTGAAAGAATGGTAGGACTTATGCCAAAAAGTTCTATTATAACTAATATTGAGAAACATTTATAAATTACAAGAAAAATAATCTCTTTACATAAAGCGGATTATTTTTCTTGTAATTCCATACTTAAGCTACCTATTTTCAGTTTGTAACTCTTTTAATTTCTTACGTTCCAACTTAGCATCTTTTTTGCTTTGTTTAATTTTTTCCCATTTATCATTGTTAGGATTAACAAGGGATTTACCTGTAAAGTAAAAATTGGGACAAGAGTTTCCTTTATACTGCCAAGATACTACCCTATTATCTTTATCTACCTCAAAAATTTTATTGCAATATTTATTTACAGTATATCCACCAGAAGTAACGCTAGACACTCTAGTAGTATATAAACTTGGAGTAACTATACTTGTTGTATTTGGAGGGACATAAGTTGATGAAGAATTATACCAGTAGTACAGGTGTTTATTAGCAATATTTTTCTCATCATCAGGATACCCTAAACTTCTGATAACATCATCGATAGAATACCCAACCCAAGAGTCCATAGCTTCTGACATAAATTCCTCTGCATATACTAGTATATTTATACTTAAGGTTATTATTAAGCACATTATATAAGACTTTTTCATGCAATGTTTCCTTTACAAAATAATACTGTATTCTATCATTTAGAATCAATTACTGCAACATTTAATCTGCTTGACTTAGAGCAGCTATCAAGTTGTATTATATTAATGTCATTAATACAATATCATATATAATAGCGTAAGGAGGGTGTTATGTCAGATAAAAAAGTATTGGTCGCATATTATTCACATTCAGGTAATACAAAGGCTGTAGCAGAAAAAATCAAAGAAATTACAAACGGAGATATTTTTGAAATAAAACCTGTTGAGGATTATCCAAATGATTATAATGCCGTTGTTAATCAGGCTAAAGTAGAAAAACAAAATGATATAAGACCTGCTCTTGTTGATAACGGAAATATTGAAGACTATGATATAATATTTTTAGGAACACCTGTCTGGTGGTATACTATGGCATCTCCGGTTAAAACGTATTTAACAACCCATAACTTTGCAGGAAAAACTATTGCTCCATTCTGTACCCACGGAGGAGGCGGAGCTTCTGCAACTTATACAGATATGCAAAAACTTGCACCGGATGCTAAAGTAAAAGAAGGTTATACCTCATACGAAAATTCTGCTAAAATTAATGATATAAAGACTTGGATTGAAGATTTAGGTGCGTAAAGAGAGGATTAATATATGAAAAGACGTGATTTTATTATAAATTCTACACTGGCATTGGGCGGTGTGGCACTTTTGTCCGGATGTAACAATAAAAAAGAAGTTAAGAAAGCAGAAGGTCAGGTTGTAAGAAGAAAATTTATGGATATAGATACACCGCTTATTGCATTCGGTTGTATGCGGCTTCCAATGCATAACGGTAAAATCGACATGGTAGAGCTTGATAAAATGGTTGAATACGCTTTTGCACATGGCGCAAACTATTTTGACACTGCTTATATGTATGTAGATGGTAAATCAGAAATTGCTATCGGTGAAATCCTTAAAAAGTATCCTAGAGAAAGTTTTATTCTTGCAGACAAATGTCCTGCTTACCTTGTAAAATCACCGTCAGACGTTAGAAAACTATGCGAAGAACAGTTAAAAAAATGTCAGGTTGAATATTTTGATAACTATATGGTTCATAATATTAATAAAAATACTTTTAGCAATTACCGTGACAACAACATGTATGATGAGCTAGTAAAGCTAAAAAAAGAAGGCATAGTTAAGTATATTGGCTTCTCTTTCCATGGTGATCCTCAAATGTTAAGAGAAGTTATAAATGAACATAAATGGGATTTCTGCCAGTTACAATTAAACTATCTTGACTGGGAAGTCGTAAACGCAGATGAACTATATGAAATTGCTGATGAAGCCGGAGTTCCTGTAATTGTTATGGAACCTTTGAGAGGCGGTGTATTATGTAATCTTCCGCAAAAAGCCGTTGACAAACTTAAACAGGAATGTCCGGATCAAACTCAAGCCTCATTCGGCTTAAGATGGGTAGCCGGAAAACCGAGAGTATTTACAATTCTTAGCGGAATGAGTAACTTTCAGCAAATGAAAGAAAACGTTGATACATTTGTTAACTACAAGCCTTTTTCGGAACAAGAAGAAAGAGTTGCTCTTGAAATCGCACAAATTATCCAATCAGGCGGAGCAATAAACTGCACAGCCTGCAAATATTGCCTGGAAGTCTGCCCGAGAGGGATAAATATTCCTGCAATATTCGGGCTTTACAATATGTACAAGGGCAGCAGCGCTCCAAATGCAGGATTTATGTTTGTATATAATTATAACGCATTAAATGAATCAACAAGAGCTGATAAATGTATAAAATGCGGATTATGCAACAAAAACTGCCCGCAATCACTTGATATACCTACGCTTCTTGCAGAAGTTGAAGCGAAAGTAGAAGAAGTTGAAAAGGGTATGTCAAAATGAAACATGCCTACAAAATAAGATTGCTACTGGCAATTCTGGTTCTTGCCGTTGCAATTGCCGGTATTTGCGGAGTATTCTATCGGGTAAAACTCTTTGATATTCAATTTTTACCTGTGTTACAGAGAGTTTTTACAGACTTTTCAATTGCAGCATTAATATTACTCGGAACAGTCATTCTCTTAACGCTGCTCTTTGGAAGGTTTTACTGTTCAACACTCTGCCCTTTTGGCATAATTCAGGAAATTGCAGCATTATTTTTCTTCAACAAAAAAAGAAAAAACAAGCGTAACTCAATATTGACACCAAAATTTATACCGAATTATCCTGTAAAATACTTTATAGCTGCAATTACTCTAGGTGTGCTTATAGGCGGAAATGCAATTGTACTCAGATACATCGAACCTTATACATACTTTGGCTCAGCATTTACTTTTTCTGCTGTCGGACTTGTCGGAATCACAATTATACTTATTTTAACCTTTTTTAAAAACAGATTCTTTTGTACAAATATTTGTCCTGCAGGTGCTGTACTCGGCTTAATTTCTAAAATTTCTTTAAACAAAATATATATACAAAAAGATTCCTGCATCTCCTGCGGAATGTGTGAAAGAAATTGCCCGTCAGGATGCATAAATTCCAAAGAAAAAATAGTTGATAACGTAACCTGTGTAAAATGCTTAAAATGCCTTGAAGTTTGTCCTAAAAGCGGAATGAAATTCGGGATTAAACCCAAAGAAGAAACAAAGTTCAGTATCAAAAGACGTGAACTAATAACAGGAGTTGCAGCGGCTGCTGTATTCGGTGCTATGATTAAAGCGGGTTTGGTTATAAAAGATAAAATTGTAGAGAAATTTAAGGATGTAATCTTACCTCCGGGAGCCGAAAGTGAAGAAAGATTAGCTAATAAGTGCTATAATTGTAATCTTTGTGTAGCAAATTGTCCTAGTAAAATCATAGTTAAAGCTGATGATGAGTTTCCGGTCGTGCATCTTGATTATACCAAAGGCTGCTGTGATAAGAACTGCAATAAGTGCGGACAGGTTTGTCCTACCGGCGCAATAAAACGTCTTACATTGGAAGAAAAACAAAAAACCAGAATCGGTATGGCAATGATAACTGATAATTGCGTAAAATGCGGACTCTGTATTGATGCTTGTCCTTACGGAGCTATTCACAGAGTTAGTGATATAATTACTATAAATGCTTCTAAATGTGTTGGATGCGGTGCTTGCAGATTAGTTTGCAAAGCAAATGCTATTGAAGTATTTGCAGTAAAAAAACAAAATTCTATTTAATTATTGAAAGGAGAACTTAAAGATGTCATTAGGAATAACAGAAATATTACTTATACTTGTTGTTGTAATCCTGCTATTCGGGGGAAAGAGAATTCCTGAAATTGCAAGAGCTTTAGGACGTGCTTCTTACGAGTATAAAAAAGCTAAAAATGTGATTCAAAAAGAAGCAGAAGAGTTAAAAAATGCTATCGAAGAAACACAGGAAAAGCCGGAAGAGTATAAGCCTCAAGATGTATAATTTATGAATAATCCAGAAGATAAAGACGAAAGTTTAATTTCTCACATAGAAGCTTTTAGAAAAATGCTGATTAAGTGTCTGGGATGCTATGCAATAGTTTTATTTCCGGCACTTTTTGCCGCTCCTAAGTGTTTAGATTTATTGATTAAGCTTCTTATTAGAGGTCATGAAATATCTCTTAATTATTTTTCACCTGCGGAAGTTTTTATTATTCAGATAAAACTTGCTATGGTGTTGGATTTAATTCTTTGTTTTCCGTATATAGCAAAGCAATTATGGGAGTTCTGTGCACCGGCTTTGTATGAACATGAGAGAAAATTTATTAAATCAATAGTATTTACTTCATCCGCACTTTTTATATTAGGAGCAGTATTTTGCTTGTTTGTCATTCTGCCGCTTATCATAAATTTTGGTATGAGCTTCTCTACATCTAATATAAAAGCTGTTTTGGGTGTATCAAATATTATAAACCTTTCACTCTGGATGATTCTCGCCTTCGGTATAATGTTCCAACTGCCGCTGATAACTTATTCTCTTATAAAATCCGGATTTGTTGAATATGATACTTTTGTAAATATTCGACCTTATGTAATTGTAGTAATTTTAATTATTGCAGGTATTCTGACCCCGCCGGATGTATTAAGTCAGGTATTGTTGTTTACTCCTACATATTTACTGTTTGAACTCGGTTTGTTGTGTTCTAAATTCAGAAAGGATAAGCCGGATGAAGATAATGAATAACTATCATACCCCGAGTTACCAATCGACAAGAATAAAAGAATTTGATAAAGCAGGAAGAGTAATAAATTGCCACTATACAAATTTTAATCGTGCGGATACTAACTGGAGCAAGCTTGCAAAATTTTTAGACAATAGATATAAAGAAGAGCGAAAAGTTAAAATAAATTTGTTTGGCTGCTCAGACAACTCTGACGGCTATACGCTTGTAATGAATTTGATTAAGGTCTTAGGAGACGGAGCAAAAAAATTCTTCCCGATTGAAGCTTCGGATTTATCGGAAAATATAATCAGGGAAAATAAAAACGGTAATATTTTACTTCACTCAAGAGATTTAGAATATATTAACAAGCTTGGAATGAGTGGATTTTATGAAAGAGACTTGACTAAACCTGATCAAATAATGCAGGGAATAGAATTTTATCCCTACAGGGTAAAAGCTGAACTCAGAAAGCTTGTTGAGTTTTCTGCTGCTGACTTAAAACAGATATCGAAAATTCGGGATTTTTCAAATCAAGTTGTAAGTTTTAGAAACGGCTGGGCATTTAATTCGCTTGAAGTTCAGGATGAGATTGCTAAAAATTTATATCAAAACAGCAATAATAAGACTTTAGTTATTATCGGACAATCTGACTTATTTAAAAGCGATGCTTCCGATGCATTACAAAGAAACGGGTTTAAGGGAATCAAATCAGAGGTTTTTGCACAGGGAGAAACAAATTACCCGTCAAATTTAGTCGGAACACCCAATACACCACCGAAATTTCCGGAATTTATCCTGTTCGAAAAACGGGGTATATATGTGTAGTTTATCTATTCCAACTAATATTCTCAGAAGTCTTGAGACAAGTTCTTCAATCGGAATGTTTGCAAGGGATACAGGCGGCTGCCTGATATCGAGGCTTGGACTTTCCCGAAGCGGAGATGAAGCAAAAGAAATAAGTTTTGCAGAAGTTTCAGAATCAGTACTTTTTTATTTTTCGGCACCGGCACTAGCTAAGGCAGGTTCAGGATTTTTTGCAAAACAATCCGGAATTACCAGAGAAGAACTTTCTAAACCAATGAAAGAAGTAAATAAGCTTACAGACAGAGAATTGCAAAAATCAATTAAACTCGGAAAATTCGGACAGCTTGCCTCTACCTTCAGTATTATTTTGCCTTTTGTATTCAGTATCGCACCAATGAGAAACCTTATGACACTCGCCGGCAGCGGGAAAAAAGAGTTTACATCAGTTGTCGGACTAAAAAAACAGCAGAAAATAAAACAGAAAAAGCAAGCAGAACATAAAGCTGTTAAATTATTAAAAACACTTGGTATCACAGCTCTGTCAGGTCTTGCAGTAACTTTTGGAATTCTTACACTTGCAAAAAATAAAAAAATGTATAAAAAACTTGAACCAGTATTAGATAAAACCTTAAAACATTTGGACTTTACAAAAAATTGCGATTTAGAACTTGCACACTACGGAGCTTTAATCTATCCTGTAAGCATAGCCGGCTATTTTTATGCAAGCAGAGATAAGTACGAAAAATTGGAGAATGCAAGACGTTTTTCTGTTACCGTACCACTTCTGTTTTTTGGAGAAAAATTAATTCAAAACCCTATTTATAATACAATGGATAAAAGATTTAAAACCAATGTATTCAATGAAGGTAATATTAAATCTTACAGAGAAATTCTCAAAGCTCCTCAGCCGGAACAAAAAAAACTTCTTAAATCAAAAAACTGGGCTTACGGTTTAACTTTTTCAATTAATACAATGGTGATAGCCGCAGCTGTTGCGCTTTTAAACAGAATTGCAACAAAACAAAAATATGAACGTGATAACAACTTGACTAAGAGTAACTCTAATGAGATAAAATAATTTTATGGACAAATATATAGAACTTAATTTTGCAAAACTTGATATAGACAGAACAAAACGCAGAGGCTTCTCGGAAGCTGTTTTTTGCGAATGCAAGACAGAAGAGCAGCTTGTAAAAATATTTCAGGCATTTAAAGATTCCGGCTCTAATGTTTTAGGAACCAGAGCTGACAAAGCTAAATACAATGCTTTAAAAGAAAATTTCGGAGATTTAATAAGTTACAATGAAACAGCAAAGGTAGTCAAACTTATTCAAAAAGAGCCGGAAAAAATAGGAGAAATAGCGATTTGTACCGGAGGAACAGGAGATATTCCGGCGGCGGAAGAAGCTGCCGAAACGGCGGAATTTTACGGAAGCAATGTTAAAAAATATTATGATATCGGTATTGCGGGAATTCACAGACTATTTGACAAAATTGATGATATAAAAAAAGCAAATGTTATTATTGCGGCAGCAGGTATGGAAGGAGCTTTAGGCGGAATACTTGCCGGCATGGTAGATATTCCGGTCATAGCCCTACCGACTTCTGTAGGTTATGGTACAAGCTTCAACGGACTTTCCGCACTTCTTACAATGTTAAATTCCTGTGCAGAAGGTATGACAGTTGTAAATATTGATAACGGATTTAACGCCGGATACAGTGCAGGGCAAATAAACAGGTTGATAGAAAGGAAACTATAATGAATTTATACTTTGAATGTAATTCCGGAATATCAGGTGATATGTCAGTCGGCGCTCTTCTGGATTTGGGTGCAAATGAAGAAAAACTTACCCAAGCACTGGCTTCAATGAAACTGGATAACGAATTTCAGTACAAAATATCCAAACAAATGGTTAATGCAATTTCTGCCACAGATTTTGACGTAATCTTGCCTGAATATAAGCACGAACACCGGTATGGACATAACCATAACGAACATGTACACCAACATAATAACCACTTTGAAGAAGAACAACATCATCACGAACACAGAAACCTTGAAGATGTTAATAAAATCATTGATAAAGCAGAGATTACCGAAAGAGCAAAAGAGCTGGCAAAGAATATTTTTAAAATCGTTGCGGAAGCCGAGAGCAAAGTACATAACAAAGATATTACAGAAGTTCATTTTCATGAAATCGGCGCAATTGATTCTATCGTCGATATCGTAAGTTTTGCAGTTTTATTTGATGATTTGAATCCGGAAAAAGTTTATTTTTCACCGCTTACAGAAGGTTCAGGAAGCGTTCTATGCCAGCACGGCACTCTTTCTGTTCCGGTTCCTGCTGTTTGTGAAATAGTTTCTAAATATAAAATTCCTATAAAAATCAGTGATAACAATGGTGAAATGATTACTCCGACCGGCGCCGCAATTGCAGCAGCTCTTTACACGGGAGAAAGACTTCCGGAAGAAATTATTATTGAAAAGGTCGGATACGGAAGAGGAAAAAGACCATATAAAAACCCTGTATTAAGAGTAATGAGATTAAAATAAAGGAGAAACATTATGCATTTAGGAAACGGTATTATCTGTCCTGCAACAGGGATTCCAATGTTGGCAGCAGCAAGCATTGCAGCTTATTTTGCTTATAAAAAAGCAAAGACAGATTTTTCAAAAGAAAAAGTTTTTAAAACAATTTCCGCTACAGGGCTTGTATTTGCTCTGCAAATGATTAATTTCGCAATACCTCAAACAGGTTCGAGCGGTCATATAGTAGGTGCAATACTGCTTGCAATACTTCTGGGTCCGGCTGCAGCTTTTTTAGCAATGTGCGCTATTATACTCGTACAGGCATTATTTTTCGCAGACGGAGGATTACTGGCTCTGGGATGCAACATTATAAATATGGGCGCTCTTGCCTGCTTTGTTGCCTATCCTCTCTTATATAAACCGCTTGCAAAAATTAACAGACCATTTTTAGGAGCTTTGCTCTCATCAATCGCAGCGCTTCAATTCGGTTCAATTGCAGTTGTTTTTGAAGGAGCGCTTTCCGGTTCAATACCAGCATCTTCATTAATAAATTTTGCAAGCTTAATGCAGGCAATTCATCTTCCAATCGGAATTATCGAGGGTGCTGTAACAGGTGTTATTGCTGTGGCTGCAAGATTTGTTGATACTAAAAAATTATCAATCAGTTTTGTCTCAATAGCTGTAATCCTTGCAGGATTTATTTCTCAATACGCTTCACAAAAACCAGACGGGCTTGAATGGTCTTTATTAAATATTCATAACTCCGTTATAATGCAGGTTCAGGGTCAAATATACACAGCAGCCGAAGCTTTTCAGGCAAAAACCTCAATACTTACCAATATGGCTTCAATACCGGCAAATATAATAGGTCTACTCATTATCGGAATTGCTATGTATGCTATTTGCATTTTATTAAATAACAAAACTGTTAAAGAATAATCAACAATTATTTTAAAAAGTAAAAATTTGTTCAATAAATCTTTATTGAACAAATTTTTACTTTTATTTTTGATTACAATTTAGTAATAAAGACATTTCCAAACCCCAAAAGCTCCTTTTTCATATCCATATTTATCTGCTTGCTGAATTGCTTCAAATATTCTTGCCGGATTTTGCAGCTCTTTTTCTCCTAGATTTAATAATAAAGTATTAATGTCATCTAAAGTAAATCTTTGAGACCCGTCAGGCATTTTTGATTCATAAAGCTTATTTACCAACTCAGGATACTTATCAATTCTTGACTCCACAACCGGAATATTTTTAGGGTTGTTTATAACTGCCTTTGCATTACCTTTAAGTTCCATAGATATTAAAGTATTTTCACCCTGTACACTAAATCCGGTATTGCGTTTCAAAACATTTTTAGGTGTTGTTGCATAAGGGTTACCCGCATGGTCAAGAGCAACGACTTCTCCCGACTGAACAGTTCTTGTACCTTCAAGAGTCTGAATCTTTGTTCCTTCAGGCATTACCTTGAATGCTCCCGGAGCTTGTTTTGTTACCTCAACTACCTGACCATATTGAAGTTTAGAAGGATCTTGATAATTTAATGCACCGTTGGCTTTAAATTCAGATGTATTTACATAAGAGCCTTTAAATATTGCTCCGTCACATACTGCCATATCATCTCCGCCATAGAGCATTATCATCTGTTCTTTTGAAGTATCAATTAAATACGGCTCACTTGGATTCCATTTGTTAGGCAAGTAATATTTACCGTCAGCCCCTCTGAATACTCCCGGATTATTTGCCAGAATTTCTTCCGGAGTTCCGTTCGGGTTAAATCTGTATGCCTGTACATCATTAGCTTTACTCATATAAGATTCTGCCCCTTGCAGAGCATTGGAGTGGGCATGCACCGTACCCGTTGTCCATGTAAGAACATTACCTTTAGTATTCAAAGCACTCATTTTCAATGCTTCAGGTGTTGATTTAAATGCCTGTACGGTTGCCTCTAATGCATTCATATTTTTAGCTCCCTGTGCAGTCGTAACCCCTGCTGATGAAGCTGCATTGAGTGCAGGTTTAGCAGTAGCAACAGATGCTGCAAGGGCAAAGGTTCCGTTACCAATTGTTTCCCAAGCTTGTTTTGCTTCAGCATCAGTTTCTGCAGTAGCTGCTTTGTAGGCACCATAACCAATCGTTCCTGCTCCGAGAGCTGCACCTGCTGCTACCATTACCGGCAGAGCAGCGCCACCTGTTAATACTGTAACTCCTATGCCTGCAGCAACTGTCACTGCGGTTGCTACAGGGTGTTTAGCAACTCCTTTTACTATTCCAGCCAGTCCTTTTCCAAAACTTTCCATTGATTCCCCAAAAGAAAGTTTTCCATCATCTTTACCGTCTGTTGAAACTTTATCGACATCAAACCACCAGCGTTCAAGAGCATTCATTTCAAGAGTTTCACCTATTGTTTTGTAATCGTATCCCTCTTTTGCTGCTTCTTGTGCGAATATTCTATACTCGTCTCCTGAAAGTTTTTGATCATTGTTATGATCAACTTTTTTTGCAATACTATTTAGTCCTGCATCTGTAATTTTTGAAATCTCAATACTCATAATCTCTCCTTTAAATATCCTCGTGTAATTCTTCGTACTCATATAAAGTTTTCCGGCGGAAAGAAATTTACTACTACTACTACTACTACTACTACTACGTAAGCGCGCACCTCACCTGAATTTCAGCCTTTTAAAATTTACATTTACAAAACTTAATAATTATAAAAATGGCTTAATATTTCTTAACAAAATAAAAATGAATGACAGTTAGGTATACTTGTTAAACGATAAAATTAACACTATTTGGACTAAATATTTTTCTTGATTTTATTAATTTTTAATAAAGCTTTTGTATATGTTAAGAAAATATTAAACTCGTATCTTTCTTATTAACAGAATTTAGCATATTATAAAATTATGCAGGAAAAATTCAGCAAATTAAAAGAAATTCTGAAAAACCTTGATACTAGAGGAATATGTTTGGCTTTCTCCGGAGGAATTGACAGCACTGTTCTATTGTTTTTATGCAAAGATTTAAACCTCACAGCTGTTACATTTAAATCCGTCTTTCAAACTGAAAAGGAGATTCTGGAAACAACTAAATTATGTAATTTGTATGAAGTTCCACAGAAAATTATCGAATATCACCCGTTAGAAAACGAAATTATAAGAAATAACCCTAAAGACCGCTGTTATCATTGCAAAAAACTATTTTTTTCAAAATTAAAAGATTTTGCTGGTTCAAGATGTATTATAGACGGAACAAATGCCGATGACTTAAAGGTTTACCGTCCCGGATTAAAAGCATTAAAAGAACTTGACATCATTTCACCGCTTGCAGAATCAGGAATTACAAAAATTGAAATCAGAGAGTTTGCAAAACAAAACGGTATAAAAACTTTTGACAAACCCTCAACCCCTTGCCTTGCAACAAGATTCCCGTATGGAACTCAACTTACAGAAGATTTGATAAAATCTGTAGATGAAGGAGAAAAGTTTCTAAAAAAAACTGGATTTTCTTCATTCAGACTGCGCCGCCACAGCGACATTGCAAGAATAGAAATTTTGCCGGAAGAATTTGGGCTTTGCATAAAAATGAAAGAAAGCATAACTGCTCGGCTCAAGGAGCTGGGATTCAAATATATTACTCTTGATATTGAAGGCTTGCGCAGCGGAAGTATGGATATATAAGAGAACATCTGCCTCAACGTTATGAACTTACTTAACTACAAGTTTTCTTTAGTTTCTCCAAAAATAGTCTAGCTGCCGGAGAGAAAACCTGATTTTTTTTCCATACAACATCCCAGCCGGCTTTTAAGGCGGGCTCAAGAGGTCTGAAACACAGTTTGCTTGTCTTTGAAGTATTTGTGAGATTATTCAATGTCAGCACATAACCAACTCCCCTTTCAGCCATTACCGCAGCATTATAAAACAGGTTATGAGTTGCCGCTATTTCTAATTTGTCCCGCTTTTCGTTAAACCATTTATAGAACTCGTTATTTTGTGAATACGTTCTAAAAACTTTTCTGGCCAAAATCAAGGGAACTTCTTCCAAATCTTCAAGAGTTACAAATTTCTTGGAAGCAAGAGGAGAATCTTTTTTCATCACCACCCCCCATATATCTTTATCTGGAAGAGAAATCTTGTCATACTTTAAAGAATCAGAAGGTGACATTATTATGCCAAAATCTAGAAGTCCTCTGTCAAGTTTCTCTGTTACATCTTCCAGATTACCGCTGTAAATATGAAAAATTATTTGAGGATAATCTTTTCGTATTTCGTTTATAATATCACCAACATACCTTAGAACATCGGTTTCACCGCTGCCTATAAAAATTTCCCCGACAATATTATCTTTTACGCTCCTAATCTCATTTTTAGCTTTATCCAGAAGCTCAATAACCTCCTCAGCTCTCTTTTTTAAAATCATTCCTTCCGGAGTCAGGATAATATTATGATTTGTACGTATCAACAATTGCTGCCCGAGTTCGTTTTCCAAATCCTTAATTTGTCTTGATAAAGTCGGCTGGGTTAAATGTAAAACATTGGCAGCCGCAGTTATACTTCCTTGATTCGCAACTGTTACAAAATATTTTAAAACCCTTACATCCATAAAAGTATATTATATTCTTCTGGTATACAAGTCAAGCATATCCAGCTATCCGACATAGGTATTTGCTATTTATAAAAACAATAAAATATAATTATTTTAAAGGAATAATTGATGACAACTGACAGAAATTTTACCAGAAGAGATTTTATTAAAACTTCAATAATGGCTGGGAGTCTTGCAGCTATTTCAGGTATTATTCCCCAAAACCAATCAATTGCTGCAGAAAATATAAGCAGCAAAAAATATCCTAAAATTCTTAAAAATGTCAGCGATATCCATATACACGCAGCACCTGATACTAAAGACAGGCTGATTAATGAGCTTGTTTTCGCAAAACAGGCAAAAGAAGCCGGATATAAGTCAATTATGTTTAAATCAAATGACTGGAGCTGCCATGACAGGGCATATCTGATTAGAGAAGTACTTCCGGACTTTGAAGTGTATGGCAGTCTTTGCATGAATGATGTTGTAGGAGACAAAGTTAATGTTAAAGCTGCCCAAAAAGCAATAACAACTACAGGAAATTTCTGTCGCTGCATCTGGATGCCGACTCAAAATGCAAGCTATCAGATGAAAACTCTTAATCAAAAAGGCATTTCTATTCCGGTTGTAGATAAAATGGGCAAAGTGCTGCCAGAAGTTGTAAAGGTTATGGAGATTTGCCGCGACAATAATATAATTTTTGCAACAGGACACTCCTCTCCGGAAGAAAGTATTATTATGGCAAAAAAGGCAAAAGAAATAGGGGTCCAAAAATTTGTTGTAACTCATGCAAATTCTTATATTTGGAAAATGACGCATGAGCAAATAAAAGAAGTAATAGATTTGGGAGGATACATAGAATACAGCTATATTACAAACCTTTGGGGAGAGGGAACAGGGTTAAATGCTTATGAAAGAATGAGTGAAGAAGAATTTATTAATTTTGCAAAAATTAATCCGGAGAGAAGTTTTATTACTACTGATTTAGGACAACCTGCAATGCCTAATCCAATTGACGGCATGTTTAAATGTATAAATACTTTAATAACAGGCGGAATAAGCAAAAAAGATATTGATTTATTAGTAAGAATAAATCCTTACAAACTTGTAACAGTTTAGAGAAGAAAGGACAGAGTATGAAAGATGTTTTTAATGATAAAGTAGCTCTGGTAACCGGAGCAGCACAAGGCATAGGGCTTGCAACAGCACAGGAATTTGCAAAAGCCGGAGCAACAGTTGTTTTAGCAGACGTTCTCGAGATGAGTGAACAGGTAAAAGAACTTACAGATTCGGGCTTTAAAGCTATTCAGTATAAATGCGATGTCAGTGATGAGAATCAGGTGCAAAAAATGGTTCAATATATTGTTGAAACCTATGGACATATTGATTGCGCATTCAATAATGCAGGCGTACAAACACCTCAAAAACCTATGGCAGAAATAAGCTATGAAGAATTTGATAAAACGGTCGCAGTAGATTTAAAAGGCGTATGGAATTGCATGAAATATGAAATTGAGCATATGCTAACCCAAAAAGGCGGTGGCTGTATTGTTAACACCTCTTCACAAGGAGGAATTACCGGTTTTCCAGGTCAGGCAGCATATATTTCCTGCAAACACGCCGTTATTGGATTAACAAGAACCGCCTGCATTGATTATGCATCAAAAGGTATAAGAATTAATGCAGTTCTTCCGGGCACCATTTTAACTCCGATGGCTAAAGATTTGTTAAAAAGAAATCCTGAATTAGAAGAAATGTTTGTACGTGATATTCCGGCGGGACGCCTTGGTGAACCGGTTGAGATAGCGCATGCGGTACTCTGGCTCTGCAGCCCTTATGCAAGTTTTGTTCATGGAAGTGCAATGCTGGTAGACGGCGGTTTTACTGTAAGATAAAGGAGCTTAATATATGGATGAAAAAATTAAACACGGACGCAGAAATTTTATCAAAACAATATCTATACTTGGAGTCGCACTGATGGCACAACCTGTTTTAAATAAAGCAAATGCAGGAATTTTCAAAAAAGACAAACTCATAACAAAATACAGGACATTAGGAACCGGAAACGCAGCTATGACAGTTACTGCTCTGGGATTTGGCTGCATGGGAATGAGTTATAACAGAGGTCCTGCAAAAGATGAAAAAGAAATGATAAAACTCTTGCACAAAGCCGTTGATTACGGTATTACACTATTTGATACGGCAGAAATTTACGGACCGCATACTAACGAAAACCTTGTAGGTAAAGCTCTGCATAAATACAAAGATATTGCAGTTACTACAAAATTCGGACATAAAATTGTTAATGGCAAATACTATCATGGAGAGCTTGACAGCAGCCCTAAACAAATCAGAAAAGTATGCGATGAATCGCTTAAACGCCTGAGACGTGACGTAATTGATATGTTTTACCAGCACAGATTTGACCCTAAAGTCCCGATTGAAGATGTTGCAGGCACTGTAAAAGAGCTTATAAATGAAGGTAAAGTAAAGCATTTCGGAATGTGCGAAGTTAGTCCGGAAATTATAAGAAAAGCTCACTCTGTACAGCCAATCACAGCAATCCAGAGTGAATATCATATTATGTGGCAGGAACCTGAAAAAAATATATTCCCGACACTTGAAGAACTTGGTATAGGTTTTGTTCCATACAGTCCGCTTAACAGAGGATACCTGACAGGAGCATTAACAGAAAATAGCAAATTTGATGCTTCTAATGACAACCGTGCAACATTACCGAGATTTACATCGGAAGCAATGAAAGAGAATTATATTATAGTTGAAACATTGCGAGAATTTGGTAAATCAAAAGGTGCAACTCCAGCTCAAGTAGCACTTTGCTGGCTGCTGCATAAGAAACCGTATATAGTACCAATTCCCGGAACAACTGTAGATGATCATTTAAGAGAAAACCTTGCCGCACTAAACTACGAATGGACAGATATGGAATGGCAAGAGCTTGATGATAAAATATCAAAAATTAAAATTGCCGGTGACAGATATAATGCAGAACAACAAAAACAAGTTGTAAATTAAAATAAGAACATAAAAAAGAGAAGTATTAATAGTTAAACCGAGGGGGAATTTGGTGAACTTTCATCTGAAATAAAGCATAACGAAATGAAAATAAAAAATAATTACTGCTCAGGAAATCATATCATTAATAGTCTTAATTAAAATTTCCTTTTCATTACTGCCATTAGTTTTAAATCTTAACAAAGGAATACCATATTTTCGCAGAATTTCATTTTTTAATTGATCTCGCACCGCTTGCATTGAACCGTCTTTGTGATACTTATACCCATCCACTTCTATCGCCAAAAACGGTGAATTATCTATAGTCTTGTAAATAACAAAATCAATATGGGTTAAATCATTAAACACATATTGTTTTTCTCTATCAGAAGTTAATAATGATGAGTCTTTGATAATAGTTTTTAATTGAATATGCACCGCAATATCAAATTGTTTTTTATAATATTGGTTTAAAATTTTATTAATAAAAATATACATCAAATTTTCACTATCATACTGGGATACTTTCTTATACTTTCTTAAAAGTTCGTTTTTTCTTTGTTCATAACATTTATAAAGATAGTCAAATACAGAATAAAATTTTTCATAAATTTCTTTAAAAGTTGTTTGCATAAATGGTAAAGACAAATCTTTATATTGTATAAAAATAGGCAGATTATATTTGTCTAAATTTTTATCAGGTTTAATTAAAGTAGCAATTATAATAATTGGCTAATAGTATACAAATAATGTTTAAATAAACCTTTAAAAGCAACCTCATCACCTTGCCAAATGATATTCATATAATTTTTGATCATTTAATTCATCTGGCTTAGAAATTCTGAATTTTCTAGTTCTCTAAATTGAAATATTTTTTCTATAGATCTGTAACGATATATAAAATTTTCTACTTCGCTCATTTATACTATTTTAATTCTGGTAATCCCAATTCCTTTAAAAATTGATTATGTTTGGCTTTTGATATACTGATTTTATCCTCAATTAAATCAAGCTTCTTTTTGACTTCAGAAAGATTAATGATTTCTTCTTCTGCTAAATTACTTACATATCTTGAAATATTTAGGTTGAAATTATTTTTTTCAATTTCAGCCATAGAAACCCTGCGAGAATATTTTTTATCATCTTCTTTTCTGTATTGATAAGTATCAATTATTTTCATTATATGTTCATCAGCAAGATAATTTTGACGTTTTCCTTTATTATAATATTTTGGATCACTAGCATTAATGAATAATACATCATCAAATTTTTTGCATTTTTTCAAAACTAAAATACAGACCGGAATTCCTGTTGAGAAAAATAAATTTGGAGGCAAACCTATTACTGAATCAATATTTCTGTCCTTAAGTAATTTTGTTCTTATTTTTTCCTCTGCTCCACCTCTAAATAAAACGCCATGAGGTAGTATTACTGCCATAGTTCCACAATCACTTAAAAAATGAAAACCATGAAGCAAAAACGCAAAATCTGCTGCTGATTTCGGTGCAAGCCCATAATTTTTAAATCGAAAATCTTCTGCAAGAGATTCGTTTGGTTCCCATCTATAACTAAAAGGAGGATTTGCAACAACTGCATCAAATTCAATCTTCTTGGCAGGGTTCATTTCATTTAAAATATCCCAGTCATTCAACAAAGAATCACCATGAAAAATTTGGAATTCGGAATCTTTTAATCCATGCAATAACATATTCATTCTTGCTAAGTTATACGTTGTAATATTTTTCTCTTGCCCATAAATTTGCCCTATATTATTTGGCCCCATTTGTTTCCTTACATTTATTAATAAAGATCCAGAGCCACAAGCAAAATCTAATACGTTTCTTAAATATGATTTTTTACCTGTCCTCGGCTCTTGACAATCTAGAGTAACAATATTTGACAATATTGTTGATATTTGTTGAGGAGTATAGAATTCCCCAGCCTTTTTGCCGGATCCTGCTGCAAATTGACCAATTAAATATTCATAAGCATCTCCCAAGATATCACTATCATTCGGAAATTCAGATAAACCATTTGCAATTTCTGTAATTATAGAACATAATTTTTCATTTCTGGCTTCATAATTTTTTCCTAATTTTTCAGAATCAAGGTTAACTTCAGAAAATAAACCTTTAAACTTACTATCAAAAGATTCATTTTCAATAAACTTAAAACCTTTTTGCAGGGTAGATAATAAAAATTTATTTTGTGTTCTTGCAAGTTCGTAAATATTACTCCACAAATAATTAGGTCTTATAATAAAATGAACTTTGCGTTTCATCTGTTTTTCAAAATCATTAACATACTCTAAATTTTTTATATACCATAGAATGAATGGAGTAATTTTACTACTTTGAAGCATTTCACTTACTTCTTGAATTTTTTGCTCCATTTCATTTTTATTAAGGTTTTGTTTTTTATAATAATCTTTGATTTTATCTTTTAATTTTTTTATAAGTTCATCATATTCATTGTCGTTAAAAACCTTATTTAGTTTCGTTTCACAAATTGTATAATCTTTTCCCAATTCTTTTTTTGCCGCAGTTTCATAGTTATCGGATAAATAACGCAAAAAAAGGAATGAAAGCATATAATCACGAAAATCGTCCGCATTCATTGCTCCTCTTAATTTGTCAGCAATGTTCCATAACGTCTTTCCTAATTCTTTTTGTTGTGTATTATTCATCTACTTCACCTGCCTCATCTAAATCTTTAAATAAGTCCTGATTATATCTATATACTTCAAAAAAATGTTCAAGCATATCTTTAAAAATTTTTTTATTATCATCTACCATGACTTTAGGCTCATATAGAGAATAGTTACCATGACTTAAAATGTTCACATAACGAATATAAGTACTATCATCAATATGAGGATTAATTTCTTTTAAGCAATCTCCAAAATTGTTATATCCATGGAAAGAAGCCGTTTTTTCTAATATATTTCGCAAAATATTAAAATGATAAGTATATAATTGCCCAGAAGCTACAGCTTTTTTTAGTTCCTTAAGAAGTGAAACATGATAAAAAAACGGAGTATCGCCAATATCTCTTGTAATGTATTTAGAATTTTCAACGTCTTTGATTAACATATAATCTTTACCTTTTTCTTTTTTAAATTCGTTATACATTACATTAAAAAATAATGAGTGATGTGTTGATATTACTACTTTTAAATCTTCATGCTCTTTTAATAATTGTGCTAATTGGCTTCCCACCAAAATGGCATTGTTATCATCTAATGATGAAATAGGATCATCAATGTAAATATATTTAACCCAATCATATGAATCGTGTTTATCGATTACAAGTTGTACTATAGCAAGGAAAAAGCACCATATAAATATATATTCTTCAGCCCTTGAAATTTTTATATTATCTAGTGTTTTCTCAGAATCATCAACTTTTATTTTTCTAGAAAAAGCAACTACCCATTTATCATAATCAATCGTAAAGTCAAAATCAGCATAAACATTTAAAAATTTGCGAATTTTCTCCTCCATTGATAAATCTCTAAGACCTTCAAAAAATCTGGAGTCCTTATTTATGTGCAAAACTCTTTCTGTATCATTTTCTAGGTCATTATTCCAATTAAATAAATCTTCAGTAAAAGCATTGTAATAAAGTGTGTCACCTTTAGTATTTGCTCTGGAACTTGATTTTGCTATATTTTTAAATTCGCAAGATAGTCTTGTTTTCCCCGTTCCGTTATAAGCAAATATCAACACGTATTTTTTACTTGCTAACTCTTTTTTTAAAGATTTTGCTATATCTTGTAAAGAATCATATGTTTTAATTTTATCAATACTCATCTTTAACCTCCTCTAAAGATGGGAATAGACCTTGCATTAAACCTTTTTTATGAAATTTTAAAACTTCAATTTTTTCTGCTTGTGCAGATATCAATTCATCAATAGAACTTATGCATTCCGCTATTTTATCTTGTTCTTTTTTTGATGGATTTAATATATCAAAGTTTAAAATAGCATCTTTAGCTAAGTTTTTTTGGCTTGATCCTTGTCCAACTGATTTAAAATATTGTTGATTCTGATTTATATAATATCTTACAAATTTTATATTATAAGTCTTTTCTATCCTCAATAGAGCCATTCGCTGATTAAGTACGTATTTCCTATTCTCGGGAATTATATCTGTTAAACCTAAAAAATTTCCGTGAGCAACATCGCTTAGCACCATAACTAAATCGTCTTTATTTAAAATCCACTCTGGGTTATTTATTTTTTTATGCTCTTGTTTTAAATTACCTTCAATATCAAGGCTATTAAGAGTTATTAAGTAAAATTTTCCTTTATCATCAATTTGATATTCGTATGAAATACCATTTTGATAAGTACTAATATTTTCTAATTTTATGCTTTTCCATTCCTCTTTAAATTCTGGAAATCTTAACTCGGGAGTTGAAGAATTTTTTTTAGGAAATAATTTTTGCAAGAGGCCTTTTTTGTGATTTTTTAGTTCAATTAATTTTTCTTCCTCACCTGCAATCAATTCATCAATAGAATTTAAGCATTCTGCAATTTTATTTTGTTCACCTATATCTTTAGTTATTATAAGATTAATACTTTTTAAATCTTCCAATCCAACACGTTTTCTTGTAGAACCTGTTGCTATTCTTTCTATATTCTTACGGATAAATCGAGTATTAATTAAATAATAAATATAGTATTTGTTGTATATTTGTTCATCAACAACAACACGTATTCCATCTGAGCACATTACGTATCTATCTTCATATGCCGGAACAATGCAGGACCTCCCGACAGGATCCCCCATCTTTGATAAAAGAATATCTCCCGAATAAATATTACAGCTTTTTAACTGTTCTGCTTTTGCTTCAGATGTATATATTTTATATAAATTATCAAAAAAACCATCTCCTATATTTTGAAGCTGAATAATCCTGATACCTTTATTTGTATAATCTGAAGATTGCAAATCTGAACCAAATGGACCACCAGTAAAACTCCAACGTTTATTTTTATCAGCGACGTCTATAAATTTTATCTTTTTATATTTGTTTTTAAATTCTGAAAATCTTAGTTCAGGTTCAACAATTTTATTATTCATAAGCTTTTAATCCAATAATTTCTTGACCATTTGCCATTTTCTTTAGCAAAGGTACCATATCTTCCATTAAAGCAAGTTCTTTTGTTGTTTTCTCACGCCAACTCAAATCTAACGGTTCCATCAAATCGGTCAATTTTTCACCATCAAATCTATTGTGCTTTATGATTTCTTCAATAAACTTTTTCAAAATATCAACATTAATATCGTGCTTCTGTGATATTTTTAATATTTCATTGCTGGACTTTTCGTCTTTAAACTTTTTGAATCCTGCTTTTATTGCATCTTCACTCATTCCTTTGCCAGTTTCAAGAGTATTTATATATTCAACAATATCATCTTTTTCTTCTAATAGATTTGAACTAGAAGATAGGTAAGAAATTAATTCTTTTTTACTCATTGTTTCTTTTTTGCTTGTATCAGATTGTGTGCATTGTGCAATTAGAGACATTATGTAATCATAGTCAATAAGTGCCGAAGCAAATAAAATGAATTCAGGATCTGTTTCTTGTACTTCAGGTGGTAATTCACCAGAATTTTTATCTTGTTTATTTTTTATATCTTGTGCAATTTCAAGGTAAACCCCTCTAAAGGCTTGCATAGTTTCTTCCGGTATAAGTTCATTAATTTTTGAATTATTTTCTTCATCAATATCTACATACTGATCCAGTTGAGTTTTTAAACGTTGAATTTCTTTAAACTTATTAATGAATTCACATCTCGCAAGGTCACCTTTTAAATTACTTACTTGCTCAGGCTTACACTCTAAGCCTTGGGATTCCATAAATTTTTCTAATTTAACAACCGCTTCATTTAGATTTTCAATAACTTTTGGAGCTGGATCAACAAGCCAAATCTCCTTAGCTCTTTTGCTATTATCTTTCCCTGAAAATAATTTAATAGCTTCGTCGATTTCAGTTTTTAACCCCCTGAAATCGAAAATTAATCCTGCAGGTTTTGTATCATTCAGAATTCTGTTAGTTCTTGAAAAAGCTTGGATTAATCCATGTTGTTTTAAGTTTTTATCAACGTATAAAGTATTTAAATACTTTGAATCAAAGCCTGTTAGAAGCATATCAACAACTATTGTAATATCTATTTTATTTTCATGAGGATAATCAGAGTTTGAATATTGTTGATCTTTAATTCTTTTTTGAACATCTTGATAATATAAATCGAATTCATTAATTGTATGATTTGTATTAAATTGATAATTATAATCATCAATAATTTGCTTTAGTTCTGCTTTTTTTTCTTCAGGATTTTTCTTGTTGTCTTCTAATTCTTGTGGTAAATCTTCTTGTAATTGTTGAACATCTTTATTTCCTTCTGCAGGAGGAGAAAAAACGCAGGCTATGTTTAATTTTGAAAATTTACTATTGCGATTATATTTTGGGTCATCTTTCATTGTTTTAAATAGATGATAATAGTCTATAGCATCATTTATGGATGACGTTGCAAATATTGCGTTAAATCTTTTGTTATTGGTAGCAGCATCATGTTTGGAAAGAATAGTTTCGACAATAGCTTTTTTTATAGATTTTTTATTAGTTTTTTTACCTTTCTCATATAACGTAAAATAATTTATTTTAAATGGTAAAACATTCTTATCATCTATAGCATTTGTTATTGTATAAGCATGTAATTCTTTTTCAAAAACATCTTTTGTTGTAATGTATGAGCCTATAGTACCATCAATTTGTTTATATGTAGCATTTTCTTCAAAGATAGGTGTCCCTGTAAATCCGAAAAGTTGAGCTTTAGGGAAAAACGACTTTATCGCATCATGATAATCTCCAAATTGAGAACGATGACATTCATCAAAGATAATAGCTATACGCTTATCTCTTAATTTTGAAAGACGCTCTTTATAAGTTAATTCTCCGTTTTTCTTTTTTTCTTTATTACGTTTACTATCGTCGTTCAATGCCAATCCCAATTTTTGAATTGTTGCAACTATAACTTTGTCTTTATAATCTTCTGATTCTAAACGCTTTACTAGGTTTTCAGTATTAGTATTTTCTTCAACACATCCTTCTTGAAACTTATTAAATTCTAAACGAGTTTGTCTGTCTAAATCTTTTCTATCTACGATAAATAAACATTTTTCTATTTCAGGACGTTCTTTTAATAGTGTAGAAGCTTTAAAAGATGTTAGAGTTTTCCCACTACCTGTTGTGTGCCAAATATATCCATTACCTCTATTTTGAGCAATACAACCCATAATAGATTTAACAGCATATATTTGATATGGTCGCATTATCATTAATTTTTGTTCACTGGCAACAAGTACCATATACTGACTGATTAATTGTCCTAAAGTACATTTTTCTAAAAATCTTCGTGAAAATTCATTCAGGTGAGTAATTTTATTGTTATCTTTATCTGCTAATTCGTAAATTGGTAAAAATCTTTCGTCAGCATTGAAACTAAAATGTTCTTTATTGTTATTTGCAAAATAATAAGTTTTAGTTTCATTAGAAATAATAAATAATTGTATGAAGCATAATAAAGAATTTGTATAACCATTGCCAGTATCATTCTTATAGTTTACAATCTGTTCCATGGCTTTTTTAGGATTAATATGTAGTGTTTTTAATTCAACTTGGACAATTGGTAGTCCATTAATTAAAATTATTACATCATAACGATGATTACTATTTTCAGTATTTATTCTTAATTGATTAATAATTTCGAACTCATTTTTGCACCAATCATTAATATTCACTAATGTATATTGTAAAGGAGTATCATCATCTCTAATGAGTGTATTTATACTTCTTAAAATTTTTGCAGACTCATAAACATTTGAATCAATAATACTTTCTTTTAAACGGTTAAACTCAGAATCACTCAATTTTACCATGTTTAAACGTTCAAAATGTTCCCTAAAATTTGTCTCTAAAGATGTTCTGTCTTTTATATCTTTACGATATACATATTTTAAGTCTTCTAACTTTTCTATAAAATCTAATTCAATTTGTTTTTCATCTTTCATTCATACACCTTTTAAATTTTGATGATATTTATTATTAATCTCGTCTATATTCTATTAAATCTGTTAAATCGCATTCTAAAACATTACATATATTATTAATTAATTCCAAATCTACACGTTTTGTTTTTTCATTGTACAGATCACCAATTGTATTTGCCCTTACATTTACAAGTTCAGCAAGTGCCTTGCGAGTCATTTTGTTTTTACCAAGTAGTTCTGACAATTTAATTCTAATCATTTTTCAATATCAATTTCTGTTATTTTATATCAAAAATATGATACACAAAATTTTACAAAAATTCAAATATTATAACTTTTTGAAATATATAAGTAAAAGTAAAAAATATCGCATTAAACAAAAAGATTTTAGGAAGTTTGAAAAACAAGGCAGAGCGGAAAAATAAAACTTGATAATATTGATAAATGAAAAATAAATTTTTATATCTTCTATTAATCTTTAATTCCAAGTTCATTTTTTATATGCGCATAAAACCTTAGAATTGATTCATTGTTTTTGCAATGTCGATCAATTTCATTTTAACAAGATACAAAACTATTATATAAATCTTTATATAAATCATGAAAAGTTTCCATAGTCTCAAAATCCTTGTAATGCTTGGTGTAACACATTCATCACTCGTTTTGAGACAGAAGTCAAGTAGGGATAAATATAAAATAAATATGGTATCTGTTTTCATGTTATAGTAAGTTCAGAATAGTGAGGTGTTTATGAAAAAGTTTGTATATTTAGCAGCTACTCTATTTTTATTTAGTTCTAATTTTTCTTATGCAAATTCTAATGAAGCATGTACAGACGGGTCAAAATTTTTAGTATTACAAGTTTTAGATAATGGCGTTTTAGGACATATATGTCCACGCATTAATTGGGATTCATATGATTATAAAACTGCTTGCAAGTTAAATGGTAGATTGGTATTTTTATCTCCAGATAATAATTATGTTGATGATCAACTTGTAAAAATAAGTAGAAAAGAATGCTTTGCAGAAGTTGGCACATTTCAATACATTAACAAAAAAGATGATAGAAAAACTGTAAGAGCTGTAGAAATTATAAATAAGTAAATTAAGGTATTAAAAATGATATCCAAATCTTATTGATAATTTTGGTTATCTCAATTTGCAAGCGAAAATAAAATTGCACTTATTTGCATTGACTTTAAACATTCTTTGTGAGCAGGTTAGACCCTGAAATAAATTCAGGGTGACAGAAAATTAGTGCAAAAGAGTGCGTACTTGAGTGCAAGAAAAGACCGGTACATCTCAATATTAAAAACAGCCTCAAATCGGCTGTCTGTTTGAATTTTTATTAAATTCTAGCTGTATTAATGTCCCAGAAATTTATTAAAAGTCCATAAATATTACATAAAATAGTTTTTCCCCAAATTTGCATTAAAAAAGCAAGGTCTGAAAGCCTTGCTATTATTGTCTTTTTAAAACTGGGCCGCAGTGGACTCGAACCACCGACCTCACCCTTATCAGGGGTGCGCTCTA